>JAVBVX010000052.1:0-59831 GCA_036677665.1 Clostridium sp. | reverse complement strand
TACCAAAAGATTACAAGAAAAATTAAACGGCCTTAGCCCAATGGAGTTTAGGGCTTTAGCCGCTTAAATTGATTTTTATTATTTCCACTGTCTACTTGACAGGGTGCAGTTCATTGTTTGCTGGACTTTTTTAATATTACAAACTACACATATATAATATATAAAGATTAGATTTTTTATATCTTTTCAAAAATTTACTCTTGATAAATTAAGTTGTGCTTTTCATTTTATAATACGTATAATATTATAGTCCTAACTCCTCTAAAACTTCTTCTATATCAAATTCTTCACTAGAAAATACTGATATAAATTCGCATCTATTTCCTTCATCTTCATCAACATCATATGAAACATATTGCCCATTTACATCAAAATCTTCTATAATTTCTTCTATAGTTTCTCCAACATTATCTGCTGCTATATCATTTAAGTAAGGTAGGTAATAACTCCCTTTCCAGTCCTCTCCATCCTCTTCATCTTCACTTTCATCATTTGCATAACCTCTGGCTCCTGCTAATTCATCTTCATCAAACTCATAGAAGAATTTAAAAACACACATTTTCCCCTTTGATTTAAGCTCTTCAACATCACTTAAGTCACTTTCTTTTAAAAAATTTAATATTTCTTTTTTATCCATATTAGCTCACTCCTTTTAAATTGATACACTTATATTATGATAAATACTTTAAATTATTATTTCTAAATTTATATTTTATTAAAATTCTATAAAGAATACTAATTATTTTAGTATTCTAATAAACTTCTCTAAAAATTCATCAGCAACCCTATAGTCTTTTTCTCCTGGAATGAACTTAAATTTCATTCCCTCATCTACTGTTTTAAATTTCATAGATTTTAACCTATCAGTCATCATTTTAACTCCCTCTCCACTCCATCCATAAGACCCAAAAGCACCTGCTGCCTTGCCTTTATTTGATATTACAGATATTGAAGCCAGAAGTTTCCATGCTGGTTCAACAGCATCTTGATTTATAGTTGGAGACCCTACAAGAAATCCTGTACAATTATTTATACGTTCTAGGGCCTCAATATGGTCTATATTAGTTATTTCATTAACCTCAGCCTTAATTCCTTTTTCATTTAACTTTTTAGCTAAGTATTTAGCCATAATTTCTGTATTATGATAAGCTGAAATATATAATATTTGCACATTTTCTTCAAGAGCTTTTTCTAGTGCCATGTCTCTGTAAATTTCTAGTGAATCTTTTATACTATTTTTCGAATGAATAGGTCCATGACTTGGTGCAATTAACTCCATTTCTAAATCCTTAACTTTATCTAGTCCTGCTAAAACAAATTTTTTAAATGGCTCCATAATACAATCAAAATAATATTTAAACTCTTCTAGATAATCTTCTTTATTTCTGTCAATTATCATATTATTAGTACAATAGTGTGCTCCTATGAAGTCACAGCTAAATAGTATCTTTTGCTCCATTGCATAAGTAAACATAGTATCTGGCCAATGTAAGTTCGGTGCTGATATAAATTTTAATGTATTTTTACCCAGCTTTAATTCTTTAAGATTTGAAATGTTTTCCCCTATAAATTCCCTATTTAAAATTTCTTTTAAATAATTTAGGGCAGCTGTAGTTCCTACTACTATTGCTTCTGGATATACCTCTAAAAACTTTATAATAGAACCACTATGATCCAATTCAGTATGTTGAACCACAATATAATCTACCTTCTTATCTCCAATTATTTCTTTTATAGATTCATAAGCCTCTTTCCAGAAACCATCTTTAACACTATCAATTATAGCTACTTTATCATCGTTAATAAGATAAGAGTTATATGTAGTACCTTTTTTAGTAGTCATTATAATATCAAAAACTTCAAGACCAGCATCCTTAACTCCAACCCAATATATACCATCTTTCATCTTTATCGCTGCCATCAATTATCTCTCCTCATATATAGTATTTATCATTTAATAATACTCCAAATCTTCATATTTATCCGATGAATACCTACCATAGATAACGATTTCTAAGCTTCATCCAAGAACTCTGTTTATTTTTCCCTAAAGATTTAAAATATCATAGTGTCAAATGGATACATTTCAAGATAATTCTCATACATTCCCTCTGCATTTTCAAATGATATTCTTCCTTCAGTTAGATTTCTATAAAGAATGTATAGTTTTGTATGGAGCTCTGGATTATTTGTTTTAGATTCCCTCATCTTTTTTAAAATCTTTTCTTCTAAAGAATCATTAGAATTAACACCTGTATATTTTTTAATATTTTCTATTAAATTATTAACTCTAAATTTTACTGCTCCTTCTGGAGTCAAAGCTTCTATCTCCTGTAATTCAGATATAATTCCTTCTAAGGTTTCAAAGTCTATAGCTATTGTCTTTTTATTATCCATCTAACCCATCCTCTCTTAATAATTTCGTTAGTAATAAGATAACCTCACTAAAAAATTAATTGTATATACCTCATTTTATTTTTATTCCTTAACTAATATTATAATACAATAATATTACATTAGTGTATTAAGATTTATTTAATCCTATAGTTAAATTTTAAAAAATAAAAAAGGCACGAAGAAAATTAATATTTTCCTCATGCCTTAGTCTCTATTTTTATTCTGCAGAAGCTTTAGGTGAAAATTCATTTCTTCCACTTTTACTTAGTGCTCGTACTAAGGAAGCTGCTATAAGCCCATCTACAAAATGGTGAAGTATAGTACCAACAATTACGCTTACTAATATAAAGTTTATAGACCATCCAAATGCATTTCTAAATGGTAGTACTGCTAAACCCTCTAAAATTCCATGTATAGGTGCTGTTACTAAAACAACTTTCTTGAAGCTAACTCCTCGTTTAAGCATGACAGCTCCAATTAAACCTACAAATATATGCATAGATGCTCTTGCTACTATCCATAAAGGTGTTCCAGCAACAAAGAATCCTAATGTAGATCCTACTCCAACGATGGCTGCTGTCCCTGGTCCAAAAAACATTGCTAAAAACATTGGTACATGTGAAGCAAGTGTTGCTGAGAAAGGACCAATGACTATTTTTAAAAATCCAAAATAAAGTGGTATCATGATAGCAATTCCAGTAAGTAACCCCGCATATGTTAATTTCTTAATATTGTTATTCATTTATTCATCCCTCCGTATACCAGTGTATATACACTAGTATACACTATATTTACTGCGCTGTAAATATACAAAAATTATAGTACTTATTTCAGTAAGCCTTTTAAAAATAATAAAACCTAAAAATAGATTTTATCTAATTCTAGGTTTTATTTAATAATCTATACTCCTTACTCAATAAAAAAGTAAGTTATTGAACCTATTTTTAAAGCTATGTAATAACAATTTTATATGGCTTTATACTACATAGCTCCTGCTGATACTGAATCTGCTTGGCTTTGTGTTTCTAACATACTCTTAACTTTCATAAGTCTTGTAAGGGCTCCTCTTTCATTTTCTTCAAGTTTCATTACAATATATCTAATAGTCTCTTGAAGTTGAGGAATTGTCATATACTCAAGAGCATTTACTCTTCTTCTTGTTTTTTCAATTTCGTCTGCCATAAGTTGACAAGACTTTTCCACTTCAGCAAGTTCCAGCAATTTTGGAAGAATCCCATAAAGCTTTTCTATAGAGTCATCTAATTCCGATGATGTAGTGGCATATCCGTAAGGGTATATACTTCCCTCTTCATCCTGTAGTTGTCTTCTAAATTCCATTTCTGGTACATCAACACTCATAATATTTTTTGTCTTTACATCAACAGTTATATGTTCCTTTGGATAAGCGATTGCTTCTTCCAAAAATTCTGAAGACATAAGTGCTCTTGCCATAACAAAATCCTTAAAGGAGCTACTTAACTGTTCTTCAACACTTTTTCTAAGCTTATTATTATACTTAACAAGTTCTATAAACCTTCTCATAAGCTCATCTTGCTTATCCTTTAAAAGCTTATGACCTCTAGTTGCTGTTGATAATCTCTTTTTTAGTGTTGTAAGTTCCATCCTTGTAGGATTTACATTTAATCTAGGCATATTTATTCACCTTCTTTTGAACCTAAATATTTTTCTAAATATTCATCTCTTATTCTCTTAAGTTCTGTTCTAGGAATTATTTTCAGAAGTTTCCATCCTAAGTTCAGTGTCTCTTCTATAGATCTATTTGAAGTAAACCCTTGTGATACATATTCTCTTTCAAATGCTTCAGCAAATTTTGCATAAGCTTTATCAATATCAGATAGTGCAGCTTCTCCTAAGATAACAGCTAGTTCCTTTGCTTGCTTTCCTTGTGCATATGCTGCAAATAATTGGTTCATTGTATCAGCATGATCTTCTCTAGTTTTTTCTTTACCAATACCCTTATCTTTAAGTCTTGAAAGAGAAGGTAAAACATCTATTGGAGGCATTATTCCCTTTTTATATAATTCTCTTGAAAGAATTATTTGACCTTCTGTTATATATCCTGTAAGGTCAGGAATTGGATGTGTCTTGTCATCTTCTGGCATTGTTAATATAGGAATTTGTGTAATTGAACCAGGTTTTCCTTTTACTCTTCCTGCTCTTTCATATAATGTAGAAAGGTCAGTATATAAATATCCTGGATATCCACGTCTACCCGGAACTTCCTTTCTAGCCGCTGAAACTTCACGAAGAGCCTCACAATAATTTGTCATATCAGTCATTATTACAAGCACATGCATACCTTTTTCATAAGCTAAGTATTCTGCTGTAGTTAATGCTATTCTTGGAGTAGCTATTCTTTCTACTGCTGGGTCATTAGCAAGATTCATAAATAGTACTGTTCTATCTATAGCACCTGTTTCTGTAAAGTCCTTTATAAAGAACTGTGCCTCTTCAAAGGTTATACCCATAGCTGCAAATACAACAGCAAATTTACCATCTGATTTTAAAACTTTCGCCTGTCTTGCGATTTGGGCTGCAAGCTCAGCGTGTGGAAGACCTGAACCTGAAAATACTGGAAGTTTTTGCCCTCTAACTAGAGTATTAAGTCCATCTATAGCAGATATTCCTGTTTGAATAAATTCTGAAGGATAATCTCTTGAAAAAGGATTTAAAGGTTCTCCATTAATGTCTCTTTTTTCTTCTGGTATTATTTTAGGTCCTCCGTCTTTTGGTCTTCCAAGACCATCAAAGACTCTTCCAAGCATATCTTCTGAAAGACTTATTTCTAGCGGTCTTCCTAAAAATCTTGTCTTAGTTCCTACTAAATTAATTCCTGTTGAACCTTCAAATAACTGTATTAAAGCTTTTTCTCCATTTATTTCAAGAACTTTGCCGTTTCTTATTTCACCAGTTTGAAGCTCAATTTCAACTAGTTCATCATAGGTTACTCCTTCAACACCATCTACTAGCATTAAGGGTCCAACTACTTCTCTAACCGTTTTATATTCTTTAAGCATTTACAATAACACCTTCTTCCGCTATTAGCTTATCCATTGCTGTTACTAGTTCCCCTGCTATAGCATCTATTCTATCTATTTCAGTTTCTGAGATGTACTTAGCTCTTGCTATCTTTTCTCTCATTTCTCTCATATCTATTATCTTATTTAAATAAACTCCAGCTTTTAATGCCCTTACTGCTTCATCTTGGAATGCAAGAACAAGCTTAAGCATTTTAAATTGCTTATTAAGAGATGCATATGTGTCTACATCATGGAAAGCATTTTGCATTAAATAATCTTCCCTTATAGACTTAGCAACTTCAAGTTTTAATCTATCACCTTCTGAAAGAGCATCTATACCTACAAGTCTAACTATTTCATCAAGACTTGCTTCCTCTTGAAGAAGTGTCATAGCTCTTGTTCTTAAATCTACCCACTCATCAGATACATTTTCATTCATCCAACGTCCTATACTTTCTAAGTATAAAGAATATGAGCTTAGCCAATTTATAGCTGGGAAGTGTCTTTTATATGCAAGTTGTGCATCAAGTCCCCAGAAAACTTTAACTATTCTAAGTGTTGATTGTGTTACTGGCTCTGATAAATCTCCTCCTGGAGGTGATACTGCACCTATTGCTGTAAGTGCTCCCTGTCTACCATCATCTCCTAGACATACTATCTTACCAGCTCTTTCATAAAAGTCCGCAAGTCTTGAACCTAGATAAGCTGGATATCCTTCATCACCTGGCATCTCTTCAAGTCTTCCTGACATCTCTCTTAATGCTTCTGCCCAACGTGATGTTGAGTCAGCCATAAGAGCTACTGAATATCCCATATCTCTAAAATATTCGCCTATAGTTATACCAGTATATATAGATGCCTCACGTGCAGCAACTGGCATATTTGAAGTGTTAGCTATAAGAACTGTTCTCTTCATTAGAGACTCTCCAGTTCTAGGGTCTTTTAACTCTGGGAATTCAAGAAGAACGTCTGTCATTTCATTTCCACGCTCTCCACAACCTATATAAACAACTATTTGTGCATCTCCCCATTTTGCCAGCTGATGTTGAACTACTGTTTTACCGCTTCCGAAAGGTCCTGGTACACATGCCGCTCCACCCTTTGCTACTGGGAAAAATGTATCTATAATTCTCTGTCCTGTAACAAGTGGCTCAATAGGGTTTAATTTTTCTTTGTATGGTCTGCCTTTTCTTACAGGCCATTTTTGCAGCATTATGATTTTTTCAATTCCTTTTGCAGTTTCTACTTCTGCAACTGTCTCTTCAATTGTATAATCGCCTTCTGAAATAGATACTATTTTACCTTCTATTCCATAAGGAATCATTATCTTATGACTTACAACAGTAGTTTCTTGTACTGTTCCTATAATATATCCCGCTTTAACTACATCCCCTACATTAAGAGTAGGAACAAAGTGCCATTTTCTTTCTCTAGGTAATGCAAGTACTTCAACACCCTTTGTTAAATAACTTCCTGCCACTGCTGCTATACCTTCAAGGGGTCTTTGTATTCCATCGAACATAGACTCAATAAGTCCTGGCCCAAGTTCTACACTTAAAGGTACTCCTGTAGTAACTACTGGAGCTCCTGGTCCAAGGCCTGTAGTTTCTTCGTAAACTTGAATTGAAGCTTTGTCGCCTCTCATTTCTATTATTTCACCGATAAGGCGTTTTTCACCAACTTTTACAACGTCATATATACTTGCATCTTCCATTCCTTCAGCTATTACCAAAGGTCCTGAAACCTTCATAACTCTTCCAGTCTTCAAGTTAACTACCTACCTTCCTTATAAAATATTAACTCCTACTGCTTTCTCCACATTGTCTCTTATTCTCTGCATACCTATATTTAACGTTCCTTGATTGCTCGGAATCAATATAACTGCTGGAAGTGTTTCCCTATTATATCTTTTAATTGTCTCTTCAATATCTTTAGCAACTTGTTCAGTAACAAATATGACTGCGTATTTATCCATTGCCATTTTGTCAATAGTCCTTCTTGCCTCATCTGCTTCAACAACAGGGTATACATCTATTCCAATAGCCTTAAAAGCTAATACTGAATCTTTATCGCCAACAACACCTATCTTATACATAGATATCACGCAGCCTTTCTCTTATTAGTTCAGCATTAATATTGTTTAACTTTCCAACCATTATAATTCTTACTAATCTAATCTCATTTTCTTTAGCAAAAATATAAGCAAGTACTGGTTCTACACCAAAGCTAACATATTTAGCATCTTTTATGAAATTCATAATAAAATTATCTGAAAGTTTTTCAAATATATTTAATTTTTTTGATTGTGCGTATTCTTCTATTCCTAGTTTAATTACATTAATATAATCAGAATACTGTAATTTATTTATAATATTTTCTAATGATACACTAAGTAATTCAACTAAACTTGATTTATCTATCTTGCCATTTTCTAGTAAGGTCTCTTCTAAAAATTTTCTTGATTTATTTTGTTTCTTAACTCTTAATAATGTTTTTAAATTTATTAAATCAATATTTGTTTGTATAAATTTTATTAAATAGGGTTCATTTAGAGAATGAGCTCTAGAGTATAAATCTTTATACATATAGTTATCAAGAATTACATCTATTTTCTGAGGATCTTTATCTTCTTTAAATGATTCCTTAGATTCTTTAATTCCTTCTCTCATCATGGAGTGTAAATCCCCATAATTTTCAGTTGATATGTAAGTTTTTAAATCACTTGTTTTTATTGTACCAACCGGTATAAGAAGACTTGAAAAATCTTTACCTAAAATCTCTGACTTTAAAAGTACTTTTATATTGTGATAATCATATCTTATACTCATAATATCTATTAACTCTTTTTCCGGAGCTATTTCATACATAAAAGAGTAAAGCTTTTTTAATTCATTACTTAATAAAATCTCGTACTCCTCAGGTCTTTTTAAGTTAGCCATTAAAGTACCGTAACTAGTTTCTTGAAGGATTTTAAAAGCTTCATCAGCTGAGTTACTGTCAACTAATCTTTCTATTTTTGCCTTGTCTAGCAACTTGTTCTCAATTGACCTTATTCTTGGTACGGCCTGAACATACTTTATGTTACTCATTAAGCTTTCCTCCTCTAACTAAACAAAGTACTTGCTACTTCCGCTTCAAGTTCATCTCTTAGTGATTTTATTAAAGCTTCAAAGGTGAAGTTTATTTCCACTCCATTCTTAATTAGAACGTAGCCTCCCTTTATCTTTCTTTTTATAGAACTCAGCTTTAACTCTCCTAATTTGCCCTTAGCATTTAGTTCCTTGTTTAGTTCACTTATGAATTCAGGAGTCACTGCAGTATTATTCTCTCCTACTACAATTTCTTCATCACCCTTTATTTCGATAGACAATATACTATTTTTTATAAAATCTAAAATTTTATCAGCTGGCAATTGCATTAATTTATCTTCTGCAATATTAAATACCTTATCAATAACTTCTCCCTTTGATGTTAAATTCATATTCCTAACCTGCAGGTGAGAATTTGAAACAATTCTCTCTGCTCTTATTTTAGCTTCACTTTCAGCTCTTGAAAGTATGATTTTTTTCTCGTCCTGAGCTTCTGATACTTTTTTAGCAATTACTTCTTGTTCCTTAAGCTTTGCTTCTTCTATTAATTTTTTTGCAGTCGCTTCAGCATCTTCTAGAATTTTACTAGTTAAATTTTTTATATTAGACATGTGTCTTCACATCCCAACCAATTATATATTAAATACTAATAATAGAGAAATAACGAATGCTAAAAGCGCATAAGTTTCAACCATAACTGCAAGGATAACACCTTTAGTTGAATGTTCTGGTTTTTTAGCTAATATATTCATACCTGCTGCTGCAACTTTACCTTGAGAAATTGCTGATTGCCATCCTGCAAAAGCAATTGGAAGTGATGCTAAGAGGTAAGCTCCTCCAGTTGAGAAATCTATGTTTGCTGTTCCACCTAAAATTCCACTATTTAATAATATTAATAATCCTATAACGAAACCATATAAACCTTGTGTACCAGGTAACAATTCTAATATAAGTGCTTTACCAAATTTATCTGGATCTTCAGTAATTACCCCTGATGCTGCTTCTCCAACTATACCTATACCTTTAGCTGAACCTATTCCAGACATAAATGTAGCTAAAGCTATTCCTAAAATTGTTAACCCTAATCCTCCATTATTAATTAACCATTGTGATAACGTTGTAACATTTTCCATAATTTAATTCCTCCTAAGATAATTATTTTTTAGATTAATTTATTTTTGCTTTATTACTTCAACATATTTTGACTTAGCATTAAATGGTTCGAAAGGCTTTCCTCCACCTTCATAAAACTTACCAAAGAACTCTAGGTACTGTAATCTATTTGCATGTACATAAGCACCTAATGCATTAATTCCTAAATTAAACAAATGTCCAACTACAAATATTATTGGTCCTACAATATATTTAATTGGAGATGGCACTAGTCCTATCATAAGATTGAATGCCCCAGAAATAAAACCAGTAGCTAGACCTAAAGCAAGTAATCTTGAGTATGATACAAAATCTCCAATATAAGAAGTTATACCATAAACACCATATAAACCTCCTCCGATTTTGCCTCCAATACTATCCGCATCTCTACCTTGAGTTACAAATAAAGCTATCAGCCCACCAAATAGCATCCATTTAGCTATTATAGGAATTAGTCCGATTCCAAACAAAATACCACCTATAAGTGTTACATACCAAAAACCTACATCAAATATAGCATCTAAGTACTTCTTTTCCCTTATTAAAATATAACCTTTAATACCTAATCCAACGAAGATGTGTACTCCTCCTAAAATTATAGATAAAGCCATAACTTTCATAATTTCAGTTGGTGGATCAATTAGTTTAGGTATACTTTCCATACCAAGTATGGTTATAGGAGCATCTCCAAACCAACTACCATATATAGCTCCCCAAACAAGGGTAGAAATTCCTAGATAAAAGAAAAGTTTTACACTTTTTTTCAAATTATCGTCAATATTGAAGAATTTCAAAGTTATCATGGTTGCTATTACCATTATAAGTCCATATCCTGCATCTGAAAGCATCATTCCGAAGAATACTAGATAAAAAACTGACATTATAGGAGTGGGGTCTATTTCTCCATAATTCGGTAGTGAATACATACCTACTATACTTTCAAAAGATTCCACAAAGCCATTATTTTTTAGTAGTATAGGGGCGTACTCTCCATCTTTTATATCTTCAATTTCTATATAATAGTTTCCTTCAGTAACATTCTTTGTAACATCCTCTAATTCTTTGCTCTTATTTTCTGTTACCCATCCTTGTATAGCCACTACTTTGCTTGATTTGAGAAAACTTAATCCTGCCCTTGCTCTTATTAATTCGTTATAATAATATTCATATACAAGCTCAAGATCATTTTGGTAGCTATCAAGTTGCTCTAATTCTTTTGTGATAGCTTCCCTTTCTTTTTGTATCTCTAAAATTCTAGCTTTAATTTTATCAATCGATTCATTTGGGTTGCCATTATAATTTATAGTAGCTTTAGTGAATCCATACTTCTTTAAAATTTCTAGTGTTTGATCTGCTTTATCCTTTAATGTAACAGCTAGAAAATATACTTCATCCCTACCCTCATTTATAATTTCTACATAGGAATTATCAACTTCTCTTTCAAATTCCTCTATAAATCCTTCTTTTAGTCCAATTGGCATTGATCCTAAAAAATGTTGAGCAATTTTAAAATCTTTAAGTACCCCAAGATTTTCATCAAAATTCTTCCAAGGTATTAAAGTTTCCATTTCTGATTCTAGCTTTGTTTGTTCATTATTTAAAATATTCTGTCTTTCTTCCTTATCCTTTAACTCTTCGTAAATTTTTATCCAGTTTATGTCTTTTACTAATCTTTCTAGTTCATCAAAACTAACTTTCTTCTTACCATTCTTTAGTGCCTTTAAACCACCTATCTTTTTTATGTATGGCCTTAAAAACTCTAGCGAAAAGGTTATTTTTGATATTTCTGTTTCTATATCCAATATATCCTTGTCCACAGCAGCTCCTTTAAGAAGGTTCATATCTTCATTTTCTAACTCTTCTTGAAGGTCTCTAAATTGTACTTCTCCAAACTGTTGTAGCTTTTTAAGCAAGGCCTCCCTTTTCTCTTCAAAGGCAAACAATGTAAATTTTTTCATTTTAACTATTGCCATTGATATTCACTATCCTCTCAGTAACTAGATTTACGGCTTTGTCTAATTTCTCTAAAGGTACATTTCTTATAGTATCAGCTTTTTCTTTACCACTAGATAATATTGGTGCAGCTTCTTTTTCTGCCTTATCAATAGCCTCATCTAAAATTTTCTTAGCATCATCTTTTGCAATATTAATAATTCTTTTATATTCATTAATAGCGTTTGCATCAGCGTTTTTTAATATTTCATTACTTTGAGCTTGAGCTAATTTAATTATTTCCATTGCCTTTTCTTCTGAATCTCTAATTTCTTTAATTGCTTCTAATGCCAAAGTCTCACCACCCTTATATTTAAAATGGAATTAATATATAATTATATCTAAATAATTATATTGGCTAGTTTAAAGTATAGATTTAAATACTTAATATGGTATCAATAACAAGATTATAACAATTATAATACCTATACCATAAACTAATCAATATTAAAAATAGCCGTTTTCAGAAAATTTAAACAAATATTCTGTAAATACCAACCTTTTTCTTAACTTTTCGTCAGAAGTTAATTAATTTACTGTGAAATAGTTTAAAATTAATCACTTATGGTTATGCATTTTCCAACATATGCCCACTTATATCCATAACTTCCAAATTATTTTCACCGTATAATAAGTATACGTCTTTATCTAAGATTTTATTAGTTTTAATAAAATTTAGTATATCAATATTATATTTTTCAACGTGTGTATTATTTTTAAGTATTTCTAATTTAGACTTTATAAATTTTTCTTTAATTTCCCTTGTTAATTTAATATCTATGTCTCTATTTAAAAATTCAGGTAACCATTTTTTCTTATTGTACATTAAGTAATCATATTTTATTATTTCTTTTAGTACCTTATTATCTTCCTTTAGTTTTTCACTATTGAACTCTAAAAATACCTTATAATAATCTATTCCTGATATGTTTCTATCAAAATATCCTTTTTCATCAAAAAATATTCCTAAGTTCAGATACATATCAAAATTGTTTTCAAATTTTAGCTCAAAGTATTGAATAATAGTTGAGAATTTTCCTGAATTGTAATACTTATCAACCATAGCTTCAACTTTCTTTAATAATATTAGTTGTTCATAACTTATGTCTTTTGTTTTTATAACCTCATATGGCGAGTATGGCGAATATTCTATTCCCCATTGTTCCTTTTCATACATTATAGGGGAACCTTTTAAAATTTTTAAAAATCCAAGTTGAAGTTCTTCAGGTTTTAGTTCATAAACTTCATTAAAAGAATTTTTAAAGGATTCATAGTTTTCTCCTGGTAATCCTGCAATTAGATCTAAATGTTGGCTTATATTGCCCAGTTCCTTAATTTTAATAACTTTTTCAGATATATCTTCAAACTTTACGTATCTATCTATATTTCTTAAAACTTCACTATTTGTTGTTTGAACACCAACTTCAAATTGTAATCTTCCCTTAGGTGCTCTCTTCAAAATCTTTATTTGATTATCTGTTAAAATATTAGCAGAAATCTCAAAATGAAACTTAGTTTTTGTATCTTGCTGTATAATAAAATCCCATATATCTATTGCAAATTGTTCATTACAATTAAAAGTTCTGTCTACAAACTTTATTAGAGAAACCTTCTTTTCTATTAAAAACTTCAATTCTTCCTTTACTTTCTCTATATCTCTAACTCTTACATTTCTATCTACTGATGATAAACAATATTTACAACCATAAGGACATCCTCTAGAAGCTTCATAATAAATTATCTTATTTTCAAGTTCATCTTCTTCTTTATATGGAAATACTACACTATTAAAATTTATATTATCTTTTTTACCTCCATAAAATATATTTCCATCTTGCTTATAAAACAGTCCTTTTATTTTAGATAAATCTATACTTTCTATTGTTTGCTCATTAAGCATTATTTTGTTCTCTATAAGTTTTCTAAAAGTATCTTCTCCTTCACCTTCAATTAAATACTCTCCTACCTGCTTCTTTAAGTATTCTTTCCCATTATGCGTAACCTCTGGTCCACCATATATAATTTCTATATTATCATTTATTAATTTAATTAACTTTGCTAATGCTTTAATCATATCTATATTCCATATATAACAAGAAAAAGCCACAACATTTGCATTTGCCTTCATTATTCCCTCTAGAATCTTTTCTAGTCTATCATTAATTGAATACTCTTTTAAAATACATTCATAATCTAAATCCTCTGTATATGCTTTTAAATATCTAAGTGCAAGATTTGAATGTACAAATTTTGAATTAATCCCCACTAGTAACACTTTTAGTTTCATTATTTTCTCTTCTCCTCTTCTTTTGTGCTTTGATATAGTATATCTCTTCTGAAGTTTCTATATCGATTATATTAAAGTATTGTTCTATGGTACTTACTGTATTTTGTTTTGAGTTTTTTTTAAATACATTTAAATCTTTTATGTAAATTTCTCTACTTTTACCCTCAGGTAGTTGAACATTAATTTTTTTATTAAAGGTTTTAAAGTATTTTTTTTCAACGTCCCAGATATATAATTCCCCGTCACTTTTTAAACTTTCATATATTTTATTTAATAATTTCTGTATTTTAGACTTTGACATTATTTTGCTTAGAGATAAAAACAAGGCACAACTATCATAATAATTCTCCTCTACAAAACTATTTTCATCTTCGCTAATATATTTAATATCAACATTAGTATTATTCTGCTTATATATATTATATATTACACCGTAATTATCAAAGCCTATATCTAATAAATTGCCTTTAAAGTTTATATTCTTTAAATCGATCGTACTTTCTATCACTCAATCTCCTCCTCCATTGTTAATTTTCAACCACCTTATTACTTTCTACATAGAAAAAATATTTCCTCCAACAACTGGAAGAAATATTTTTTCTATACGATACAAATAATTTTGTTTATTAATTAACACTTAATTTTTTTACTCAGTTCTTCATAAAAATCTAACATAAACCCTGCTGTAGTAATCTGTGCTTCTTGAATTATTACAGTAGCTACTCCACAGTATCTTTCATTTCTATTTTCAATATTTTTAAATCTATAATATGCTGAATTAGCAGTTAATGCATTGTTTTGTATATATTCATCAATATCTTTATATCTCTTAATACCTTTTTTAGCTTCAAAGTGTTCTCCCATAATTATTTTACTTATTATCCATAATTCAAATTGCCTATGGTTTTTTAACAATTTATTATTCACATGATGAGGTACAGTAGCATCTTGTATAAGATGACATGCTGCTCCAAAATAAAACATACTCATAGATATATCTCCTAAATCTAGATACCTTAGACAAAGAGTATAATAATTTTTACATTCATTTAAAGCATTTGAAAAACCATATAATCCTCTTTTTTCATTAAAGTGATAAAAATGATTACTACTCTTAAAATCTTGATCTGCCCAAGTAACCCCCTCATTAATATTGTGTATATACTTACTAAGACATTTATGGGCATCATTATATCCCTCATTTAGTAATAATTCTAAACATTTATCATTTATATACCTGTGAGCAAGACAATGGGTTTTTATCACTAATTTTTTAATCGGATTTACAACACGCATAAAACTCCTTGCAGTTTTTCCAAATAATATTTCTGTTCTTGTACTCATATCTTATTACTCCATTCTAGATTTATTCTTATGTTTTACTTATTTTATTTTTATTAATAGGTTTTAAAATAACTTTTAATAGTGAAATTATAATACTTATAATTGTAATAATAAAAAAATATATAATAGGTTTATTTTGAAAGGTATTTTGCAAAGTATTATTTGTCTCTACATTATATAGATTACCTGACTGAGAATCTAATATTAGAATTTGACTTTTTGAATATTTAATACTAATTATTTTACTATTATCATTAAATTTTATTTTTTCATTTAAGATCCCTTTATTATTTAAAGAATACATTATTTTATCTTTACTATCATAAAAATATATACAATCTAATTCCTCAAAATCTCCTTTTTTATCTACAGCTAATGACTGCATAGAACTTAAGTTTTTATGAATATATAGTGGTGCACTTGGGTTTGTAGTTGGATGATTTTCAAGTATAAATTTTACTGTTTTATTATTATTATCTTTGAACTTAGGAGAGTTTATTGGATCTCCTCCACTATAATCTGGCCATCCATACCAAGTTTTAGGCTTTACTACATAGATATAATCCGCATCTCCTTTTACGGGTCTTAACCCTCTATCTTCCATACCTCCTACTGTAACAATCATTCTTCCTCTACTATCAAAGTCTAGCCCTTTTATATTTCTTATACCCCAGGCAAAAGTTGCAGAAGCTCCTGTCTCCATATTATACATAATTATTGAAGCATTCCCGGGATAATGTCCTGGTATAATTTGTCCCTCAATATTTTTAGTACTATATCCTACAAAGGCTCCTGTTTTTCCTTGCTCGAAGTTTATTCCCTTTAATGTTATTTTATATGGTGATAAGTCATGACTAAAAGGATTTGCTTTAATCCATTTATTATCTAATCCTACTACCCCAGAATTTGTAGCCGATCCTATGGTTACATATAAATAGTCACCATTAATTTTTAATAAGCTCTCATTATAATCTCCAAAATTAGGTATATCCTTAATTATATCCTTCAATTCTTTTTTATGTAAATCATAACAAAATACATTAGTTTTACTTGCAAAATACAATTTTCCATCTTTATACTCCATGCTAGTAATATTCATATTTTTATTATTAAATATATTATAGCTTTTCCCCTCTGTATCTATAAATTGTATTTTATCTTTATATGCTATATAGTAATTATTTTTTTCATCTACTATAAAATCTACTGCATCTTTAAGTCCTCTAAATATGATCTTATTTTTAATTTCCTCACTTTTAGCATTAATATTGTAGTCTATATAGTAGAATTGTTTAAATAATACTATACATATAGTAAATATTATAGTTACTGATATGATCTTAATAAATCTTTTCATACTTCCTCCAAATTTAAATTCCTCTTACCTTAAATATATTTAATTAAATATAAGGATATGTATAAAAAGCTTTCACTATATATAGTTATTTTAAATTATAGAAGTTAATTTAATATGCTGTTGCTCTACCTTTGTTAATTCTTTAAATATTTGTCTTACTTCATTACTAGAGACATAGTGATAATTTTTATTATAAAAACTTATTGCATGTTCTTCTCTTTGTTTTGCTATTTCTAAAAGCGTTAAATCATTATTATTACTATAATTAAGTTTATTTAACACTGGTCTTTCTTTAAAATTTCCTAATCTCTTATGTACATTGGCATGCATATACTCTATTCTACTCAAATCACTAAACAAAGCTTGTATTTTTTCATTTTTAGCAAGCTTAGCCGCTTCCTTATAGAAATCTCCATTGAAAGTTTCTAATTTCATAGCCTTCTCTAATATATCTAGTGTCTTTGAATCTGTTATATCTTGTTTTTCGTAAATATCGCTATACTCAACAAAACAACTATTCTCTACTCCACAAAACGGACAATATTGTATATTTTCTTTGCTATTTTTAATAAAAAAAGCATTTGAATTAGTACTATAGTTACTATCCTTAATTTCCATTCCACAAATTTTACATTTTAATTTCTTCATATATTACACCTCAAATAGTTTTAATTTTTAAGATTAGTTTAATTATAGCATTACTATATAAATAATTTCTAACTAATAAAAGCATAATTTTTATAGTTTTATTATGATTTTATTAACTTATTAACACTTTTGAGGTAATAATATACATTCATTATCATTAAATTGATTTTTTTATTATTTTATATTAAAATATACTTGTTATTGTATTATTTTATCATAAATGTTTAAAGGGAGATTTATTAGTGCAAAAAGAAAAAAGCTTTTTATCAAGCCTTGGTTTCTGGATCATTCGGTAATGGCTGATGCTACTGGAAACTTTGGATACAAAAGTTCTTTTACTACTAATTAAATTATTAGGAGTTTACATTGTAGCTTTACTTCTTCACACTTTTGGTATTTATGGATTCTCAGTTAAAACTTTTTCAAAAGTATCACCAGTTAAGTTTTTTAAGAAGATATATAAAGCTCAACTAGTAGCGCTTTCTACAGCATCTTCTATGGCAACACTTCCTATAAATATGGAGATATGTGAAGAGGAGCTTGGAGTTGATGCTTATTTGATATGGTAAGAACAGCTGTGAATATAACTGGAGATACTTCTTGTGCAGTTATATTAGATCAATTAAGAAACTTGTACTACTGTAAATGTTGAAAGCAATATAAAAGCATAATATCTGCATTAATTTTTTAAAGTATCACACTTATGTGCATAAATGTGATACTTTTTTTATTAATTTTCTAATACACCAGACTTATGTAGAAATATTTGGGTAGATTCCCTTTAGCTTACTAATTATGAAACAGAGCTTTGTATCGATAATAAATATACAAAAACATACTTTATAAGGGGGATTTATTACATATGAAAAAGAAGATCGCTGCATTATTAACTACTCTTTTAGTTTCAGGAAACATTTACGTAGCAAAAGCTGGAACCATAACAAACTATACAGTAAAAAGCGGAGATTCTCTATGGCTAATATCTAATAATTTTAAAACTACAGTATCAAGCATTGCTTCTCTAAATAATATAAATGCTAATGGATATATTTATATTGGACAAACTTTGAAAATAGATGATAATAAAAATACTTATCATACAGTATCATCTGGTGATACTCTTTGGAGGCTTTCAGTTAATTATAACACTACAGCAGATGCTATTATGAAAGAAAATAATCTTACAACTTCCATTATTTATATAGGTCAAGTATTGCGCATACCTTCAACTATTTCATTACCTGCACCTACTCCTACCCCTACACAATCAACAGTCAAAACTTCAAACTACACAGTAGTTTCTGGGGATACAGTGTGGGGAGTATCCCAAAAGTTTAATACTTCTGTAGATGCTATAGTAAAAAGTAATATGTTAGCACTTCCGATATTCATGCCTGGACAAATTGTAACTGTTCCAGTAAACTCTACTGAAATAGTAAAACCAGTAGGAATAACTATGATGCGAGCTAAATCAAGTGATAAGTTTGGTGACTTATATACTTGGACAAATGCTAGAAGAATATTTACTGTGGGTCAAACTGGAACATTAAAAGATTTAAATACAGGAATAATCTTTAATATTAAATATTATGGAGGCTCCAATCATTCAGACATTGTTCCTTTAACTGTTACAGATTCTAATAAAATGAGACAGATATACCCAACTTGGTCCTGGTCTGCTATTCGTCCTATGATACTTACCTTCAACCAAGGTGGCACAAATTATCAATTAGCTGTAAGTGTGACTGGAATGCCTCACTCTTCTACAGACAGCTATGCTCAAAATGGAATTAACGGTCACTTTGATATGTACTTCTACAATAGCACAAGCCACGTAGCCGATAAAATAAGCCCTACTCACCAAAAAAATATTTTAACTGCAAATGGACAATAAAATAAATTCAAGTTTCAAACTTCTTATATTTAGAATAAAATACTGTCCATTCTCATAGTTATTAATGTTAATAATTGTGAGGAGCGGACAGTAAATGAAAAAAGATAACTTCTTTAAAAATTCTGCATTACTTACTATTTCTAACTCTGCAACCGGAGTTCTGAAATTTGTTTTCTCTATAATATTGTCAAGAGAATTAGGTGCTGAAGGCATGGGATTATATGCTCTTATAATGCCTATATATGATTTGTTTTGTTGTTTAGTATGTGGTGGATTAATAACTGCTATATCAAAACATTCATCATCATTTTATGCTAAAAAAGATATTAGAAATTTGCACAGATCAGTTAAAATCACTATAATATTTGATATAATTTGGACTCTAATAATAGTTGCCGGAGTTACTTTAAATTCTCAATACATAAGCACTAATATTATTAAAGATAGTCGAAGTTTACATAGTCTGTTATTAATATGTCTTGCTTTACTATTTGTTGCTTTGTCATCTATAATAAAAGGATATTTTTTCGGTATATCAGATGTAAATACCCCTGCTTTTATAGATATATTTGAGAAAGTTGTAAGAATAATTGTAACATATGCAATCATAAAATTTTTACCTTTTAGACAAATTGAAGATACGGTTACAGCTGTATATGGGGCATTAGCTGCTGGAGAATTTGTAAGCTTTATACTTCTTTATGTCTTTTATAAAATTAGAAAAGCTAAGGACTTTGCTAATGAGTACAATTATTATCCTGTTGAAGGAAATGCTCAGCTATTATTTAATGTGCTACTTATGTCTGTCCCTCTATGCATTAATGGTTTTCTAACTACAGCCATTTCTGCAGTATCAACCTTAATCTTACCACGAAGACTTTTAATAGCTGGTTTTGATCACAGTACAGCCTTAGGTATGATAGGGAAATTCTCTGGTATGGCTCTTAGCATAATTTTTTTCCCTCTTGTAGTGGTAATGTCTATGTCTATAGTACTTATACCCGATATTTCAGAAAGCCTAGAGAAGCGAGATTTTACCACTCTTGAAGAAAGAATTCAGCAAGTTCTTAGAATTTCATTTTTACTTGGAGTATCAACAATGATAATTTGCTTTAGCATACCAAACTCTTTGGGGCAACTATTCTTCCACAGAGATGACTTAGGAATATATATAAAGTTTGCAGCTTTATCCGCACCTTTTACTTATATTTCAGCCACTACTTTTAGTATATTAAATGGTCTTGGAAAACAAGGGGTTCTTCTTAGAAACTCTATAATAGTTTCTGTTATAGAACTAATACTACTGTTTATACTAACATCTATTCCTGGTATAAATATATTGGGCTATGGCTTAAGCTTAATGATAACCTCACTTATAAGCCTAGTTATTAACTTATATGAAATTAGAAAAAGATGTTATATAGAGTTATCGCTTGAAAACTTTATAATAGATACTCTTTTAAGCTTACTCATATACTTCTTATTAAATATAATTAATAACATCATACCTAATACTTTCTTTAAAACTAAAACTATATTAATAATTCTCTTAGGTTTTGTCTCCTTCTTCTTCATTATGTCATTTGCTAATAAAACATTTAGAGAAGTACGAAACTAACTTTAAAATTTTAAGAGGAAGTTGCCTGTGTGTGGCAACTTCCTCTTTTGTTGTTTTAATTTATTCGTCTTATTATAAATTTAGGAATTATTCTTTTTACCTTGGTTGGAAATTCTCCTAAGTCCTCTTGTGTAATTCCTTTAGTAAATGCCAATCCATAAAGATAAATAAATACACCAACACCAACAGCAAGAGCAGTTGATATTGCATTATTTATATATCCTTTCACAAATCCTTTTAATAAGAACTGTGAAACTGTATGTATCCCATAGACCGCCATCCCCATTAATAAGGATGCTATAAACGGTTTTTTAAAGTGATTTATTAGACTAATTTTAATTTTAAGCTCTTTATTAATTAATCTATAGTTTAATATAAGTGGTATTATAAAGAATACCATGTTTCCAACTATAGCACCTAGTATATTAATACTTGGTATTCCAACTAAAATATAATTGGTCCCTATTTTACCTATAACCCCAAGCACCATATAAAATGTTGAAGCATATAATCTTCCTATACTCTGAAGTATTGATGTTTGTATTAAAACTATAGCATTTAATACTAAAACCATTGAACCATAAAGTAGTAAAGATCCCCCTTGATTCTCATTAAATAAAAGTTGAAATGCAGAATCATTTAATACAGCAAGTCCTATAGCTGAAGGCACTGCTACAAGAAAGCAAAATCTAAGAGCATAATTAACCTTACTCTCCACACTACTTCTATCTCTTAAAGAATATGCTCCTGATATAGATGGAAGTATAGATGCTGCTAAAGCAGATATTAAGGTTATAGGAACCCCTATTAAAGTTCTATAAAAACCAAACAGAGCAAACTTCTCATTACTAATTTCCTTACTCAGTCCTGAATCTAAAAGTCTACCTTTTACAATTCCTAAATCTATTATATCTCCTGAATACTGAAGTCCAACACAAATAACTAAAGGCAATCCATAATGAATTATTCTTTTAAATAATTGCTTATTTGTATAGTGACTCTTATCTAGTTCCTTTGTTCCTACTGGAACTTTTATTATCTTATTTTTTTCGTATACGACTATAAGGTATATGGCTGCTACAAGAGATCCTACTGAAGTTCCGAGCGTTCCTCCAGCACATCCTGCTGCTACTCCATACTTCATAAACATAGCCGCAAAAACTAAAGTGAAAATTGTATTAATTATTTGTTCTAATATTTGTGATATAGCAGTAGGTGTCATATTTCCCCTACCCTGAAAATATCCCCTATAAGAAGAAACTATAGATGTAAAAAATATTGTAGGAGCTAAAGCCATAATAGCAAGTTTTGCATCTTCAAAATTCACAAAACGTGCTAAAGGTCCTGCAAATATAAACATAAATAAACTCATTATAGTTCCAATGACAAGCATCATAAATCTTGCCATTTTAAAGCTTTTAACAGCATCCTTATAGTTCTGTAATGCTATATATTCTGAAACAAGCTTAGATATAGCAACAGGTATTCCTGAATTTGCAATAACATATATCCATACATAAACTTTATATGATGCTTGATATATTCCCGATCCATTAAGAGTGATTATCTCTTTTAAAAATGGTATGTATAAAAGGGATAATAATTTTACAATTATCCCTGCTGCTGACAATATAGCGAATCCTTTAGTTGTTGATTGTTTTTTCATACCAAAACTCTCCTAAAATTTTAATACGTCCTTCTTTACTTTTTTAAGTATAGGAGGTAGTGACTCTACTATAATTTTATTTTCCATATATTCTAGTTGCTTAGGACAATCTTTAAATACTAATTTATATGCATATAAAAATTGAAAGTCTAGACCATATTTATTATTGAAAAAACTGTTTAATTTCTTATCTCCATACTTATTGTCTCCTATTATATAGTTTCCTAAGTATGCTAAATGCGCTCTCAATTGATGACTTCTTCCTGTAATTAAATCTAACTCTAATAGTGAGTAACTTCCTACACTATCTACTACACTAAGTTCCATAGCAATTTTCTTAGTATCTTCTCTACTTTCTTCAAATATCTTAGATAAATTATTATCTTGGTCTTTAGATATATATGCCTCAAAATGACCTTCTTTCGGTTTTCCTTTTACTAAAGCATAATAATATTTTTTAATTTTTCTCTCTCTAATCATCTCATTTAATGATTTTAGACTTTGAAAGTTCTTACCAAACAACACCATACCAGATGTGTTTCTATCTAATCTATTACATGGCGCAGGTGTAAAAGTTACTTCTTTTTCCGGAATATATTCGCCTTTTGCATTTAAATATGAAAGAACATAATCAGTAAGTGTCGGTTCTCCATCTTCCTTATCTGAATGAACAAGTATTCCTGGCCATTTCTCTATAATAAGCATATTCTGATCTTCATAGGTTATCTTTATTGCACTAAAATCAACCTCTTGGAAAATTTTAACTTTTTCTGGACTATCTGAATGAAGATATTTAGTTTCTATAATATCTCCTTCACTTAAAAAATAATCTTGCTTTACTTTTTTTGTATTTACTCTTATATCACCTTTTCTAAAAGCTTTAAATATTGCTCCTAGTGGAATATCTTGTAACCACTTTCTGCAAAATTTATCTATTCTCTGTCCTGCTTCATTTGACCCTATTTCAATTCTCATGTTTTACCTCCGCATAATATTACATCAAATTACCTGTAAAGGTAACATTTTTCGACGTAACATCAATGATTATATACCAAGTATAAATAGTTTACAACATAAACCTTTAATTTATAAATATTAAATTATTACATTTCATTTATATATCTTACAGCTGTTTCACACTGTATTGCAACTCCAACTGCAATACACTCTTCATCTGCATCAAAGAGATTACTGTGGAGCGGATGAACAATGTCCTTTTCTTCATTTCTTATTCCTAAATAATAAAATGCTGATGGCCTTTTTAAAGAAAAATAAGCAAAACTCTCTACACCCATTGTTGGCTTCTGAAGCTTTATTATATTTTCTTTTTGGATTACGTTTTTCGCTGAATCCTCTAGTATATCTACTATACTATCATCGTTATAAAGACAAGGATAACTTTCTTCTATATTTATTTCACAACTTCCTCTCATAGCTTTAGTTATTCCTTCAACAACCTCTACAAGTCTTCTTTTTACATACTCTCTATGCTCACTAGTCATAGTCCTCATTATTCCCGCAATTTTAACTTCATCTGGTATTATATTTTGAGCTGTTCCCCCATGAATAGAGCCAATAGTAATCACTGCTGGATCTGTTGGTGGTATTTCACGACTTACTATGTTTTGAAGAGCTGTAATTACATTTGCACTCATAACTATAGGATCTATATTGCTATGAGGATATGCTCCATGCCCACCTTTTCCTATTATCTTAACATTAAATGGATTTGATGCAGCGTTAACAACATCTCTTTTTATTCCTATTTTACCCACCTGAATATTTGGTTCTACATGAAGTCCAATAATAGCATCTACTCTTGGATTTTCTAAAACATCTTCTTCAATCATGTGTACTGCCCCACCTGTTGTTTCTTCTGCTGGTTCAAATAAAAGCTTTATATTTCCTTTCAAGTCTTTTTTCATAACATTTAATAACTTTGCTACACCTAAAAGTACAGTTGTATGAATGTCATGTCCACAGGCATGCATTTTCCCTTTTATTTTAGAAGAATATTCACAAGATTTTTTATCCTCCATAGGAAGTGCATCCATATCAGCTCTTATACCTATAGTTTTATCTCCATCGCCTCTTATAATACCACAAATTCCATTTTTAGAAGTTTCATAGTATTCAATACCCTCTTTTTCTAGGAAAGCTTTAACCTTATCTGTTGTTTTAGGAAGGTCAAAATCTAATT
This sequence comes from Clostridium sp., assembly GCA_036677665.1. Taxonomy (GTDB): domain Bacteria; phylum Bacillota; class Clostridia; order Clostridiales; family Clostridiaceae; genus Clostridium_H. The sequence continues at coordinate 35,146 of JAVBVX010000052.1, read as the reverse complement.
CAGGATTCATATGCAAATCTCTTCTTATATCTATTAATTCTTTTTCAATATCCTTAGCCATTTTTAAAAAATCCAAAACTCTCAGCTCCTTTTATATTTTTTCCCAAAATATATTAATAACATCACTATGATTTAATTTTTCATAGTACCCTGCTTTTCTATTATTTAATATAAGATTTAAATTTCCTTGTGGTCTTGTTAAATCAAAATCTATAAAGTCAAAAATATCAATAAATACATACTCTTCTTTTCCATTTAAAACTACATACTTATCATTCACTAGAATCTGTATCTCTTTTCCCTGTATATCTTCTTTTTCGAAATATACTTCCTCTTTTAAACCTTCTTCATCCATAGTATCTATATCTTCTATTTTTTCTATGAAATCATTTAAATTATCTTTTGTTGTATCTAGATTTTTGTTAGCAATTCTATATATTCTATCTCCTTCTTGGATAATATAATCTTTTTCTATTTTACTATCTTTTAAATAATAATCATAACTTTTATCATCAATAGCAAAGTACTTTATATATTCTCCTAGAGTTGAAGGAAGAACTATTTCAACTTCATCTCTTTCTTTTATGTAATCTTCTACTGAAACTCTTTCCTTATTTATAAACGCTACAGGCTCTAAATTTTGTATAATATCATTAAAATAGAAGCTTATAGAATGAGCTTTATTTATAAATTCAATTACTTTTGGTGATGCATCTTTACCATCTTTAGCAAAATTTATTTCTATTTTATCCCCTTCTTTAACTTTTGTATCAATAGTAGACTTTTTATCATTTACATATATATCAGCACCTTGAGAAAGAGATCCGAAAGCAACTCTTTCTATTCCATTTAAAGTAAAATGAAGATTCTTTCCATTTCTGCCCAATAAAACTTTATGACTAATACCACCTTGAACCATAACATCCATTACAGTATGCCTATGAGAATTAAACAGGCTTATAACCTCATCATTCAATATAACATCAATAAAATCATTACCTGATTTTTTAATAGCTACAAGTGCAATTCCTAAAACTGTAACCCCCGTACTTCCTAATTCCTCATCTGAATTTAAAGACTCTATTACAGCTTCTCTTCCCTTTATAGCTATTCTTTGAGGTGACAATCCTAACTTTTCTGCTAAAAATTCTTTTAAATTTGGAGTATGTGCTCCTCCTCCTACTAGAAAAACAGCATTTGGAGACTTACCTCCATTTAATTCTATAATCTTACTTGCAACTTCAGAAGATATTTTATCTACAACTGGAGTTATAGTCTTAATTATTTCCTCTGATAAAATTTCATTATCTATTCCCAGAATATCTGTATAAACTACTTTTTCTTTATTAGATATTTGTTTTTTTATCTCTTCTGCTGTATTAAAGTCCACTAAATAATTCTGAACTATTGACTCTGTAACCTCATCTCCAGCCATAGGTACCATACCATAGGCACTAATACTATCATTACTGCTTATTGCAATATCTGAAGTTCCTGCCCCTATATCTATTAGTCCTATATTAAGTAATCTAAATTTCTTAGGTACAGCAGCTTCTATTGCAGCAATAGGTTCTAGTGTTAAATTACTTACATTTAACTCTACCTTATTCATTACAGCATAAAGACTATCTACAACAGACCGTGGTAAAAAGGTGGCTATAATATCAGATGCTATATTTTCTCCTTTTTGTGAAAGTAAATTTGAAATAATATAGCCATTTAGATAGTAATTTTTAACGCTATATCCAACACAATATAACTTTCCATTGGTTTGTTTATGTACTTCCTCCTCTGCCTTTTTAACTGCTGTAAGTTCAAGACTTCTTATAATTTCTCTATCAATTTCTTTTTCTTCATCTACAGAAATCTCAACTCTAACTTCTGTAGTTCTTAAAAATCTTCCCGCGGCTGCTATTGCTACATTTTCTAGTTTAAACCCTAATTCTTCTTCTAGAGATTTTTTTACTGCATTTACTGTGCTTGCAACTAAGTTAATATCATGAATTTGACCATCAATCATAGCTCTTTCTTGATGTTCTAAGTATCTCTCACAAATAACATTAAACTTTTTATCTCTTACTATTCCTACAGTACCAATAATAGATCTAGTACCAATATCTAATGCAAAAATTATATCATTTGAATTAACATCTAAAAGTTTCATTTTATATCCTCTCTTTATTAAGACAGTGTAAAGGCTCATATTCAAAGAATATGAGCCTAATAAAATTATATATTATCCTATTACTTTATTCAATAAACCAAGGTATGTTTTGGTTAATTAATCCACTATCTTAGGAAAAATTAAATTTAAAATCATATAATTTTTTCAATTAAACCATTATTATATAGTATTATAGGGTCAAAGCTTCTATTTATACTCCCCTCAAAGGAAATTTCTATTTTCTTCTCATCTATAAATAAAACCTTTCCTTTTCCAAAGCTTTTATGTTCTACAAAATCCCCTGCTTTAAATGTCCCTTGAAGTAAGGTGCTTAACTTGCATTCCTCAATAAACCTAGATACCTTTTTACTCTTACCATGCATTTCATTACAGGTACAAAGCCAAAGATTATCTATACTCCTTGTAATTCCCACGTAAAACAACCTTCTCTCTTCCTCTAGATTATTATCAATGCTATTTTTATGTGGTATATTTTCTTCATTACAGTTTATTATAAATACATTCTTAAACTCCATTCCTTTAACTCCGTGAATAGTACTAAGAATGACACCTTTTCCTTCTTCACTTCTCTTGCTGCTGCTTATTTGCTCTTTAACCTCATCAATATGAGCTAAAAAAGTAATTATTGTAGTGTATTCTCTAGAGGATTCTACAAACTCATCTACAATATCCTCTAATTCTGACATATTCAACTTATATTTGGAACTATATTCTCTAAGATAATCATAATACTTTAAATCTTTAATAATAGTATTTATAGCTCCTGTTAAAGACATCTTATTTAAATTTTGTATATCTTTCTTTAGATCATCTATAATCTTCAACTGAAAAGAAGGTACGTTTTCTATTGACTTTAATTTCTCAAAACAATCCTCTTTTTCGAAAGCTCTCTTCACTTTATCTATATTGATTTTACTTATATATCTAAATGGTTTATTTATTACTCTTATAAAGCTTTCTATGTCATAGGTATCTATACTTAATTTTAGATATGAAATTATATCCTTACATATAAAATGTTCGAAAAAATTATATTCTTTATCTAGAAGTTTAAAGGGTATCTTTTTTCTGATAAAAGCATCTATTATACTCCTACTTTCTACATTAGTCCTATATAAGACTACATTATCTTCAAAATCATAAACTCCTTGAGATACTAATTTTAATATATTAAGTGAAATATCTTCACCTTGTTTGTTTTCATTGATATAATTCATTACATTTATTTTAGGTATACTTTTCTTAAAAGCTCTCATGCTTTTTTCATTTCTCATTTTATTATTGATAATTAAACTGTTAGCAATATCGATTATACTTTTAGGGCATCTGTAATTTATTGACAAATATACTTTTTTACCTTTTTCAAAATGTCTATCAAAACTCACTATACACTCTGGCTCAGATCCTCTAAAACCATATATACACTGATCTTCATCTCCTACCGCAAAAATCGAGTTCTCTCTATTTAAAATTTTAAGAATTTCAATTTGCATCCAGTCACAATCTTGAAACTCATCAACTAAAATATATTTAAAAAGGCTTGTATACTTCTCTAAAACATCCTCATTATTTAAAAACAGATTTCTACATTCTATCTGTAAATCATCAAAATCTAGAAGTTTATTTTCTTTTTTATATTCTTCATAATTATTAAAACACTTCATAAATATTTCTTTATCTATGCCAGGACTAAACTCTGACATTTCAATATTGCTAGTTTTAAAAAAAGATATATAATTTAATATTTCTTTTACTTTTTCTTCACTTACCTCATCTAAATAATTACTTAATACTGATTTTATTAATTTAAAAGCTACAAAACTCTCTAAAATATTTATCTTTTCGTATCTTCTGCTTAATATTTTATAAAATAAGCCATGGAAGGTTCCAAAGAATGGAGCCACAGTTCCTTTATTTAGCTGTGTATATCTTCTTTTCATATTTAATGCTGCTGCTTTAGTAAAAGTTATAACTATTATATTGCCTGGATTTATAGCTTTTCTTTTCAATAAGTAATTAAATCTCTCAATATTTATTTCTTTTCCTTCTAGATACTTCTTTAATAAAATTAAATCAATTTCTTTTAAATCTCCTGGATAGTATTGTGATTTATATATATTTCCAAAGTTAATTAAATAATCTACTCTATTTATTAGTGTTGTAGTCTTTCCTGCTCCTGGACAGGCAATTATAGCTAAATTTTTATCATTACTTAGCACTGCTCTCTGCTGCTCTTCATTAAGTTTTATGTATCTATTTGTTATTATAGTATCTCTTAAATTGTAGTACTCTTTTATAATTTCATTTATCACACTACCACCCGTTCTATGTTTCATTTTATTACTTTGTCTAATAAAGATTTAAAAATTCTTTTTATAAGATTATAGACTTTTTTTCAAGTTATAATCAACTAATAATTTAATATTATTGATTTTAATAGTACAGGGATTTTTTTTACACATACTAATATAATAAGATTTAATCTGAAAAATTGTTGTAATAATTCTAATATAAGATTAAAATAAGGTTATATTTGAGAATTTTCTTGATATTGATTTAATTTTCACAAATCTAAAGTAACAATAAAAATATTATAATTATATGACATAATTTATATAGTTAGAGGAGAAAGTAATGGATAAAAACTTATTTGATATTAAAAACGGAAGAAATCTCACTATGCTTGTTGACTTTTATGAGTTAACAATGGGAAACGGTTATCTTCACCATAATATAGGAAATAAGATAGCATATTTTGATATGTTCTTTAGAAGGATACCTGATGGCGGTGGCTACTGTATTATGTCTGGTGTTCATCAATTAATCGAATACTTATCTAGTTTAAAGTTTACAACTGAAGATATAGAATATCTAAAAAATAAAAACTGTTTCTCTGATGAATTCTTAGATTATCTAAGAAACTTTAAATTTTCTTGTGATGTATGGGCAATTCCAGAAGGAAATCCCGTATTTCCTAGTCAGCCTCTAGTAACTGTTAAAGGACCTATAATTCAAGCTCAATTTATTGAGACAATGATTCTTTTAACTATTAATCACCAAACTCTTATTGCTACAAAAGCAAATAGAATTTGCAGAGCGGCTAAAGGAAGACCAGTAATGGAATTTGGTTCAAGACGTGCACAAGGATATGATGGAGCTATCTACGGGGCCAGATCTGCTATAATTGGCGGATGTACTTCCACCGCTTGTACTATAGCAGAGCAAATGTTTGAAGTTCCTGCCTCAGGTACTATGGCACACAGTTGGGTTCAGCTATTTCCTACAGAATATGAAGCCTTTAAAGCATGGGCTGAGACTTATCCTGATAGTTGTCTTTTTTTAATAGATACATATAATGTATTAAAATCAGGACTTCCTAATGCAATAAAAGTTTTTGATGAAGTTTTAAAGCCAATGGGCTTTAGACCAAAAGGAATTAGAATAGATAGTGGAGATATTACTTATCTTACTAAGAGATGTAGAAAAATTCTAGATGATGCTGGATATTCTGACGTAAAGATAGTAGTATCAAACTCCTTAGATGAACATATAATTACTCAAGTTTTAAGCCAAGGAGCTAAAATCGATAGCTTTGGTGTTGGCGAAAGACTTATTACTGCAAAATCTGAACCTGTATTTGGTGGTGTCTATAAATTAGTAGCTATTGAAGACAATGGTGATTTAATTCCTAAAATTAAAATAAGCGAAAACGAAGAAAAAATAACAAATCCAGGTTTCAAGAAAATATATAGGATATTTGATAAGAGTAGTAATAAAGCTCTTGCTGATTTAATATGTCTTAATGATGAAGTTATAGATGAGAGCAAACCACTAGAAATCTTTAATCCAGTATCTACTTGGAAGAAGAAAACACTTACGAATTACTACACTAAAGAATTGATGGTTCAAATTTTTAACCAGGGAAATTCTTGCTATACAACTCCAAGTGTAAAAGAAATTCAGCTCTTTTCAAAACAAGAAACTGAAAAACTTTGGGAAGAAGTTTTAAGATTTGAAAACCCTCATACTTATTATATTGATTTATCAAAAAATCTTTGGAACTTAAAAAATGATTTGCTTAATAAATACTCTGATTTATATAAATAATGATAAAAAGCAAACGTGTAGGAATAATCCTTTGCGTTTGCTTTTTATTTAAAACTGGTTTTAGTATGTATCATAGTATGTTTAAGAGATAATTGTTATATATAAATTAGCATGAGTTTTTTTACACAACATTATTTATAATTGCAAAATTTTTAAATATCTATTACTTTCATATAAATCATCTAGAAATGATATACCTTCGCTCTTCATGAAATCGTATTCATATAGAATGTTTGTCTCTACTAATTTTTCCTTTATATTAAATTTAAATGGACATGACTCACTACTTCCTGCACATCCAAAAAAAGGACATTCCTCGAAGCAACTAACTTTCTTATCGTAGGTAGATAGAAATGAACATCTAGACATACACAATACCCCCCGCTATTTCGTATTGTATATATTATATACCATTTATTGTAAAAAATAAATAGTTTTTTCTATTTTTTATATTAAATTATAGTTTATTTTAAATTTTCTCCTATAATTCTCTATCTACTTTTTATTATACTCATTTAAAAAATCAAAGGCATATTGGACAAATAGTTTTACCCCTACCTCCAAAGCATCTTCATCTAAATTATATTTGTGATGGTGTTGAGCATAGCAAGCACCTTTTTTTTCATTCCTAACTCCTAAAAGAGCGAAAACTCCTGGAATTCTGTTTGTGTATTCTGCAAAATCTTCGGAGGCTTTTATCCTATCAATAGTAATATTTTTAGCTCCTATCTTTTCTGCAGCTTTTGATGCAATTTTTGAACATTCTCTATGATTTATTAATACTGGCGTATTATCTGAGTATTCTACTTCTACTTCTCCTCTATAAGCCTCTGCTGTATTTCTAGCTATCCTTTCGATAATTTCAGGAAATGCTTTATTTATTTCATGATCAAAACATCTAGTAGTTCCTTCCATAATCCCTTCGCTAGCAATAATATTAAAGGCTGTACCTGACTTTATAGAACCAACCCCTAGCACCGCACACTGAGATGGATCTAACTCTCTACTTATAACTGATTGTAGATTCATAACGATAGCAGAACAGATAAGAATTGCATCTATACCCTGATTAGGAGCAGAACCATGCCCTCCTTTTCCTTTTACCTTTATTACAAATTTTCCTGACGCGGCCATTCTTGGCCCTTCTTCTATTGAAACATATCCTGTTTCAATATCACTCCAAGCATGAATACCAAATATTCCATCAACTTCTTTTAAAACACCTTCCTCTACTAAACGTCTTGCTCCTCCTCCAACTTCTTCAGCCGGTTGAAATACAAGCCTTATATTCCCCTTAATATCGTCTCTCATTCTATTTATTACTCTAGCAGCTCCAAGAAGCATAGCCATATGTGAGTCATGTCCACAGGCATGCATACACCCTTCATTTAAGGATTTATAATCTACATCTGTTTCTTCTTTTATAGGAAGTGCATCCATATCAGCTCTTAAAGCAATTGTCTTTCCTTCTAATTTTCCCTTTATAGTTGCAACTACTCCTGTATTTCCTATAATGTTATAAGGTATTTCTAAATTATCCAATTCCCTTTTAATTATCTCTGAAGTCTTAAACTCATTAAAGCTTAGCTCAGGATATCTATGAAATTCTCTCCTCAACCTAATAGTATATTCCTGGTCTTCCCTTGTTAGTTTATCGATTAGCAATTTATCAGCTCCTATTAAAACAGCAGGCACATAATTTATTATATATGTGCCTACTTTAAATTTATTTTCTTTCCCTCATAACGTCTGATTTTTGTTCCTTACTCATTTTACCTGCCTCAAGTGTTATAATCGGCATAATCTTCTTCCTCCTTAATATTATTCTTTATTTTGTTTAATTATTATTTGCTAAAATCCTAGTAGTACTTTTACTACTTTTCTTATAAATCTCTATTGTGTCACTATTCAATTTTATTCATTCCAATTGCCAAAACTATTAATTTAACACTTGTTATTTATACAAATTATATTAGACTTTATGCAAACCTTTATCAAGCAAATTTTAACAGTGTTTTGAAATAAGTAAAATATTAAAGCCTAAATTTAGAATATACATTTTATTTTGAGGAATAATATTTATAAATGGTTATGTTTGTAAGATATTTAGATATTAAAATTTAATATTTATTAGAGAAATTTATTAATAAATATTATTCAAGGAGTGTTGCTATGTATATGACAAGTAGTTCTTTAGCTTATGTTTTTTTAGGTATATCTTTAATAGCCTTAGTATTCTTTATATATTTTAAATCTTTAGTTATAAAAACAAAACCTGATAGTACTGCACGTGATAAAATAATCGGTAATATGAAGAATCCTGATCAATGGAGGAATTCAAATTCACGTCTAGCTATTTTCTCTCTATTTTGGAGTGTGGCTTCTCTTATTATTTTTGTATATTTAAGATTTTATTATGGAATCGGATTAGTAAATTCCTTGTATATGTTTGCATATATAGCTGTTGCAGTAGTATCTGCAATATTTATATTAAATTCTCTAAAATCAAGAAAAGAATCAAAATAGACTATGTCTTATATGGCATAGTCCTTTTTTATGTTAAATAGATTTTAGAATTTTCTCCCCTTTTTTTCAAAGGAATATATCTCTCTCCCCAAATTAGCTAAAAAAGGCATTCCTATCTTATAATATTCATACTTTCCATCATTTAAAATATCATTTTCATTTGTATATATAACACTAGTAAGCATAAATTCAATTCCATTACTCTCATCTACAATATATGCATTATCAACTAAATATCCATATGCACATCCGATTTTATTATATATCTTAATATTATCTGGAATATTCTCATTGCTATCTCCAAACATAAAATATTTAGCGTAACTATCCTTTAAATTATATTTAGGACTATCACATTTTCTAGGAACCATACCCATATATTTTCTCAAGAAATCATAATCTTCTTTTTTTAGATTAAATCGTTGTTCATCTGAAACATTTTCTGGAAACATTATAGACTTCAAAACTCCTTGAAGACATTCAATAGAAAAATAATTACTTTTTGAAAAATTCTTAGGAGAGCCTACAAGACTTTTTCCATTATAATAACCTATCCCTTTATCTAAACCTTTCATATTTAATGAATAATCTTTAGAATTATATACCATAGGTTGTTGATAAATTATCTTATCATTATTATAAAATATAAATGGATTAGTATATTTATTTTCCTCATATCCTACTGGATTCCCTAGGCGATGAACTATCATTGTATCCTTATATCCTTTTTTCCATAAGGTTTCATTATAATACTCTTGACCTAAAAATTCATACAATCTATCAAATCCATTATTATCACTTGCTACTAAAACCTTTTTTATATAGTTTTCTATATTAGGATGCTTATCATTAGAGCTATAGTCCACAGTTACAGCACTTTGTGATGCTCTTCCTTTTTCAATTTTCAAGGGTGCTTTTTTATCTATATTTAGATTATTTAACTTTTCTAATGCCAGAGCACAAGCTGATAGTTTTACAGAACTAGCAGGATAAAAATACTTTCCCTTATCTACATTATATGTAAAAGATTTAAAAGATGGATTATTATTCTCATCTCTATTTATTTGAGTATATAGTATTTGAACCTCATGTTTTTGTGAATTTTTAAGAACTTCTCCAAACAAATCTTCTCTATTTTTTAATATATTTTGGACTAAATTATCCTCTAAATTAAAAGGATCCTTACCATAGATATTTATAGCTCTTACCTCTGAACTAAAAGTAATTACGTTTAAGACTCCAATAACCATACACAATAGCAGTAATTTAGTAACTATATTTTTAAATCCCCTCTTCATAAGATGCACTCCTATCAATACATTTTTTTGTTCCTGCTATTATGTAATATAACCTACTTTATTGTATTTTATAAGAATATTGCTGTGTAATTTTATTTTATAATATCAATAAAACTCTTAATAACTTGAGCAGTAAATCCCCATATTACATACTCACCATATATATAAAAATATTGATTATATTTTCTTCTTGCAAATTTGTAATGCTTTCCTCCATTTATTAAGTGGAAAGGATAATCATCTGTAAATTCTGGCCTTAGTTCTACATAGTGACATATAGGTTCATTTTCCATAAAAAACTTTAATGGAACCTTAAACACATGATCTACCTCATCCTTACTAGGATTTATATCTTCATAATTAATTAATTTACCTACAAATGGAAATATAATGATATTATAAGGACTGATAAAATAATCCATATCTCCGATGAATTCAATATTATTTCTGCTTATATTAAGTTCTTCTTCTGTTTCCCTAATAGATGCCTCCCTTGGACTTTCTCCTTCTTCTATAGCTCCCCCTGGAAGTGAAATATCTCCTGGCTGATTTCTCATTGTAAGCGCTCTTTTTTCAAATAGTATATAAAGTTCCTCATTCTCCTCTATAAGTAGAATCATTACAGCACTCTGTTTAAATTTTGTTATAGAAGTAGCTCTTCTATTTGTAAACTTTTTCTTAATTTCATCCATAATTGCTCCCCCTACTCTTTTTAGTGTCTTTTTCATATTGTTCAAACCATACTAAAATGTTATACTAAAATCGTATTTAAATCTAGAAGTAAAATATAAATTTGGGAGAGATGAATCTTGAGACGTAAAATATCAACTTTATTATTATTAATGCTATTGCTATTTTCATTTTCTACCACAGCTTTCGCTGCTAATGCAGATGTGCCCTCCATTAATGGTAAAGCTGCTATAGTAATTGATGCCGCTACTGGAGAAATAATATATGAAAAAAACATAGATGTATCTCCAATGTATCCTGCAAGCACTACAAAGCTTTTAACTGCATTATTACTTGCAGAAAATAGGCAACTTAAAGATACTATTACATATACAGAAAATGCAGCTAAACAACCTGATTACTCCCTTTACAACTTAGTAGGAAGAAGCAAAATTCGAGTTAATGACACTATGACTGCTGAAGATGTAATGAAATCTCTTTTATTATTCTCAGCTAATGATTCAGCGTATATGATTGCTGATAACCTAGCTGGCAGTCCTGCAGAGTTTGCAAATATGATGAATAATCGAATTAAGAAAATGGGCCTCAAAAACACTCATTTTGTTACAGCGAATGGATTAGATAGCGATATAAATAATCACTATACCTCTGCTTATGATTTAAGTATAATTGGAAGAGAAGCTTATAAAAATCCTTGGGTTAAACAAGTTATGGCAACTACAAATGATAAAATCGAGATTTCAAATGGCACAATAGCTTATGTAGAAAACAGAAATAAATTATTAGGTCAAAAAATCGATACTGCCTTTGCAGATAAAGTAGGTATCAATTTAAATGAAGTTCCTGCTTCTAATGCTATAGCTATAGGTGGAAAGACTGGATATACTTCTAAAGCTGGAAGATGTCTCGTTACTATGTTTGAAAAAGATGGAAGAGTTCTTATTGGTGTAGTATTAAAATCTGTTTATGATTCTAATGATACTTATGTTTTTAATGATATGGCAAGAATTATAAATTGGAGTTATGCCGCTAAAAGAGTCCCATTATATAAAGCTAATACTGAACTTAAGTCTCTTACTTTGAAATATAAACCTTTAAAATTCTTTGGACCTGAAAAAGAAGTGAAAGTTCCTGTTATATTAAAGGAAGATGCAACTTACTTTGATAATACCGTTAATAAAAAAGAAGCAAAAACTCAATTTAAACTTTCTGAAGATATAAAGGTCAATAAATTAAGTACTGATAATAGTATTGGTAAATTAGTTTTAAAAGAGAGAGAAGCTTCAAGATCGTATGATATCTACCCTATGCTTTCCTCAAAAGAAGTTATGAAAGGTAATACTTTACTATATGTTGGTATTGGTGTTGGAGCAATAGTTATACTTGCTGTACTTGCTTTAATAGTTGCACTTATTTCAAAACTCTTTAGAAGAAAAAGACGAAATAGACGAATGTTTTAACTATATGACTAATCTATAAATGAATAGTGACACTTATAAATAGAAAAATTGAAAAGAAAATTGCTCTTTATGCAATTTTCTTTTTTTATTTTATAGGAAATTATAAGTTTATCCTTTTGTAAATAAACTTATAATTTCCTATAAAATAGGGTGTGCATAGGGGGAACCCATTGCCGTAGTAAGGGGGTGCTCAGACGCATAGCGTCGTCGAAGGGGGACTAGGTCCCCCTAGCGAAAAAAATCGGCGTAGCCGACTTTTTTGTTTAATATTAATAATCATAATAAGAAACATTTGACACATATATTCATATATTGTAATATATAAATATCTGAAATATGTAATATAAAGAGGTGGAAAACTTGGATAATAACTTTAAAAAATATGAAGAATCTGCCGAATTATTAAAGGCTATTTCTCACCCAGTTCGCTTATGTATAATTCGTGGATTAATTGAAAAAGGTGCATGTAATGTTACAACTATGCAAGGCTGTCTTGGTATTCCACAGCCTACAGTTTCTCGCCATTTACAAATATTAAAGGGACTTGGAATAATTGAAGGTGAAAGAAATGGTCTTGAAATAAATTATAGAATATCAAATCAAAAAATAGTAAGGTTAATACACATATTACTAAATGATGAAGAGCAATAGCTTACTTACTCTTTAATTATAAATCTTAAAATTTATTTAATGGAGGGTTTTATATGAATAAAAAAGTTTTAATCGTTGGTGGAGTCGCTGGTGGCGCATCAGCTGCTGCAAGACTTAGAAGATTAGATGAAAAAGCTGAAATTATACTATTTGAAAAAGGAGAATATATTTCCTTCGCTAACTGCGGATTACCTTACTATATAGGTGGAGTCATACAAGAAAGATCAAATCTTTTAGTTACTACTTCAACTGATATGAAGGAAAAGTTTAATATCGATGTTAGGACTAAAAGTGAAGTAATTGATATAGACGCTGATAAAAAAGAGGTCACTATAAAAAACAACGACAAAGGTACTTATACTGAAAGTTATGATGCCTTAGTTCTATCCCCTGGTGCAAAACCAATCACACCTCCTATTCCTGGAATAGACAATGAAAAAATATTTACTTTAAGAAATATGCATGATACTGATAGAATTAAAGATTATGTTGCTAAAAATAATCTTAAATCTGCTCTAGTAATAGGTGGAGGCTTTATAGGGATTGAAATGGCTGAAAACCTGAACCACTTAGGAATTAAGGTAACCTTAGTTGAAGCTGCACCTCATATTTTAGCACCCTTTGACTCTGATATGGTTACAATTGCAGAAAAAGAACTTCAAGACAATGGTATTAGCTTAGTTTTAAATAACGGTGTTAAACAATTTAATCTAATTGAAGATAAATTGAACGTAAGACTAAATAACGATGAAATCGTGACTACGGACATAGTTATTTTAGCCATAGGCGTAACTCCTGATGTTTCCTTCTTAAAAAATACAAGATTAGATTTCGGCCCCAAGGGTCATATAGTAGTAAACAGTAACTTAGAAACTAATATTAAAGATGTATATGCTGTTGGTGACGCTATTGAAGTTATGGATTTTGTCAATGGACAAAAGACAGCTGTTCCTCTAGCAGGACCTGCCAACAAACAAGGAAGAATAGCTGCTGATAATATTTGCGGCATAAGAACAACTTTTAAAGGCTCACAAGGTTCTTCAATCTTAAAAGTTTGTGATTTAACTTGTGCTTCTACTGGAAACAATGAAAGAACACTACAAAGATTAAATATACCTTATGAAGTTATATACGCTTTTCCTCAAAGTCATGCTTCCTACTATCCTGGTGCAACACCAATGACCTTAAAATTAATCTTTAATAAAGAAGGAAAGATTTTTGGTGCTCAAGCAATTGGATATGAAGGTGTAGATAAGAGAATCGACGATATTGCAACTGTTATAAGATTAAAAGGAAATGTAACTGACTTAACAGAACTTGAATTAACCTATGCTCCACCATACTCTTCTGCTAAAGATCCAGTAAATATGGCAGGATATATAGCTGAAAACATAATAACTGGAAAGTCAGAATCAGTACTTCCTCGTGAAATAGATTCAAGAGATAAAGAAAATATAGTTCTATTAGATATTAGAACAGATCTTGAACAAGAAACAGGAACAATCGAGGGTTCAGTTCATATCCCTCTACAGCAATTAAGAGAGAGATTAAATGATCTTGATAAATCAAAGGAAATTTGGACTTACTGTCAAATTGGGCAAAGAGGATATTATGCTGAAAGATTATTAAAACAACATGGTTTCAACATTAAAAATGTAACTGGAGGTTTCAAACTATATATGTCCTCTAAATTTACACCAAATAAATTAAAAAATGGTTCAGATACCATCAAGCCAGAACATTTAAAAAATTCTAATTCAGAAATCATTAAAAACTTAGATGCTTGTGGTCTTTGTTGCCCTGGTCCACTTATGAGAGTTAAATCAGCTGTTGATGAATTAAATCCTGGAGAATGCTTAAATGTTATTGCTTCAGATCCTGGTTTTTATGAAGACATTAAATCTTGGTGCAAAAGTACAAATACCAATTTAGTAAACTTAAACAGAGATAAAGGAATTATTAAAGCCACATTAAAGAAAAATCTTCAAGAAGTAGCTGCTACCACACAAGATACTGTTGTAATTCCAACTAAAAATAGTCAAACAATGGTAGTATTTAGTGGGGATTTAGATAAGGCTATAGCTTCCTTTATTATAGCTAATGGTGCTGCTGCCATGGGTAAAAAAGTTACTATGTTCTTTACCTTCTGGGGAATTAATATACTGAGAAAGCATGAAAGTTCTGCAGTTAAAAAGACTTTTATTGAAAAAATGTTTGGATTTATGATGCCTAAAGGCTCACGAAAATTGAAACTTTCTCAAATGAACATGGGTGGAATCGGTCCTAAAATGATAAGAGGTATAATGCAAAATAAGAATGTTGAATCTCTTGAATCATTAATGGAAGCTGCTATAAAAAATGGAGTAGAAGTAGTTGCTTGCCAAATGTCTATGGATCTTCTAGGGTTTAAACAAGAAGAATTAATTCCTGGCGTTAAACTAGGTGGAGTTGGATACTACCTGGGTGAAGCCGAACAATCAGGAGTAAATTTATTTATTTAATATCTATCTCAAAATATTTTATTTATAATTTTAACGTATATATGTCGCCATACTTACTCTAGATAAAAGACGCTTAAAGTTCTACACTTTAAGCGTCTTTTATTATTTTTCTAATACACTATCAATGAACTTTCCATTTTCATAAAATAGCTCTTCATCAGCATATATTACTCCACCACTTCTCATGTCACAAAGCATATCCCAGTGAATTGTGGACCTATTTTCCCCTCCAGCTTCTGGCATAGAATCTCCAATAGCCATATGAATTGTTCCACCAATCTTTTCATCAAATAACATATTTCTTGTAAACTTTTGAATTCCATAGTTTGTTCCTATTGCAACCTCTCCAAAAGTTGAAGCTCCTTCATCTGTTTCTAAAAGAATCTTTAATAAGTCTTCTCCTTTTTTGGCGGTTGCCTTTATAACTTTACCATCTTTAACTTCAAGTCTTATACCTTCAATTTCTTTTCCCATATAAATTCCTGGGAAGCTAAAGGTAATATATCCATTTACACCACTCTCTACAGGAGAGGTAAATATTTCTCCATCTGGAAAGTTAACTTTACCATCACAATTAATCCACTTTCTTCCTGATATATTTAACTTTATATTAGTTTCTTCTGAAATTATATGTAATTCATTTTTACTATTTAAATACTTTACCCATCTTTCTTGATAATCGCTTATTTTCTTCCATTCAGCTACTGGGTCTTCACTATCTAATAGTCCTGCTCCATAAACAAAATCTTCATATTCTTCAAAGCTCATATTAGCTTCTTGTGCATCTGCATAGGTTGGGAATTGTGTTCCACACCATCTTAGCGATCCGTTCCCCATCTTCTCTGAATATATCTTTCTCCAGCTTGCTGCACCTTTAGTGCTTAACTGAAGCCTTCTAGGCTCTACATTTGAATTTGCTTTTGTATTTCTTGTTCCCCAAGCTGTTAACCAAACATCTGCTTTTTCTAAGGCAACCTTTTGGATAAAGTTTTCTTCTTGTAGTTGTTCATCACTGCTACATTTTAATTTAGCTTGACTCACTTCATGAGAAGTTAGATTAGTCTCTACATGACCACCCGCTAATAGTGCCTCTTTAACAACTTCTACCATCCATGGAGTTGCTACATCTTCACATTGAACAAGAACAAAATCACCTTTCTTAATCCCTGTTGAGTAGTTAACTAAAAGTTTTGCTAATTTTTTTAATCTTTGATCTCCCATAGCTTTACCTCCTCTATGAAATTAGCACTCAATGCTTAGCATATAACAATTTATTTATTTCTAAGATAACTTTTCCCTCACTTAATGGCTTTATTAAATAACTTTTTGCTCCTGCCTTTATAGCTTCTATAAGTAGTGACTCTTGATTTATTGCTGAGCAAATTATTATATTGGCCTTAGGGTCAATTTTTATAATTTCTTCTACTGTTTCTACTCCGTTCATATCAGGCATAGTAATATCCATAGTAACTACATCCGGTCTCAATTTCTTATATAGCTCAATTGCCTCATTTCCATTAGAAGCCTGACCAACAACTGTAATATTATTATTTTTTAAATAATTTGATATACTAAGTCTTATAAATTGTGAATCATCAACAATCAATGCCTTCATTCTAATCTCCCCTATTATATCTTAATTTTAATAAATATTTTCACTTTTTCCAATTAAATAATATTTTATCATTTATATCGATATTTAGTCTATATAATTAATTCAAATTATATCTTTTCCATTTATGAGGGTGAATAATCTTAATTTATGATATCCTTACTAGTCTAAATAACTGCTTAACTCTTTTTTACTTGAACTTATGAACTTTCCTTCTTCAAGTTTAATATATTCTACTCTATCTGATACACTTCCTATATAATTTACTAATCTGGAATGGCAAGTAGTTATAAATATTTGATTAGTATTAGATAAATACTCCAGTATCTTAACTACCTCTTTAGTATGATTTTCATCGAAATTTACAAAAGAATCATCTAAAATTATAGGAAGAGAAGGATATATTTCTTTTATTCTGCTCAGCCTTACAGATAAGAATAATTGCTCTCTCGTCGCTCTACTTAAAATATTAGTATTTTTCTTTACACTTCCATCCTTTAATATAGCTTTAAAATCTAAACTTCCCAACTCTTCTCCTGGTAAAATATTTATATATTCTCCCTTCGTTATTTCCTCCAAATACTTAGATGCACCTTTTAAAAGAGAATCCTTTGTTTTCTCAATAAAGCCTTCTTGAACTTTCTTTAATATGAATTCTGCACCTTTTAATGAGGCATACTTTTTTGCAATTGGAAGGAATTCTTTTTTAGCACTATAAATTTTTCTCTGTGCAACTTCTATATCTTTTGTTGATAAAAGCTTTTTAAGTTCTAATTCGAATAAATGCTTAGATTTTATAAGTTTTTCTACATCTTCTTCAATGCTCACTCTTATTTTTTCAGATTGCAAATATTCTTTTTCTAGCTCTTCAAAAGTTGTATACTTTTCAAAATACTCTCTAAAATCTATTCTTTTATCTTTTGAATCTATTATTTTAAACATACCTTTCAAACTTTTTTCAATAATGTCTCTTTCTATTTCTAATGACCTTAAGCCTTCCGCATGTTCTAAGTGATTAATCAATCTTTTAAATTTTAAAAATATACTCCGTGAATTTTTTATTATATTTTCTTTTATACTTGATAAATTACTATCTTCCTCTAACTCACAAAACTCCTCAATCAAACTTACTATAAAATAAAGCTTTTCTTCTATCTCATCCTTTATTATTGTTGCCTTATTTATAAGTTCTTGAAGATTAATTATATCTTTCTTTATATCCCTTATTTGTATAAAGTAATCTTTTAACATCTCTCCTGATATATCTTCTTTTATGCTTAGCATATCTTTATAATTTTGAATTTTAATATTTCTTTCACTTATATTTTTTTCTATTTCATCTAGTTCCTCACTCTTTTCATTAAAGGCTCTTGATAACTCTTCTAATTTT
The DNA here is from genome assembly GCA_036677665.1 of Clostridium sp. Taxonomy (GTDB): domain Bacteria; phylum Bacillota; class Clostridia; order Clostridiales; family Clostridiaceae; genus Clostridium_H. The sequence goes on along the minus strand of JAVBVX010000052.1, from coordinate 16,726 downwards.
GAATAAATATCTTGATTAGCCCAATACTTTTTGCTAGAAGAGTATTTTATAATAATAAAAGTTCCTGAAAAAATCGAAGAAGATATAGTAATTCCTAATCCGATTCTATAATCAATAAAAGCGAGTCCAATTCCTAGAATTGCTACACATAATGCTATATAAAAATATTTACTTATAAGCTTATTTAAGTCTAATAACTCTCTTTTAGGAGCTGTTTTTGACATGATTTCTTTATTAGATTTTATACCCGTAATTTCGCTCTCTAATTCTTTTCTCTTGTAAATTAACTCTTTGTATCCTTCTACAATTTCACTTAATTTATAAAATTCTAGAGCATCTGTATTTACCTTTAATATTGCATTAAAATCGTCTTTCCATTCCTCATTAATATCTAGTATCTTACTCGATATTAATGATTTAAGTTTAAAACAATTATCCTTAATTTCATTATAATTTTTAATTTTCTCATCAATCCCAGAAATATCTTCCTTTGTGCTTATAATTTTTTCTTTAAAACTCAGAAGTTTATATATTAACTCTTTTGATTCCTCTAATGATATATTAAAATCTACCTTATTTAGTTTATAGTCTAAGGCTCTTAGATTTTCGTACTGATTAAAATTAGTTTTTAATAAATTTAGAAATCTTATATCTTTATTAACTTGCACAAGCTCTTTTTTTGAATCAAAAATCTTTTTCTCAACATCATTAAGGGCATTTTTCTTATCATAGTATTCATCAACTTGAAGCTTTGCTTTATCTCTCAACCTTAAGCCTTCTTTTATCTCTGTATAATACGGCTTAAACTGTGCTGTAGAAGGATTCCCATTTTTTCCTCCAAGCTTTTTTGAATCTCTCTCTAAATCCTTTAAAATTTTCGGAATTTGAATTATTTGTTTGAATCCAGCTCCCAAAAGTATACTTTGCATGTTATCAATTTCTTCTGGATTATCTGTAGAGGTATTTTGTAACTCATCTAAGGTAATAGTAAATAATTGTTTGTAAGTAAAATAGTCTATATTTCCAAATAGCTCTTCAATAGATATACTTTTATCTGTATTAATTCCCTTTACTTCTGGGAGCTTTTTTCCCTCAATGTTTACGTTGAATACTTCACCTTCTATAGTTTCAATGTCATAGCTTACTCCATAGTCCACATTTGCTTCCGGAATACTTCTATCCTTATGTACAAAACCAAAGCCTAAGTGTCTAAATAATCTGGAAAAAGTTGTTTTACCTGCTCTATTATGTCCTCCTATTACTACTATATTCTTATTGAGTTCTTCAATTTTTTCCTCTCTAAAAATCCCAAAATCCTTTATATAAATTCTTTTTATTCTCAATAATTTTCTCCTTTTTCTAATAGTTTTTCTATAATAATCTCTTTTGAAAGTTTAAGTATTTCATCTATGAGTTCTTCATCTAAAACTAGTTTTTCTTCATTGATATCCTCAGCATCTCTATACTCTTCAAATACACTTCCTAAGTTATCAATAAATTTATTTTTGAGATCTTCTTCATTAAAAATTGATTCCATAATTTCATTCATTTCTCTAATAACTTCATTGTTATTTAAATAATCAATAGGAATTTCTTTTGAAGTATTAATTTTTATAGAATCCGTATAAATGCACGTGAAATTTCCTTGGAAATATTTATTTAATCGTTCCTTTAGATAGCTACATACATTGTACTCATCTTCTCTTAGAATCTTATCTATTTCCCCTCTTCCTTTAATCTCCCAATGTACTATATAATTATTTCTAATATCTTCTTCATATAGAGACTTTATATCTAAGGGTATACTTAACTTATTGTTTAATATGTTTTCTGCTCTCTTAAATAACATTTCTTCAATATCATTTAAATTCATTGGTTTAATATCACAATCTGTCTCTATATTAACCACTTCTTTAATCCACACAAAGGATGACGTTGGAATGTATCTTATTTTCGCAGTTAAATCTTTCATAATATCTACAAGAAAGCATCCTCCAATACCCAATTCCCCTATATCTCTACCTTGTGGTACTCCTGGATAGGCTATAAAAGGATTTTTATCATTGATTACTTTGCATTTATGTATATGTCCAAGGGCCCAATAGTTAATATTCTCTATAGACTTTAGTTCTTCAACATTACAAGGAATATAATTACTCTTTTCACTCTCAAGTCCTGTATGTAGAACTCCAATATTATAAGTTTCATCACCTTCTAACTTATAATTCTTAAAAATCTTTTTCCCTTCCCATTTACTTTTATAGGATTGTCCAACAATCCTTGCTACAATTTCTTCATTCTTATAAATATCAAAAACCTCTGGGTTATTATGATCAAATATATATACATTACTTGGTAAAGAGAAGATCTCTCTGCCTTCTCCAACAGGATCATGATTTCCCCTTATTAAATAAATATCTATATTATGTTCTTTAAGTCGCTTGCTTTGCTCATAAAAAAAGCTACTTGCTCTAACTGTCCTAAGCTCTCTGTCAAAGATATCTCCAGCCAATATAATAAAGTCTACTGAATTTTTAATTGCCTCATCACAAATTTTCTTAAAAGCTTCATACATAGCTACATTAAACTTTATATATGTATCTTCTTCCTGAATATCACTTATAGCTATAACACTTCCTAAATGTGTATCTGCTGCATGAATAAATCTCAATTTGTAATCTGTTCCATTTTTCATTCAAGTTCTCCTCTTCTGAAGTTAAAGTTTTCTGAATTCAAAGTTATATCTTAATTTTATAACAAAAATTAGAAGTATTAAATATATTTTCAAAGTTTATAATTACTGGCACATATAACTATATATCTACATATTGTATTTTGTAGTACTTTTTTAGAAAGGTGAATGAAAGTATGTTTTTTAATCCATATTATAGAACGCCTGAAAAATCTTTTATGAGATTATTTCATGCATCTCCAGATGCTCCTGCCGTAGACATCTACTTAAATGATAAGGTAATTGCTAGAAATTTATCTTATAAACAATTTACTCCTTATATTTCTGTAGCTCCAGGTGTCTACAATGTAAGAGTTTTTGCTAAGGGAACTACTACTAATCCAGTTATAGACACTAACTATAACTTTAGAAATGAAGTAATACAAACTATAGCAGCCACTGGTCTACTGAAAGATATAGAACTTATTCCTTTTGAAGAACCTAAAATTCAACAGGGACCAGGTAAGGTTTATGTAAGATTTGTTCACTTATCTCCAAACACTCCTGCTGTAGATATAACTATTCCAAATGGTAATATATTATTTAAAGATGTGACCTTTGAAGAAGCGACTGAATATGTACCTTTAAATCCTGGAACATATACTCTTCAAGCAAGGCCTACAGGATCATCCGATATAGCTTTAACTGTTCCTAATATTACTTTTAGGGCTGGAAGGTATTATACTATTTACGCTGTTGGACTTTTAAATGGAACTCCAACTCTACAAGTAGTAATACCTCTCGATGGCAGCTCTTATATTGAGTTTTAAGTTACTCATTCGAGGAACGAGAAGGAGTTTCTAACATCAAGTTAGCTAAATAGAAAAAATGTGGTAGAACTTATATAGCTTCTACCGCATTTTTTTTTAACTATTCCCTCCAACATTTATCCATTTAGATAATCTCTTAGGAAACATAGCATAAAACTGAGAAGCCTTAATTAAATCTTCTATTTCAACATGTTCTCTTGGTCCATGAACAAACATTTCATTCCCAGGTCCGAAGCCAATAGTTGGTATTTTATAAACTCCCATAGTTACACTTCCATTTGTACCCATACTCCACTTATCTATTTTAGGGTCTCTATTAAACATTTTTTTAAATGCTTCAGATGCAGCTTTTAAAAGAATATTATCTTCTTCTAAAAGCCATGCTTGTGAGTACTTATCTATAGGATATACAATTCCTGTATAACTAGGCTTTTGAAATTCTACTATTCTAACCATAGAGTTTTCTGCTCCCTTTAAAGCCTTCGTCTCTTTTAAAATTTTTTTTGTGCTTTCACCTACCATAGTTCTTCTTTGGATTTCTATAGTGCATTGATCTGGAACTGAACTTCTTGATGGAGTATTATAATTAATATGAGTTACAGAAATGGATGGCTCTCCTAAGAATCCATCACTTTTAAAGTTCTTATTTTGTTCTTCTATATCTTGTATAATTGGGATAGTCTTGTATATAGCATTTACTCCCCTTTGTGGTGAGCCTGCATCACAAGATAATCCTTTAGTAATAATTTCTAAATTAACACTTCCTCTATTTCCCCTATTTATGTTTAAATTAGTGGCATCAGCAATAACTACAAAGTTTGGTGATATATTATCTTCATTTATAATGTAATTCCAAGCTAATCCCTCACATTCTTCTTTTAACACGGTTCCCGTAACGTAGAGAGTATAGTCATCTTCAAGGTCTAACTCCTTGATAATCTTTCCTGCATAAATCATAGCTGCAATAGATCCCTTTTGTCCTGCTGTTCCTCTACCATATATTCGGTCATCTACAATAGTAGCCTCAAAAGGGTTAACCTGCCACAATTCAGTATCTCCAGCATCAGCAGTATCAATATGTGCGTCCATAGCTAATATTGTTTTCCCACTACCTATTCTTCCAATTACATTTCCCAATTTGTCTATAAATACCTCATCAAAACCTACCTTTTCCATCTCACTTTGAATTCTTAATGCTACTTCTTCCTCTTCTCCACTTACACTTCGTATTTTAATTAAATCTATAAGAAAATTTATTAAATCATCTTTGTACTCTTCTGCCTTGTCCTTTATTAAGGTTTTTACATCCACTGTCATTTCTCCTTTATTATTATTACATATATATTAATGATCTATTTAAAGATTTTATCATTATATATTTATATTAAGGAGCATGTCATGTATTCCAACAAATTGAAAAAAAGCTTCTTAAATTATAGTGCAACTTCCTAACTGACTCATAACTCCTCTTAATCTTGAATGTATATTAGTAATAAAGGAACAAGTTATTTAGTTATTCATATATTGATAAGGTAATTTATACATTTGTATAAGAATATTAGGGGGAGACGTATGAAATTAAAAAGTTTAACTATAACTCTACTCTTTATAATTACCTTCTCTTTAACAGCCTGTGAAAATAACTTAAGTTCAAAAGATAAAACAGATTATGATATGAATAATAAAACTGTATCATCTAAAATTGATACAGAAATAGATTCTAAAATAGAATTACCTAAGAGTGAGCCTAAAAAGATTACTCCTAACATACTAAAATTAGGATCTCTTGGAGAAAATGTATTACTTCTTCAAAATAAACTAAATGAATTTGGATATAACCTTACTTTAGACGGAAACTTTGGTCAACAAACTTTAAATGCTGTCTTTGACTTTCAAAATAGAAATAATATAGCTCTTAGTGAAATTGTAAATGAGGAAACCATTTCAAAGCTTTATATGTCTCCTACAAAAGAAACTATCTATAATCCAAAAGATGTTATATATAATATAGATTCTAAAGCAAATAAAGCTGAAAAGTTTATAAATAATAAGGTTTCAAATAGTCCTACTCAATACTATATCTGGGTAAATACAAATAATCCAAAAGTATATATTTTTAAAGGATATAATCGTCAATGGAAATTATTAAAAGAGATTGCTTGCACAGTAGGAAAACCTTCTACACCAACTATTAAAGGAACTTTTAATGTAGGTATTAAAGGAAATAGTTTTGTTGTAAAAGATAATCCATCACTTAAGTGTGACTATTATACTCAAATAAGTGGAAATTATCTCTTTCACACAGTACTACTATATAGAAACGGTGAAATTGCTGATGGTCGCTTAGGATTAAAGCTCTCTCATGGCTGCATTAGACTTTCCATATCTGACACAAAATATATTTATGACAGCATACCTGAAAGCACATCAGTATACATTAGTTAGCAATGAATAACTATTTATAAGACGGTGATTAGTGATGGCTTAACAGTCATATTTCCTAATCACCAATGTCATGAACATAATTTAATCTTAGACTTATGAGTTTTTAACTAAATTTTTTATAATCCCAAATAAAAACCCAAGACTTACCCATACAATCACTATATTTACAGTTGGCAACAAACTTTCTATAAATACACTTATAAATCTAACTGGTACATAAACAAAAGATAGTGTTGGAAGTATTATATTTCTAATAAAATAAGGTGATATTATTGTAGATATAAATCCTATCAATATACCACTGGGAGATTTCATCAAGAAAGATAGAATAAAACTGAGTAATATAAAACTTATCATCATATACTTTATTAAAAAATCATTATTCTCAAAAATCGCTGAAAAAGCTCCTCCTAAATTATATGAAACTGCTACTCTTAAGCCAAGAAATATTATGCTATATCCTAGTCCATTTAAGATGATTTCTCTTACTATCTTTGTTTTTTCTTTAGTTATTTTTCTATAATGACTTAAATCATTAATAACTATTAATTTATCAGACGTATCTTTCACCCCCATCCTTTATTAACATATTTTACCATATTATATATAAATTTAAAATGGGGTTTCGTTTTTATTATAAAATAAAAGACTTATAGATTTTACTATAAGTCTCTAAAATGATATAAATTATATGTATCTTATATTTGACTTTCTTTTTCTTCTAAACATAATTAATGTTACTAATACCCATACTGAAGCAATTACCCACGCTCCTAAAACATCGCTAGGATAGTGCACACCAACATATACTCTACTTACTCCAACTAAAATAGCATATGCAAATACAAGTATACTTAATATATGTGCTAATATTCTATTTCTAAAATGATCTAAAATAAAGTAAACTAGAATCAATGCTCCTGCCATAGATATCATAGAATGTCCACTTGGAAAACTATATCCTCCAACATGAGTATATCCACTTATATCTACTAGCCACTTTCCCTCTGGCCTTGGTCTTTTTGCTATATATTTTAATCCCTGACTTATAATTGCTATAGCTAGAATATTTGTGGCATAAAAGTATGCCTCTCTTTTCTTACTTATATGATAAAAAAATATTATGATAATAAGAGTAACTGTAATAGCAAATAAAGTGTCTCCACTTCTACTAATAAACACAAAAAATTTGTCCATGTATACGTGTCTACTCTTAAATAAATATTCAATTATACTTCTATCAACCTGACCACCATTAGGGTTAAAACTATCTTTAAGCTTAAATATAAACAGACCTATTAATGATAAGGACATAAATCCTAATAAATATATATAGTAAGTTAGATTATTAATTTTACTTTCTCTTTCGTTAACAAAATACATTATATCATTCTCCTTTGTATATGAAATATATCTTCCTATTACCTATAACAAAGTAAGTATACTACGTTTTTACTTCAATGTCATTAATTAACTACTATTAGTGAATAAATAACCTTCTTATATAATCATTCTTTTATGTATTCTTCATACATAAGTTCTCTGCCTTGTAACCATGGTCTATAAGTTTTAAAAAACTGTATCCTCTCTTTTACTGGTGGATGATCATAGGTCCACATCTTATAAATTATATCTGGATTAGGAATCACAATACCATTTTCTGATAATTTTTCAAAAGCTGAAATTGCAGCATCATTATCTTTTGTAAGTTCTATAGCAAAAGCATCAGCTTGCCTTTCTATATAGCAAGAATATGCATTTGAACTTGGCGTTGCTATTAAAAAAAACATATTCATTATTAAAATTATTAATGGCAATGATGCTACATCACTTAACTTATCAAACTTAAAGACTTTTCTACACTTATATATTATAATTGGAGCTAGAGAGTATATTAAATATAACATTATAAAAGTAACGATTATTTCTATTATCATCATTTTTTTTACATGACCAAGAACATAATGTCCTATTTCATGAGCCGTTACAAATCTCAGCTCTCTTACACTTAACTTATCTAATGCAGTGTCCCATAAAACTATCCTCTTAGTATTTCCTATTCCTGTCATATATGCATTTATCATTGAAGTTTCTTTACTCTTATCCACCTTAAGAATATTGCAATTTTCTATACCTGCTTTTTCTGTAACTTTTCTTAGTTCTTGTTCAACTTGTATATTTCCTATTGGTTTAAAATCATTAAATATTGGATCTATAATGATTGGTTGTGCTAAAAACATAAATATTGTAAGTGGTATAGAAATTATCCCAGTATATAACCACCATCTTTTGGGACTCTTTTTAATTATTAAATAGACTATAGTTATAATTAAAAATATTATAATAGATCCTAATCCAAGATCAATGAGGTAGTTTTTTAGCCAGGATAGAAAAGGTTGATGAGAAAAGCCAAAATTATGACTTTGCTTATATCCCCTATAAAATCTTAGTGGAAAGTTTATAACACTGTCAATTAAATTATATATTATACCGTAGACTCCAACAGTTAAAATATAGTTTTTTCCTATTTTTCTTGAAAATCTACTGAGCTTTGAAGATAATCCTGTAATTAAAAATACTATAGGTACTCCTAGGCTAAGAACCACCTTAATCCCCTCTACTATTCTATCATTCTCATAGAACCTTTGCCCAATTTCTTCTCTACTCTCTATCTTTTGTTCAACTACTCTGGAAGAAATATCTTCAGCCAGAACTGCCCTTCTATTAAAACTTATTAATTGAAGAGATAAAAGTACTATTATAACAAAAATAATATTTATAACTATCTTTTGTCTCATTAAATCCCACCACCCATTATAATTATATGCCTAAACCTGACCTTTTTAGTTTAGTCTTCCTTATTAAATATACTCTTATATTTAAAAAAAATTATTAAATCTGTAATGTTAATTTATAAAATACTTTAAGTTAAAAACGCTTTAATATTTCTCCTAATATTGACAGCAAATATGCCTTAGTATATGATTAAAAGAGGATTTTCGATGCCTTTTATAATATAATAAAAGGCATTTAAATTTATACATAGGAGTGAACTATATGTCAGTGAAGGAAGTTAGAACAAGATTTGCCCCAAGTCCAACTGGGTATATGCACGTTGGTAACCTTAGAACAGCACTTTATACTTATTTAATAGCTAAACATGATAATGGGAAGTTTATATTAAGAATTGAAGATACAGATCAAGATAGATACGTTGAAGGAGCTGTAGATGTTATATTTAAAACTTTAGAGATGACTGGACTCGCACACGACGAAGGCCCAGATGTAGGTGGTCCTGTAGGTCCTTATGTTCAAAGCGAAAGACGTGGAACATATCTTCAATATGCAGAGGAATTAGTAGCAAAAGGTGAAGCCTATTATTGCTTCTGTGATAAAGAAAGACTTGACTCTATAAAAGATAATTCTGAAGACTCTAGTCAAAAAGTATTTAAATATGATGGATTTTGCAAAAATCTTTCTAGATCAGAAATAGATTCAAAACTATCTTCTGGGATATCTTATGTCATAAGACAAAAAAATCCTACTGAAGGAGTAACTACTTTCTTAGATGAAATTTACGGAGAAATTTCTGTAGATAACTCTGAACTTGAAGATATGGTACTTATAAAATCTGATGGTCTTCCAACATACAATTTTGCTAATGTTATAGATGATCACTTAATGGGAATTACTCATGTAGTTAGAGGAAATGAATATTTATCTTCTGCCCCAAAGTACAATCGATTATATAATGCTTTTGGATGGGATATTCCAACATATGTACACTGTCCTCCAATAATGAAAGATGCTCACAATAAATTAAGTAAAAGAAATGGAGATGCTTCTTTCCAAGATTTACTCCAAAAAGGATATCTTAAAGAAGCAGTAGTAAACTTCATTGCTCTTCTTGGATGGAACCCAGGAACAGAACAAGAAATTTTCTCATTAGAGGAACTTGTTGAACAATTTAATTATAGAAATATCCATAAAGCACCATCAATATTTGATACCGTGAAATTAAAATGGATGAATAGCGAATATATTAAAAAACTATCACCTGAGGCATTCCATGCTCTTGCAATGCCATACTACGAAGATGTATTTAATAAAGAAGAGCTTGTAAGACTACAACTTATAAAGATTAGTGAACTTTTACAATCAAGAACTGAAGTTTTAACTGACATTCCAAGTTTTCTAAGCTTCTTTAAAGAACTACCAGAGTATGATATAGAATTATATACTCATAAAAAAATGAAAACTAACTCTGAAAATTCTTTAGTGACTCTTGAAAGGGCCTTACCTGTTCTTGAAACCTTAGAAGATTGGACATTCAATTCACTTCATGACACTATTTTTGCTTTAATTGCAGAAATGGAAGTTAAAAATGGAATTGTTTTATGGCCATTAAGAACTGCTCTATCAGGTCAACCTTCTTCTCCAGGGGGAGCTTTTGAACTTGCAGAAATTCTTGGAAAAGAAGAATCTTTAAAAAGAATTATAATCGGAATAGAAAAGCTTAAAAACCTTTAGAAAGCTTAGGGTGTATCTGCACCCTAAGCTTTTATTTCTTAAGTTAATATATAGTTATAAAAGACTTCTAAGTTTCAAGAGGAGTAACTACTCCCCCTGAACCTAGAAGTCTTTTTATATTCTTAAGATTTGAAAGTCATTTTGTATTATTTTAGAATAAACCTGCCTTAAACGTCTTAACAAGTATCATAGCTACTAATCCACACGCTACTGCGTAAGTTATACAAATCTTCATATTGTTTTTGATTACTTTACCTTCTTTACCTACAAGTCCAACTGTAGTTAAAACAGAAACCACGTTGTGAACGCATATCATGTTTCCAGCTGCTCCACCTATTGCTTGTAAAGCTAGTGTAGATATTACTGGTATTCCAACTTGTTGAGCTGCGCCAAATTGAAGTCCACCAAACATGATGTCTGATACTGTGTTACTTCCAGATACGAATGCACCTAGTACACCAACTATCGGAGCAACTACATACCAGCCAACTCCAACTAATGAAGCTGCAGTTTTAGCTATAACTATAAGCATTCCATCTGTCTTTAAAGCTGCTCCAGAATTCATCATGATATAAGTCATACCTAAAGCAAAGAATAATGCTATAGCTGCTGATTTTATTTGTTTACTTGTGTCAATCCAAGCTTGACGAGCTTCTTTTCCATCTAATCCATGCATAATTGGAATAAGTAATGCAACTAGCATGAATGGAATAATTCCTGGGTTATATAAAGGTGTGATACTTCTGCTTATTGATGTTCCAAGGATGTTAGTCCAACCTATGCTCCAAGCTTTAAGTAATGGGGTAACTCCTAACCATTTTAAACGTCCGATTAATAATAATATACCTACTAATATATATGGTGCCCATGCTTTTCCTGCACTAAGTTGTTTAGCATCAGCTGGTCTAGTACTTCCTGCTTTAACTGAACCTTCCCAGTCTTCTTCCCATTGATCATGAGGTTTGAAATCCCAATTGTCTTTAGGAATAAACATTCCTTTTCTAACAGCAGTTACAAATATTGGGATAGCTATTAATGCTCCTAATAATGCTGGAAGTTCAGGTCCTACGAAATTTGATATTAATACTTCTGGAATTGTAAATATTAGTCCTCCAAATAAAGCTAACGGTAATACTTCTAATCCCTTTTTAATACTCTTATCAACTAGTAATGTCATAGTACAAACCATCGCAAGTGGAATAAATGTACCTACTGCGAAATGTAGTAACCCTGCAAATCCACCTATTTCAAATAAGAACTTTGTAAGATCTCCAGTATATCCGGCTGGAGCTAACAGGTTTTCTAAGTTTGAAAATCCTCCAACGATAGGAGTTCCAACAGCACCGAATGAAACTGGAGCACTGTTACCTATTAATGCAACCATTGCTGCTACTAATGGTGGGAATCCTAAACCAACTAATAGTGGAGCTGCTACCGCAGCAGGTGTACCGAATCCAGCTGCACCTTCAAAGAATGCACCCATTAAGAATCCTATTAAGATAACTTGTACTCTTCTATCTTTGGAAACAGATGCCATAGAATTTGCTATACCATCTACGCCTCCACTTACTTTCATAATTTGAAGTATTAGTAATGCTCCAAATACTATGAATATTATATCTACAGTGTTTATAGCTCCACTTATAGTAGCTGCTGCTATCCATTTACCTGGCATTTTCCAAAATGATGCTGCTACTATTGCTGCTGCTACGAAACCTACTGGCATTGCTTTTGTAGATGGCCAGTTTAAAGCTATCATTAATGTTCCAACAATTAATATAGGTATTAAGGCTATTAGTGCTAACATTATTTTACTCCCCCTCAAAATTTTTCATGATAAAACAGAAAATAAGGACTATTTAAACCTTTACATAAAATTTTATAATCCCCCCCTTTGGATTAATAAATAGGACATATGTAAGATTAATATTTATGAATAAATCCAATTTTAAAACTTTAGCTTTCGCTACAACTTTGATCTTACAATCCTATAACAGTAGTTTACCAGTATATTCTGAAAATTTCTACAATTGTTATTTATTTAACATGAGTTTTTTTCAATTATATCCATTTTATGGCTTCACTGATAGATTGTCCTTTTATAATTTATTTAAACCTTTACATTGGCTTGAGAAGTGACGTTAAAATTTTATCAATCTTTTTTTGACATAAAATGAGTTCCTAAATATTAACAAAATTATGTTAATATTCAGGAACTCACTAACTCCAATGAAAATAGAACAAAAGTACTAATTCTTATTTGTTGCTGCTACTAAATTTTCATTTATTAACTCCATATGCTTTCTCATATATTCTGCAGATTCATTTGGATTATGCTCTTTAAGGGCATTCCATATTTGTTCATGTTGAAAATCAGTAGCCTCTTTAAGTTTGTTATTAATTATTATCTTTCTTGCGTCCTTTATAAAAGAATCCATAAGCGTAGAAATTGAATTTAATATATTAACTATTAGAAAATTTCTAGATGCTTGAGCTATTTTATAATGAAACATTTTATCATATCGTACTCTCTCTTCTTCATTTTCTGACACTCTCATTTTATCTAGTAAATCTGATATGTCATTTAACTCTTCATCTGTTATTTGTTTTGCTGCCAGTGCAGCTGTTTCTATCTCCATAACTTTTCTAAGTTCAAATATTTCATTTACCTTACATTCATTTAACATAAACATAATAGAAAGTGGCTCAAATAAGTTATCTTGAAAAGAGTCCCTTATAAAATTCCCTTCACCTTGCCTAGATTCAATTAACCCTACTATCTGAAGAGACTTTATTGCTTCTCTAATAGATGCTCTACTTATACCTAATTGTTCAGATAAATCCCTCTCAGAAGGAAGCTTATCTCCTTTTTTTAGAATTCCATTCTGTATCATAGTTTTTATTTCAACTATAACATCCTCATATACCTTTGTGTTTTTTATAGGAGTAAACACTTTATCCTTCTCCTTTCCTATACTGCAACTAACCACACTTCGACACTTTACTTATTATATAATCATTTATAAAGATTGGTCAATACAATTACTGTCTTTAAATGACTACTTAATTATAATTCTTTTTATATTTAATTGCATTTCCTTCTTGTAAGTCTAATCCATTAATATTATTCAAAAGAACCTCTGTATCTACTTTGTAATTGTGACTTACTTTAGCACCAATAAACCCTATAGATAACATATTCTTATTATTGCTAAGTTTTAATCTCTTAAAAGCAGGATTAAATAAATCATTTTGCAAAACAGATTCTGTTTTTGCTACTGAATTCTCATTATAATAATACATCAGCTTTTTATTCTCTATGTAAATGTAGTGATAGCCTTGGACAAAAGTTGAGATAGGTACCTCTACTATCTCAAGCTCAGAAGCATTTCTAACTTCTTTAATAATATAATCAGTGGATAAACGGAGGTCAGACTGCAATTGGTATTGTTTATCCACCTTTAAATACATATTATTTCCAAATAAATACATTGAAAATGCAACTGTACCTATAACCCCCATAAGGGCCATCACAATCAATAATTCTATCAAGGTAATTCCTTTATTATTTAGCTTCAATCTGATTCCCTCCAAGAACAGCTATTTATTATGGCTTAAAAACCTTTGTCGCCGTTGTATTCCTATGATTATCATAACTTTCTTCTACTTCAATAATCCAGCCTGGTACATTTATCTCTGCTAATCCATCAAACTTTATACTCAATGTCCTTCCTGATTTGGTTACACCTTCTTCAATATTCTCTCCTGCTAAGATTTTTTCTAATATCCTTTGATTGGAATATTGAGCTTTAGTTCTACTACCTGACCGATAAATTTGAATAAATGATGAGGTTAACACGGGTATAAAAGAAATACTGATAATGCCTAGAATGGCCATTCCAATCAATATCTCAATTAAAGTAAGTCCTTTCTGATTTCTTAGTGCATTTTTCATATAGACTTCTACCTTCTTTCAAAGATTCATATCATAATAATACAGATCACCAATAGTCATTTATAATGTTTAAAAACTACTTCCATGGATTATTGATATACTTTACTTCTATTGAAGCATCTTCTCCAAAAACCTCACCTGGAAATGTATCTATATCTGGTTCAACAAATTCTATGCTCATACCTCCCCCACTGGCAAAAAAGGATTTCGCTATCAAAGCCCCTTTTATTTTTCCGCTACCACTTACATTTACATAGGAGTTTGGGGCATAAAATATCCTTGAATAAGCACTGGCATCTCCAGAAATATCCACACTTGTGCCATTGGTTATAATATGTCCTGTTATACCTCCACTACCTCCAATCTTAATGTTAGCAGTATTTACAAAGATATTGCCAACATAGCTGGTACTACCTTCAAAATCAATAGCCTCAGATCCTGCATAATAAACCATTACTCTTTCAAATTCTCCACCTTTATTGATATTGCTGCTACCACTGAGCTTAAAACTATTCTCTACGTAAAAGATTAGTTTACCATTTTCACCCGTATTTCTAAGCACTATGTTCCCTTGAGATATATCTAAGTTCTTAACTCTAATAATTCTCTCTCCACCACCCAAATCAAAGGTTATAGTACGATCACTAGTGGCTTGTATAGTATTATATTTCCCATTTGCATTAATCAGATAATATCCTCCTGGAATCCAAGGTGTTGTAAAATTAGGATTGTTAGGTACTGGTAAGTATTCAGGAAAACTCGGAAAAACTGGCATAGGATAGTTCCTACTAGATGCCAAATTATTAATACCTTCAGGTATATTCTCTAAAGGAGATGGACGATTAGTTTGAATTACTTCATTTATATTAGCTCCTGGACCGATTGATAGGGTTCCGTTTGTAATACCCGTACTCCAAGCTAATTGTATAGAGTTTTTTCCCGTAGTATTTGACCCTATGGAGCCTTTTATTTTGACACTACCCTCCAGTTTAATTACAGGATTTCCTTCATTCCCATTTCCCACTGTGAATAGAGCTGTGTCGATAATTGGTACTGTCCTACCTTTTATATTTTCAATTCCAAGAGTAACCGTCACCTTATCTGAAATGCCTTTGTAAATTCCTATAGAAGTAATCTCAAGATTACTACCTATTTTTTGGGTTTTTATTTGAATGCTACCTTCCTTTAGAAATTCTCTATCTTCATCTTCTTTTATTTTAACTTGAGTGCTTGTTTTTCCATTAAGAAGGTCATCAATCAAAACCTGTCTTTCAGTTATAGTAAGACCCTCTGGATTATAAATCAGATAGGACGCTAGGGTTTCTGCTCCTGATCGTGCCAAGTAATAAGCCTGCATTTTATTTTCTTGACGCTGGGCATGATTAAAATCAGCGCGAAACAAGGTAATTGCAGAAATAGAGAAAATCCCTAATATAGCCAATGATATTAAGACCATCATAAAAACACTACCCT
Source organism: Clostridium sp. (assembly GCA_036677665.1). Classification (GTDB taxonomy): domain Bacteria; phylum Bacillota; class Clostridia; order Clostridiales; family Clostridiaceae; genus Clostridium_H. The sequence continues at coordinate 822 of JAVBVX010000052.1, read as the reverse complement.
TTTGATTATTGAGAATTTTTTTATGCATTTTCTTTATGTATCCTTTCTCTATGAAATTTGATAAATGAACTTTCACTATACATTAATAGTATAACCTTGAATGCCTTATATATATCACCACCAAGCTGTGGCCTATTCTGGATACAAAAAAACAGACATTAGTGTAAAACTTAATGTCTGTTTTTTAAAGTATCCCCGCAAGATACCATGCTATAATTTTTTCTCCCCATAGTATACTTATAAGTGCTCCCATAGTTATGTAAGGTCCAAAAGGAATATAGTCTTTTCTTGTTTTCTTTTTAGTTAGTATTAATAATAGTCCTATAATGCCACCTAATATTACTGATAGAAATAAAGTTAGTATGGTAAGCCTAATTCCTAAGTAAATTCCGCATAATGCACAGATTTCTGCATCTCCCCAGCCCATACCACCTGTTAATATAATAATTGTGGTTATAAAGCCTCCACCTATTATTGCAGCTATTATATAAGTACCTATAGGTTCACCATTATATAGATTTAATATTAAAAATAGTACTCCAATTATAAATCCACTAAGGGTTGTCTTAAGATAAACATCTGTGGTGTTTAAATCTATAAGTCCTATAACTATTAAATATGATGCTAGTATTAGATATTTAACTAAATCAAGACTAATATCATACTTGTAATACAAACCTACAAATATAAGCCCTGTGAAAAACTCTATTAAAGGATATTTTATTGATATCTTCTCTCCACAATATCTACACTTCCCTCTCAAAAATATATAGCTTATAACTGGTATTAAATCATATGCTTTTATTCTGTTTGTACAGTTTG
>JAVBVX010000051.1:0-8243 GCA_036677665.1 Clostridium sp. | reverse complement strand
TGGTGATACTCAAACTATGGATGTAAAGTTTTGGGAAACAGAAGACCCAAGATAGATTGGACTAAAATTCGTCCGTCTCTTTTATCGCAATTCAGTATTGAGAGAATCTGCTCTCTGGACCGAAATGCTATAATTTCCAATAATATGTATATAGATATTAAGAAGGCTTTGTTAGAGCCTTTACCAGAGTATTCAGTAGGAAATAAGATTAGGAAGAAAAGATTAGAGAAAGGTATTAGTAAGAAAGATTTAGCTGATTATATTAATTCTACACCTAAAACTATAGACTCATATGAATTTAATAGGTCTTACCCCTCCCCTAATAGGCTAGTTAATATAGCTAAATGTTTAGATACATCTATTGAATACTTCTTTGATGAGTATTATGAATTTATCTTTAATGATTATAGTGAAAGAATTAAATTTTGGCGAGAAGAAAAAAAGCTTTCACTTAAAGAAGCTGCAAAGCACTTAGATGTAAATCCTGTTAATTTAGATAGGTGGGAAAAGGGAGATAGTTATCCAGATAGGGTGAGTTGTGAGAGATTAATTGAAATTATAAAAAATTAACCCGTTAAAAGAGAGTGTAAATAGATTTGAATTTATACAAATCTATTTACACTCTCTTTACTTTAGAAATCCATTTTACTTTTTTACCACTATTCCATTATTACTTGTTCCATTCCCCTTTTATACTTAGAATTATTATTTATAATTAATTCATCTGTTTGTTCTAGTAAATAGTCTGTTAATTTTTTTAAGTGTACTCTATGATAATAATTAGATTTTAGTTCAATTTCTAGTTCATTATCTTCTAGTATTTGTTTTCCTTCAATATTATTATACTTTACTACATCGTAAGCTATTTCATATTTTACATCTTTTTGGATAGCTTTAAATGTACTTCTATTATTATTTATCTCAAGCACCTTATTAGATTCTAAAATCTTATTATAAATATCAATATTAACGTATGCCTTCATTATATCAGCGATTGTAGCTATGTCATAATCACAAATTTCAAATTCATATTCAAATCTTTCGTTATTATTGCCTTGCTTTGCAGGTGTTTTTACAGTTGCATATAACTTGTCTGCTTTTTTTCTAACCCTACAAGTAATATCGTTATTATAAAAATATCTTTCCTCTGTATCATAATATATATCTATTTGTTCTATATTTTTTATTTCTTGTACATCCATTCCATAATATCTTATAAAATCACAAATTTTATCTATATCTATATTTTTGAGTAGAAACTTTCTTTCTATTTCTATATGATTTCTATTGTTATATATATTAATTAATTTATCTATATTCATTTTTACAATTTCCTTTTTGTTAATTTCTATTAAATCTAATATTAAGTCTAGATTTATAAATGTATATATTTCAGTACTTGTATATTGTAATCCATCAACAATACTTTCTAATGTTTTTATTGTTCCGTCATTAGTTAATACATATACTTGTTCTTTATTAGTTTTATACGGCGTATGCTTTATATCAATTTCTAAAAAATAATAATTTTCTTTTAATTGTTCTGCTGTGAGATTAGTATTATTTATAATAATCTTGTTTAACTCATATTTAAACTTATCTATATCTTCTTTATAATTATTTAATATTCTAAGTTGTTTAAACTTCGATCTATTAATTATTGCATCACATAATTTATTCAGAGTGTAATCTTTAATATTCATTAAAGACTTAAAAAAAGTAATAATCATGTAATCATCTAAATAAATATAATCTTCCAAACTAATATACTTATCTTTTATTAAACTTTTTAAACATTTAGGAATACTATCTTCAGGTAAACAATCCTTATCTACTAATTCTCTGCATCTTATAAAAATCAATTTGATAATTTCTTCTAATTCACATTTGGTTGGATGATAATATACAGATTTATGCATATTATCACGAGCTAACAAATAATTTTTTATATCCAAAACATTTTTCTGTAAAACACATACATATATTTCGTTGTCAAATTCTGTTATTCTTATACTTTTTATTATTCTTGATAAATCAATATCTCCAAAAACTACTCCTGTACTTCTCGCATCTCTTACTAAATAATCTAATCTATCAGCATCTAACTGACTACTTATTAATGATTTTATTACAAAAAATAGGTCTATTTCCTTTATTTCCATTTTGTTATTAATACTAATATTTTCTTCACTGATTAATTCCACTAATTGTACAAGGTATTCTTCACCGAAATTCTTTATTATTATTTTATTAATTTCAGTATCTCCTAGAATTATTTCTTTTGTCCATTGTTCATGATTTTTTGTTAGTACTCCTTCAAATGCATGTGAAAACGGACCATGTCCTACATCATGCAATAATGCTATAAGTAGTGCTAATTGTTTATCTTTTTCTCTTATAACTATATTTATATTATTAAGTTGTTCTTCTATATGCTGTATTATTTTTTTCATTAAATGAAATGTTCCTATAGAATGTGAAAATCTAGTATGTTGTGCTGATGGAAATACATAATTTCCTACTGATAGTTGGTTAATTCTTCTAAGTCTTTGAAACTCTTTTGTATTAATTATTTCTATATACTTATCTTCTATGAATATATCTCCATGAATAGAATCTCTAATTGTTTTTCCTAATGACTTCTCCATAACTTACTCCTAACTTTTAATAACTTATTCCGGTCTACACTTTTCAATAAAATATTTACGATAAGAAAGATGCACTAAGTAATATTTATATTTTGGTACAATTAAAATTAGTTCACTTTAATTGTATATCTTTATTGACACTAAATTAATTTATAATCGATCTTTTGTTATTCTTACTTGTGCATTCTAACTTATATTATTTGCTTGTATTTATGAAGAACTTTTTATCTATATATAACTAGCTCTTAAAATAAATTTATTTTAATGTAATTGATTATTGAAAACTCTATAATTAAACAACAGATATATTATGTTAAATATAATTCTGTATACTCCTTATTTGCAAAATTATCAGTCATTCCAGATATATATTCGCAAATTGTAGATAAAAATGCATAGTTATTTTCTAGTAAACACTTTATAAATCTTAAAGATTTATCCCCTGATTTTATAATTTCATCTATATCCATCTTATTAATATTAATAAGTTCTTCATCTTTTAATACATCATACTTAATATATTTACCAACTTCACGATTAATATATTTATCACCATCAAATTTTTCTGGAGTATTCAAATCATCAATAGTTATTTCTAGTTTTAAAGTATTTAATAACTTGTCTATATATTCTCGTTTGCTCATCTTGAAATTAATTTTACCAAACTCTATATCTTTATTTAAAGATTCATCTCTAATAGCTAATTTGTATATATAAGAATTATCATTTATTTTTTCTTCAAGCCTTCTTAGCATATACTCTGGCATTTGTCTAGGATTAGTATAAAAAGCTTTAAATAATTGCCTTATGACAAATATAGCTTTTCCGTCAAATCTGTTAACATCAAATGAGTTTACTATTTGATTATTAATGTATTGTTCAATCTGATCATTTAATTTTCTCCCTACTTCTGATAATCTAATGATATTTTTATTGAATATATAATTGCCTTCTCTTTCTTCACAATCATCACTTTTTAAATTCTTAATATTACATAATGATTGGTTAGTAGCATCAAGTATAAAGTACTCTATTACATCTCTTACTAGGCTATTTCTTTTAAAAAATGAATCTTTTGACTTTTCTATTCTAATCAATTTGGCTTGTAATCTTTCTATAATAAGTATATCATTAACTGACTTATTCTCTTCTTGTGGATTCAATACCTTGCTAGATGTGCTATTATATTCACCTACAATTTTCTTGATAAATTTATTAATTTCTGAACAAACATCATCAATTTTAAGTTTTAGAGAAATATCCCTTAGTCCATCGTCTAAGTCATGTTGTCTCTGTGCAATCTCATCTGCTATAGCAACAACTTGCCCTTCTAAAGTTACTGAGAAACTGTATTCTAAATGTAGCTTTTCTATTAGCGATTTGTCTTTTATAAATCTATTTATATTCCAACATTTTCCACAATCCTTGCATTGATCTTTTTTATGACGTTTTATTTTGGTATGTTTTAATATTCCCTCCATAACTTGCCACGTAAGATTTAATCCCTTATACTTTTCATACTTTGTTTCTATAATGTCTAGCACTTTTATACTATTATAATTGTGTTTAAATCCACCATAATTCATAGGTATCTGTATTTTTTTTGTTAGGTTATCATCACCATTCATTATTAAATCTAAAGTTCTTTCTCCTTGATGTCCAAATGGGGTATGCCCTATATCATGTCCTAATGCTATAGCTTCTGTTAATTCCTCGTTTAAACTAAAATTTTTAGCTAGGCTTCTTGCTATTTGACTTACCTCTAAGGTATGAGTCAATCTAGTTCTATAATGGTCTCCTTTTTCATGGGAATAAACTTGTGCTTTATGTTCTAATCTTCTAAAAGCTCTAGAAAATAAGATTCTATCCCTATCTCTGGAAAAGTCGTTACGCTCAACTTTAAGCTCAAGATCATTTGCCATAGATAATAACTTTTCAATATCAGTATTCATCCTATGACTTGGTTTTGGCACTTGCTTAATTTCAAATTGTTCCATAATTTATCCTCCTAATCGTTTCATATTAATTAAAAATTCACTAAATATTTTAAACTAAAACACTTAACCTTTATTTAATTATTCCTTTGTATTAATACTACTTAAATACTATTCTTACAAAAACTTTTAAATGATTCCATATTATACTATTATATTACAAATTTTGAATGAAGTACAATATATTCAAATCTAATTATACTTATACTGTTTTATGATAATATTGATTAATTTGAGTATTTTCCAGAATTATGTCAATAATCTCCAACAAGGAGGTGTCATCATTGTCACTCAAAAATCTAGGAAAGCTCATAAAAAAATACCCCAACACCAAAGGCTACTCAACCCAACTACTAGCCGAAAGACTCAATATATCAGCTGGTCTTCTCAATAATATTGAAAATGCTAGAAATGACTTTTTTAATCTAAAACTACTTAATATGATTATTAATGAGTTAAATATACCAATTGAAGAACTTGAACTATTTGAAAATGTTCCTACTCCAATTTGAACTATAAATAAGGATTGCATAAATCTTAAAATTCCCATCAACCAAAAAATCCCATCTAAAGAAATTAAAACTCATATAAGAAATTTAATTGATTGTTATTTAAATATAGCTATCAGCTGTGAACTTAATCATTCTCAACTTAGACTAATAAACTTCCCATCTATTAGAAGAATTAAATTTTATAAAGAAGTTCAAGTGAACTAATGCTATTTAAAAATATTTGGTTCACTTTTTTGTTTATCAACGTAAAGAAAAAAATAAAATAATATGAAAACTTAATAAATAGTTTTTTCTCTAACCCTGAAGAATACTTTAGATCTATTGAGAAATATAAAATAGACATAATGCCTTATCTGTACGAGAACAAAAGCTTTTTATAGATATCCTTATTGATGAAATAGTTGTAAATGATAATGATACCGACCTTAATATTAGTATTATATTCAGCCCTCCAAATCGAGTAGGAGCTGAATAATTATTTTATTCAGCGACCTCTCACACCACCGTGCGTACCGTTCGGTACACGGCGGTTCAATAAGAATTACCTAATCATAAATACTTTTCAGTTAATGTTATAAACCCTTGTTCTTTAAGGTATTTATTAGATAGTGTTCTTGCTAAAATAGGGCTATTGGATATTCTCCAGTAGCCTTTTCTTGTATTCGCATATTCCCAAGCCTTGTATTCATCAATACCAAGCTTTTTAAGATTATCATGTTTTGTTTTGATTTTCTTCCATTGTTTCCAATAACATAGGCGAATCCTTCTTCTTAGCCACTCATCTAAGGTTTTAAGCGTACTTTTCATATCAGCTAATTTAAAGTAGTTAACCCATCCAACTATAATTTGTCTTAGTTTAATTGAACGAAGTTCCATGCTCATAGCATTACTTCTTCCTGTTACTTCTTTTAGTTTGGATTTAAACTTCTTAAGAGAGCTTTCATGTACTCTTATCCCCATTTCACCCTTCTTTGGGTAGAATGTAAATCCTAAATATTTCAACTTCCACGGTCTATCGACCTTACTCTTTTCTTTATTGACTTTGAGTTTTAAAACCTCTTCTATAAACCTTGTTATATTTGCCATTACTCGGTTTGCTGACTTTCTTGTTTTAACATAAATATTACAGTCATCAGCATATCTACAGAAGTGTAATCCTCGCTTTTCTAATTCTTTATCTAGCTCATTTAACATGATATTGCTAAGTAATGGTGAAAGATTACCACCTTGCGGTACTCCTTTTTGAGAAACACTAAAAACACCTTTTTCCATTACTCCTGCTTGTAGATATTTTCTTATGAGTGAGATTACCCTAACATCTTTTACTTCTTTATAAACCAAGCCTATTAATTTATCATGATTTACGGTGTCGAAGTATTTTTCTAAATCAATATCTACTGCCCACTTATATCCTTTATCCATGTATTCTTTGCATTTTAGAATTGCTTGATGTGCACTCCTATTTGGTCTAAATCCGTAATTATTAGCTGAAAATTTCTCTTCAAAAATTGGATTTAAAACTTGAGCGATAGCTTGTTGTATTACTCTGTCTACAGCTGTTGGTATTCCTAGTGGTCGTTTCTTTCCATCAGGCTTAGGTATTTCTACTCGCCTTACTGGATTAGGTTTGTAACTACCTTCCAATAGTGATTGCCGAAGGCTGGCGCCATTTTCTTTTAGGTATTGTAGAAGTTCATCCACCTTCATACCATCAATTCCATGACTACCTTTATTAGCTCTAACTCTCTTAAATGCTTCATTTAAGTTGTTTCTGTCAATAATCCTTTCAAACAATTCATTGGTATATTTATTTTCGGTGTTCTGTTGCTTTTCTATCGTCAATGAAATGCTCGGCGCTCCTACATACTCTTCGAGTTCCACTCTATCCTTTTGTAGGTAACCTTCAATATGAAGTTGTCTGCTGTTATCACATTTCTTTGTGTTATTCAAAGTTCCAAAACCTCCTATCGTTCAGTCCTTCACCGAAGGTTCATGACCCTTCTGCTACTATGACCTCTGCTGACTTCTTAGATTTCAGCTTTACATTACTGCAAAGGTTGTTATTTCAAATTTCATTTCCATAACATTTATCTAAGACCTCCCCAGGTAAGAACGCAATCTTTCACTCCATATATCTGCTACATTTACACCGCCTGTTTCGGATAGTTTGGGGCTTTGGTTTGTCCAGCAACCTTACCCACAGACATATGCCTTATATGTAGTTTCTGTTCGTCAGACCAGAGTTTTGCTGCCGACTTCCTTCAGATTCCACGTCACCATGGACACCCTTGTCTTAAGCTATGCACTTGGCACTATCAACCTGTGCTCGGGACTTTCACCCGTTAGATTGCGCCCATGCTGGGCGCACTGGAAATTAAAAGCTATTAAACTTAAATAAGTTCAACAACTTTTTTTAAAGTGAAAACAGACAAAGAGTCCCTCACGGTATAAATATTAACTTTAAAACTCAACACATTGTATTTTCTTTAAACATCTTGTCAATAATCCTACTAGGAGGTGAATTTTCCATGAAACTAAATCTTTCTCCGCTTGGATTACTAATAAAAAAATATAGAAATTCTAAAGGCTATTCTACTCAACAATTAGCTTCTAAGCTTGATGTATCTGCTGGACTTATAAATAATATTGAAAATGCAAGGAATGATGTATTTAGACTAGAGCTTTTAACACACTTTATGCAAGAATTGGACATACCTACAAATGAAGTATTAGTGAGCATACTTATAGGTAACACAATTAATACTAAAGAAAAAAGTAGTACAAGTTATGATGACCTTAAAAATATAACTACTGAATACATAAATATAATATCCTCAAAATTTACTGCCACTATCTCTCAGTATGAAGAAAAAGCACTTGCAGTTAAACTTATCGGTAATCATTTACTAGAGGAACTTGAATCAATAAAACAAATAAAAAATGTGAAGTAAGCCATTTAAATGATGGCTTATTTTTGGTTCTATGTCAATATCTTAGACACAAAAAGTTGAACAACTTATGCAGATTTTCTAGCTAAATCTTCACATTTTTGTGGAGTTATATATCCTATGCTACTGTGAAGTCTTTTT
>JAVBVX010000050.1:0-16303 GCA_036677665.1 Clostridium sp. | reverse complement strand
TTTAAATAGAGCTGACTATAAGCTCTCTTTCTCCAAGATGACCTTTCCTCATCAGCTTATGAGGGTTATATTACTTGAGCAGGTTTATAGAGGGTTCAGGATAATTAATGGAGAAGCGTACCAGGCAAAAGGGTAAAACAGATTTTCTTTCTATAAATAATAGAGTTGAATTTGTTTTACATTTTGAAAATAGGGAGTTAGTAAATGTATCATCATGATATTAAGTTGTGTCAACAGTGTTGACACAACTTAAAAGGTGGCTCAACGAGTCATCTTTTTACTACTTATGATAGGGCTGATTATTAAGTATACGATATGCTCTATAAAGTTGCTCAAATATAATAGTAGCCGTTAATCCTAAATCCATCTCCATTGGACTTATAGCTAAAGTTTCATCATAAGCTACATTTTCAGCACCTATAATAATAGAAATATAAGAGTTACCAGAGATACCGAAATCATTGATTTTGGATGCAAGTTCTTCTGAGGATACTTGCTCACCTGTAGTTAAAATCGCTATTTTATAAGATTTATCTGACAGCTTTTTAAGTAACTGCTCTTCATTTTTTACATGAAGCAATTGAGCCTTACAATAGCGACTTAACCGTTTATCATATTCCTTAATTGCTTCACTGTAGAATTTATCAATTTTATCACCAATTATGTATATTTTAAAGTTCATTATGTCCTCCTGTATCTCTTAAGAGTGAATGATCATTATCAATCATTATGTCTCTAGTATTTCTAATCTTATTCACAGTAACTATTAATCTATGTGCAACTTTTGTTTACTAAACGCTAGTAAGTATAAGAATTATTATAAATAAAAAAAGCTTTAAAGCAAAGAGAATAGTTAATAATTGTACAGCCGTGGATTAAACAACTCATGGCTTTTTCTATTGGATAAAAAAAGGAGGAGTACTAATATGAGCGAAAAGAAGATAATGAGTTTAGCAGATATGTTTGAAATAACTGAAGAAAAAGATACTGAACCAAAGAAATTTGACATAGTAGATATTGAATTAGAAAAACTTATGCCATTTTCTAAACATCCATTTAAACTTTATGAAGGTGAACGACTAAAGGATATGGTTGAGAGCATTAGAGAATTAGGGATTATTATACCAATCATTGTTCATCCAATAGATAATTATAAGTATGAAGTATTAGCAGGGTATAATAGGTTTAACGCTGCTAAAATTGCAGGACTTGAAAAAGTGCCAGCAATAATTAAGGAAGGACTTACTGACGAAGAAGCAACTTTAATAGTTACGGAAACCAATTTAATACAAAGATCCTTCGAAGGTTTGACTTATTCAGAAAGGGTTGCTGCTATTTCAGAAAGATATAAGGCTATGAAAAAACAAGGAAAGAGAAATGACCTTATAAATGAGATAAAAAGGCTTGCTAATGCTGATAAAATAGGAGATGGTCAAACATTTTATCAACTTGAGACAAGGTTAAGAACTGATAAAAAACTAGGACAGGAATATAGCCTTTCAAGAAATATGATAGCTAGGTATGTTAGATTATCACAGCTAAATAAGAATCTGCTTGGTAGGCTAGATAATGGGGAAATTGCATTTATGGCAGCTGTTACTCTGTCATTTATAAGTAATGATAAACAACAAATGATAGAAGATATACTGACCACATATAGCTTTAGGGTAGATATGAAGAGAGCAGAAGTACTTAGGAAATATTCAGAAGAGGGAAAACTAACAGAGGAAGCCGCCAGAGCTATACTATCTGACGAAATCTTAAAAAATACAAAAGGTAAAAGTGAAAAAGCATTGAGGTTAAAGCCAAAATTTTTAAAGAAATACTTTGCAGCTGATGTTAGTAAAACAGAGATGGAAGAGACCATCGCAAAGGCATTAGACTTATATTTTAATAAATAAATATACAATGAATTTGCTGATGAGATTAGTCTTGTCAGTTTTTTATTTCAAAAAATTAAAGAAGTGGAGAGCTGATTAATGATATTCTTAGATAAATTGCATGAACAAAGGTTTGATTTTTTAATTCAAGAAGATGGAACTAATCCATATGATAATGAAAGACAAGCTTTATTTTATATACTATCAGGTAACAGTGATTTATTTTCTAAAAAGAATTATATATACGATTTTGATGAACACTGCATCTCAATAGACTGCCTAGATAGTGATAAAGTAGATTTTTCAACCAGTGCAAAAGCTCTTATAAGATTAGGATTTAATCTATATAATGGTTATTCTGATGATAGAACTAATCCTATGGATATCTTCTATAGCTTAGATAGCAGCAATTATAATTTAGCAATGTTTGCTACTGATGTAAGATTTGGAATGACAATTACAAATGAAAATAGTAATAATGCCGAGTTCGATAATGATTACGATTTATCGTTGTAGCAGCAAAGAGGTTTTATTTTCAATATCCCTGAAATAAATTTAGATTTAATTTTTTTAGTTCTATGCTGGAGGTGTGGGGTATAAAAATCATCTCGTTAGAGATGGCAAGCTTCCTATTGGTATAGCCAATAGCTTGTAAAGTGTGGGGTATCCCACGCCATTAATATTGAAAAGGCATAACTAACGATATACTTAGTGCAAAAATACGCTATCTCAATTGTCTCTATTTTGGAAGCAGTTGGAATACTGCAGTAAAGAGGAATTTACCAGAAAGGAGGAAATGCAAGTGAAACAATATGAACTATTAGAAGAAGTTTATAAATCAAATCTACCGAGCAGAGCTAAGCAAATAATGTTTTATCTCATTAATAGAGCTAATAGTGAAGGAACTTGCTTCCCTTCTGTAAAAACTATAGCTAATGATTGTGGTGTTTCTACAAGAACAGTACAAAGAACTGTGAGTATTCTAGTGGATGCAGGATTTATAATAAAGGATAACCGCTTTAGAGAAAATGGCGGACAAAGCTCTAATCTATATACGATAAAAATTCCAGTTATAAAGGATGAAAAAGAAATAGAATCTGTTGAATCTAAAACTAAAGTAATTCAAGTAGAAAAGAAGAAATCAACAGATTTTTATACTTTACAGGATAGAAAAGAAATTGCTGAAATAGGTAACTATTATATTTGCATGCCTATGTTATTTATTTGTAAAAGAGGGCAAAGATCAAGTTGTTTTTTCTTATGTCATAGAGAGTATGACAGTTTGCACCCTCCTTGAATTATACAATTTAATTATATAAGGGTTATTGAAAGATAAGTATATTATTACTATAATACTTAGTTTACTCTATACAAATATAAAAAATATACTTTTAAGATTACTTTATTGGGTGAACTATATTTATTGATAGAAGGTGCAGCAAAGCTTAGAGCTAGAAGAAGATTCGAGCAGGGCAAGGTGACAGTTAATCATACAAAGTTTTTGGGTTACGATGAAGATGAGCAAGGTAACCTTATAATAAATGAAAAGCAGGCCAAGATTGTCAAAAGAATTTATACAGATTATCTGGATGGCAAGGGAGCGAACAGGATTGCAAGAGAGCTTGAGGAAGAAGGAGTCCCAAACTGGAACGGTAAAGCTAAGTGGTACGAAAGCAGCATTAGGAAGATGTGTAGTAATGAAAAGTACAAGGGGGATACCCTACAAAAAACATACACAGTGGATTTTCTTACAAAGAAAAGGGTAGAAAATAATGGTGAGGTTCCTCAGTATTATGTTGAGGAAAGCCATCCTCCGATAATTGATAAGGAAATGTGGGAAGCCGTACAGCTAGAAATGGAAAGAAGAAGAGACTTTGCTGAAAGATATAACATCAGTAAATTAGACTATGCCACTGTTGAGAATCCCTTTGCAGGAAGAGTTATTTGCGGACACTGTAGCAGCAGCTTTGGAAGGAAGATATGGAACTCCACTGATGAAAGACTAAGAAAGGACAATATGGAGATGCAACAAAAAATACGTTGTGAAGGGTGAAAAGGGCTGTGAGAACAAGCATATAGATGATAGGGTTTTATATCAGGACTTTGTAAACACCTTTAATACCATGATAGAAAATAAGGATTATTTCATGGAGAAGTGGAAGCTGCATTTGAAAAGTGATAACTTGCTTCAAAGATATAAGGCAAAGCAGTTTATTGAAATAATAAATCATGCAAAATCTATAGAAAATTTTGACATGGATTTATACTTTAAGGTAATTGAGAAAATGGTTGTATTTGAAGGAGAAAAAATTATTGTTACCCTTTTAGAGGGGACAGAGATTGAATGTGAAATTGCATAGGAATAAAGATTAACCGGCTAGGGTGTTTTCACCTCAGCCGGACTTTTTTACTTTATATCTATAATAGACTGTAGTTAAATTTGATGGTAATCATAAAAAATATATAAATTTATGCTTGACTTGGAGTTAACTCCAAGGATTATAGTTTAGGTAATGGGAAAATTAATGATAATTATTAAAATAAGTCCCAGGAAAAAATAGGTAATAGTTTTGGGTATTCAAAGAAAGTCGAAATAAAGAAAAGGAGAAAAATCATGATTAATAATTTTGTTTATTCTGCACCAACAAAGGTTTATTTTGGAGAGAATCAGCTCGAAAACTTAGGAAGTGAACTAAAACAGTATGGTAATAGAGTTCTCATGACGTACGGAGGAGGTTCAATCAAAAAGATTGGCTTGTACGATAAGATTATGGCAGAGCTTAACAAAGCAGGTCTTGAAGTTTATGAGTTTGGAGGAATTGAACCAAATCCACGTCATACTTCTGTCAATCAGGGGGCAGCTATTTGTAAAGAGAAAAAGATAGATGTTCTATTGGCTGTGGGAGGCGGTTCTACCATTGATGCAACAAAGGTTATGGGAGCTGCAGCTTTTTATGATGGGAACAGCTGGGATCTTGTAACTCATAAAGCGCCTGTTACTAACTGCTTGCCTATAGTGACTGTGCTAACCCTTGCGGCAACTGGTTCTGAAATGGATGCTGGCGGTGTAATTTCAAACATTGAAACTAATGACAAGTTTGGACTTATTCATCCTCTAATGCTTCCAAAGGTATCCTTCTTAGACCCAACCAACACTTACTCTGTTAATGCTTTTCAGACTGCTTGTGGTAGTGTTGATATTTTATCTCATATTTTTGATACAGCTTATTTTAGCACTCAGGACAGCATGTATATGGTTGATTACTTCATGGAGGGACTGATTAAAACTGTTATTAAATATGCTCCTGTTGCAATAAAAGAACCTGATAATTATGAAGCAAGAGCTAACCTGATGTGGGCCTCTTCATGGGCGCTGAACGGCTTTATTGATGCTGGAAAACAGCAGGCCCCAAGCTGTCATATGATGGAACATGAGCTCTCTGCTTTCTACGATATTACACATGGTTTAGGTCTTGCTATTTTAACTCCTAGATGGATGGAATATATTCTTGATGAAACCACCGCACCAAGATTCTATCAGTTTGGTGTAAATGTGTTTGGCATAGACAAGAACCTGCCAGCAATGGAGGTTGGTAAAAAGGCAATTAAAATGTTGTCTGATTTCTTCTTTAATACATTAGGTTTAAAGAGTACATTAAAAGAAATCGGAATTGACGATTCAAAGTTTGAAATAATGGCAAAGAAATCATGTAACGATGGTGTTATGCCTGGATTCAAGCCTTTGAATCAGAAGGATGTTGAAAATATCTTTAAGATGTGTCTATAGATGAATAATAATAAAGATATTGAGAGTGAGGAATAAAAAATTATGAATTTAAAAGGTAAAAAATGTTTAATAGCTTATTATTCACGTAAGGGTCAAAATTATGTCAGTGGAAGAATTGTAGATTTAGCAATTGGAAATACAGAAGTAGTAGCAAATATGATTGAAGAAATAACAGGAGGGGATATGTTTCAGATAGAATCAGTGAACCCTTATCCTAGAGATTATACAGAAGCTACTGAAGTGGCAAAAGATGAATTGCGTGCAAATGCAAGACCTGAACTTACGGATCATGTAGAGGATATGGATTCTTATGATGTAATATTTTTAGGATATCCAAACTGGTGGGGAACATTTCCTATGCCTGTGTTTACATTTTTAGAAGAATATGATTTTTCGGGGAAAACAATTGTACCATTTTGTACTCATGAAGGAAGTGGAATGGGACGAAGCGAAAGTGACATTAAAAAACGATGCTTAGATGCAAATGTGGAAAAAGGTCTTGCAATCATAGGTGGCAGTGTAAATGGAGCAGAGAAAGAAGTTTTAAAATGGATTGAAAAGTAAGCCGTTAATAATTATAGTTGTTTGGTCCTCAACTGAGCATCATCCCATAGCAGAACTCAAAAAGTAAGTTGACTCTAGAATAAAAATAGGAGGACATATAATGAAAGAGGTTATACTTTGGACCGGTGCCGGGCAAATCGGCATGGCGATAGTTAGAAGAATCGGATTTGGTAAGAAAATTATTGTTGGTGACAAGAAAATAGAAAATGCCAAAGCTATTGCGAAAATTATGAATGAAGCTGGATTTGATGTGGTACCTGTGGAAACAGATATTTCTTCCAGAGAATCTATTTTGAATTTAATTGCAGAAGGTCAGAAATATGGTGAAATCAATGCCCTTATCAATGCAGCTGGAGTGTCACCTAGTCAAGCACCTATTGATGTGATTTTGAAAGTGGATTTGTATGGAACTGCAGTACTCTTAGAGGAGGTAGGGAAAGTCATAGCTCCAGGAGGTGTCGGTGTGACAATTTCCAGTCAGTCAGGACATAGAATGCCTCAATTGGGAATTCAAATAGATGAAGAGCTGGCAACCACACCCACTGAAGAACTTCTAAGTTTAGAACTTCTTCAACCAGAAAATATAAGGGATACGTTGCACGCTTATCAAATAGCCAAACGGTGTAATGAGAAGCGAGTAATGTTTGAATCCATACGATGGGGTGAAAGAAATGCTCGTATAAACTCTATTTCTCCGGGGATTATTGTAACCCCCTTGGCTATTGATGAATTTAATGGTCCGAGAGGAGATTTTTATAAAAATATGTTTGCCAAGTGCCCTGCTGGGCGTCCTGGAACAGCCGATGAGGTTGCAAATGTTGCTGAACTTTTGATGATGCCACAGGGAGCCTTTATTACCGGCTCTGATTTTCTTATTGACGGTGGAGCAACAGCTTCATATTTTTATGGACCATTAAAACCAGCAGAATAATAGGGAATGATTGGAGGCATATACATGAGCGAAACAAAGGATTTAAACAAAGGGGTTATTTTTTCTATAGGGGATAAGATGCCGAAAATATTCAGCCAGTATTTTATTGGTCAGGCATATTTGAATATGTTAACAACTACAGGAGTTCCAATTGGAAATGTGACCTTTGAGCCGGGATGCCGAAATAACTGGCATATTCATCATAAGGGAGGGCAGATTCTATTAGTAACAGGTGGTCGAGGCTACTATCAGGAATGGGGAAAAGAAGCCTTGGAGCTGCAACCGGGAGATGTGGTGAATATTCAACCGGAAGTAAAACACTGGCATGGGGCAGCCTGTGATAGCTGGTTTTCACATCTGGCTGTGGAAGTACCTGAAGAAGGCAGTTCCAACGAATGGTTAGAGGCTGTGACAGATGACGTATATGGGAAGTTGAGATAATAGAGAGTAAATAGAAGAATATTGAGGAGTAGACTTCGAATGGTATACTATCAAAAAGGGGGTAAACCTAATGAACATTGCAGAAGTAAGCAAACAATTTGATCTTTCACAGGATACACTACGTTACTACGAACGTATCGGATTGATTCCCAGTGTAAATCGAAATAAAAGTGGCATAAGAGATTACACAGAAGAAGACTGCAGATGGGTAGAATTCATAAAATGTATGAGAAGTGCAGGACTTCCTATTGAGTCTTTAATTGAATATCTTTCACTGTTTCAAAGAGGTGACGAAACTGTTAATGCAAGAAAAGAACTGTTAGTGGAGCAGCGAAATGAGCTTTTAAAAAGAATGGAAGATATGAAGAAAACCTTGGAACGTCTGAATTTTAAAATTGCAAGATATGAGCAGACAGTGGTTGAAAAGGAAAAAGGGCTAAAGAAATCTGAAGATTAATTTTGCTTACTAAGATATAAATCAATAAAAATCCCAGGGCCAATCATAAGATGTAGGTGGATTTTGCAAACATAAATCTACCTACATACCCATTTTTGATTTAATCCTCAATATTAATTAGATTGCTATTATACTTAACTTTTCCTACAAGTACATCATCATAGAATTGTTGCTTATTGTCAATGAAATCAACACATTCATTCAATTCTATTATTCTATTGATTAAATTTACTTTCTGTTTATCTAACATTATCTTGCGTTCAGGAATGGTTGATTGACCTTTCAGACATAGGCTAACATAGATTTTCATATCTTGAATACTCATTCCACATTTTTTAAGGCAAGATAGGCTGTTAAGCCAATTAATATCTTTATCATCAAAAATTCTATAGTTGTTTTTATCTCTTTTCACATTTGGCACTAATCCCTCATTGCAATAAAACTTTAGAGTTTCATATGTCATGCCTACTTTTTGGCATGTCTCTTTCATTGTATACATATTAATTTCCCCCAAAAAATAATTTACGTATTGACCGGTAGTTACAACCGGGAACTATAATTATATTGTACGACAAAATACGTTATGTATCAAGAAGATATAAATGTGGAAGTAGAGGTAACAATAAAAAAATATAATTTTATAATTTAGGAGGAAGAAAAAATGGAACATGTAACATTAAACAATGGTGTAAGGATGCCTATTTTAGGATATGGAGTTTTTCAGGTATCTGAGGAAGAGTGTGAAAGATGTGTATTGGATGCAATTAAGGTGGGCTATCGTTTAATTGATACTGCACAATCATACTTTAATGAATCAGCAGTAGGAAATGCTATTCAAAAATGTGGCGTACCTCGTGAAGAATTATTTATTACCACAAAAGTATGGATAGATAATTATGGTTATGAAAAGACAAAAGCGTCTGTTTTGGAATCAATGAAAAAGCTAAAAACGGATTATTTAGATTTGGTTTTGCTGCATCAGCCTTTTGGTGATTATTATGGTTCCTATCACGCTTTAGAGGAAATGTATAGAGATGGGAAAGTAAGAGCCATTGGAGTAAGTAATTTCTATCCTGACAGACTGTCTGATATCTGTGCTTTTAATGAAATCATTCCTCAGGTAAACCAGGTAGAAACTAATCCGCTTAATCAACAAATAAAGGCTCAAGAAAATATGATTAAGAACAAAGTTCAAATTGAAGCATGGGCTCCCTTTGGTGAAGGCAGAAATAATATGTTTACTAATTCTACTTTGGATAGCATCGGTAAAAAGTATCAGAAGTCAGTGGCTCAAATTATTTTAAGATGGCTGATTCAAAGAGGGGGTGTTGCTTTAGCAAAATCCACACATATAGAAAGAATGCAAGAAAACTTTGATATATTTGATTTTGAATTCTCAAAGGAGGATATGGATACAATTAAGACATTAGATACTGGAAATAGCTTATTCTTTTCACATCAAGAAGCAAGTACTGTTGATTTCTTCGTGGAACTTATTAATAAAAGACGAAATTTCTCTTAAAAATCCGTCGGTTAATATTAAAATATATAACAAGATAGGAGAATCTTAATGAAAAAAGCAACATCGATTTTGGTATCTATGATTATGATATTTTCTCTTACTGCGTGCAGCAGTAAGAAAACACCTTCCCAAAGCAATACACAAAAATCTTCCTTGGACTCTACGGTGAAAAAAGAATCCTCCACTAACACCCCCGGGCAGTCTGTAACTAAAAATTCAAAAATACTGATTGCATATTTAACTATGCCGGAGGATGTTAAAACAGACGGTGTGGATGCAATAGCTTCAGCCAGTATTGTAATCAAGGATGGAAAGAAACTAGGTAACACTCAATATATGGCTCAAGTGATTCAGCAAACAGCTGGTGGTGATTTGTTTACAATTGAAACGATGCAGCAGTATCCGCTGGATCACAAGCCACTAATAGATCAGGCTGCTGATGAACAAAAGAAAAATATGCGTCCAAAGCTTTCTACTCATGTTGAGAATATAAAGGACTATGATGTTATTTTCCTCGGGTACCCTAACTGGTGGGGAGATTTGCCTATGCCACTTTACACTTTTCTTGAGGAATACGACCTTTCTGGCAAGACTATTATCCCATTCTGTCCTCACGGCGGAAGTGGATTTTCCCGCACTGTCAGCACAATCGCTAAAATGCAGCCCAATGCAACTGTAAGCAAAGATGGACTTACCATTTCCAGAAATGATGTGGCTGACTCTGGAGCTGATGTGGCTGCATGGGTGAAAGGACTTAATTTGGGAAAATAAGACTGACAAGCTAATGTGGAAAAATGGCTTGATGAAATGGGGATAAAATAATGACACCAAAGATGAAAATTAAAATCACCATTGATATTTTAATGACTGTGTTGCTGCCAGTTCTCATGGCCTATATGTTAACAGGTCAGAAGGTACATGAATGGGTTGGGGCGGTGATGATTATATTATTTATCACTCATAATGCCCTAAATGCCAACTGGTATCTAAATTTATTGCGTGGTAAATATACGCCTCAGCGAATACTGCAAATAGTTATCAATATGATGGTGTTTGCATGTATGCTTGGGCTTATGATAAGCGGAATTATGATGTCACGTTATGTGTTCTCTTTTCTTCAAATAGGTAGCGGAATGGCCTTTGCACGAAAGCTGCATATGTTATCAGCCTATTGGGGATTTGCTTTAATGTCGCTGCATCTTGGTATGCATGGAAATATGATTAAGGGTTTAGCCAATAAGTCTCTTGGAACTCAATCATCCATAGAGCGACACAAAAAAGTACCTCGATTGATAGCAATCCTGATTGCTGCTTATGGCGTGTATGCCTTTATAAAAAATGATATTGCCTCTTACATGTTTTTGAAAAACGAGTTTGTAGTCTTTGATGCTCAGCAATCAGCAGTGATGTTCTTTTCAGAATATCTTGCTATTATGGTGTTGTTTGCATGTGCTGCATATTTCTTTTCAAAGAATCTATTACATAAAAGGAGATATTAAAAATGAAAAAACGAAAATTAGGAAACACTGGTCTTGAAGTTTCAGCAATAGGACTTGGTTGTATGGGAATGGATCACGCTTATGTCCCAGCAGCAGACCGTCAAGAGATGATAAAGCTTATACAAAGAGCAGTAGAATTGGGATGTAATTTTTTTGATACAGCTGTTGTTTACGACTATGCAAATGAAGAATTATTAGGTGATGCTTTGAAGCCTTATAAAGGAAAAGTTATCATTGCCACTAAATTTGGAATTACTGGAACAGAAAATATAAATGGACGATTAGTTCATAAATTAGATAGCAGCCCACAATCCATTAGGGAACAATTAGAAGGGTCTCTAAAACGTCTGAAAGTAGATTGTATTGATTTATACTATCAGCATCGTATTGACCCTAAAGTAGAACCAGAGATTGTTGCTGGTGTGATGAATGAATTAATATCTGAAGGTAAAATCAAATACTGGGGATTATCCAATGCACCAATAGATTATATGAGACGTGCTCATGCTGTTTGCCCTGTTACAGCAGTGGAAAATCAATATTCAATGATGTGGCGTGAACCTGAAAAAGAGTTGTTTACGGTTTGTGAGGAACTAGGAGTTGGATTTGTTGCTTATAGCCCATTAGGAAATGGCTTCTTAAGCGGAAAATATACAAAGGATACAAAATATGAAGAAGGTGATCTTAGAAATTTCATGGGAAGATTTAAGCCTGAAGTAATTAATAATAACCAAGCACTATTAGAATTAATTGCGCAAATCGCTGAGAGTAAAAATGCCACTTCAGCACAGACTGTTCTGGCTTGGGAATTAGCTCAGAAACCTTATATTGTTCCAATTCCCGGTACAACAAAATTGCATAGATTAGAAGAAAATTTGAGAGCTTCTAATGTTCAGTTAACAGAGGAGGAATTAACTAGTATCAATGAAGCTTTATCTAAGATTGATATAGATGAAACCCACTTTTAGAATATGAGGAGGTTAAAGCCCTAAATGGGCTTTAACGAGCAATTAGCGAGCGGAAGCGAGTAATCTTTGATTGCTCAGTGTCCCGACTAAGAGGAGGAAATAAAATGGAATATTCAAAACTAGGAAATTCAGATCTTCAAGTTTCACGTTTTTGTGTAGGCTGCATGAGCTTTGGTGATCCTCAAAGCAATTTTCACGCATGGACATTGAGCACTGAAGAGAGCGAGACGCTTGTCAAACGCGCTCTTGAACTAGGTATCAATTTTTTTGACACAGCCAATACCTATTCAGCCGGCACCAGTGAAGAGTATCTAGGCCGAGCAATCAAGAACAATGTTGCCAGGGATAAGGTAGTTATCGCGACCAAAGTTTATTTCAATGATGGTAAGCTCTCAAAGACGGCGATACTGCGTGAAATTGACGGCTCACTCAAAAGACTTGGCACCGATTATGTTGACCTTTACATCATTCATCGCTTCGATTACAACACTCCCATCGAGGAGACGATGGAGGCTCTGGACAGTCTTGTTAAAGCTGGTAAGGTGAGAGCTCTTGGTGCGTCCGCAATGTATGGTTACCAATTTCATAACATGCAGATTGTAGCTGAACGGAATGGTTGGACACCGTTTGCCTCCATGCAGAATCATTATAATCTTCTATACCGTGAGGATGAGCGGGAACTGATTCCAATTTGCAAACAACAGAATGTAGCACTTACTCCATACAGCCCTCTTGCTGCGGGCAGACTTTCCCGTCTGGAGTGGAAGGCTGATACGAAGCGAAGCCAGACAGATAAAACAGCAGTTTCCAAATACGATAGCACACAGGAAACTGATTATGCTATCGTGCTTCGTGTACATGAACTTGCTGAGAAGTATGGAGCCACAATGATTCAAATTTCTCTTGCATGGCAGCTTTCAAAGGGAGTTACCTCCCCAATTATCGGCGCAACAAAGGCAAAGTATTTTGACGACGCTGTAGGAGCGTTAAACGTAAAGCTTACGAACGATGACATAACTTACCTTGAAGAACTGTATGTTCCGCATAAAATAGTCGGTGCACTATAATGCTTGATTTCAGCCGAAGGTTTCAATGATTGGATTGAGACGTTACCTGATGAAGAGTATAATAGATTAAAATAACGCAAGGAGGTAAATCCAATGACCATTGCAGAAGTAAGTGAAAAATTTAGCATTACACAGGATACACTTCGCTATTATGAACTCATCGGCCTGATCCCTCCTGTGAACCGCAATAAAAGCGGAATCAGAGATTATACTGAAGAAAACTGCCAATGGGTAGAATTTATCAAATGTATGAGAGGTGCAGGCCTTCCTATCGAAGCATTGATTGAGTATGTTAATCTGTTTCAACAAGGTGATGAAACAGTGAAAGCAAGAAAAGAACTCTTGATTGAGCAGCGTGATGAGCTCACAGCAAGAATGGAAGATATGAGGAAAACTTTGGAACGTCTGAATTCTAAAATTGCAAGATATGAACAGACTATGGTTGAAAAAGAAAAAGGGCTAAAAAAATCTGAAGATTAATTTTGCGGTAAGATATAAATCAACTAAGTTCTACGGCCCCCTTGATTTAGGGGGTACATCTTTACGCAAAACCAATATTAATGCGTATTAGTATCATTTTTCTATCAAAACACACGTGGAGAAAGTTGTTAGGATAGAGAGGAAATAGGCTGATATCAAAGGCTTTGAAGGATTTTAGGTAAAAATTGAAGTGTGTTTTATATTCCCTCAGACTGATTAGTTTGGGGGGATTTTTGTTTAGGGGCGAGGACTTTTACTCAGAACTAAGGATATTTGCGTTAAAGTGTAGATTTTGCGTATTTGTTTACGGTGATAGAGGGAAAAGACCCCTTTTAGATAGTTAAATAAGGACGGTTATAATACGGTTTTTATATCTAAAGATTTAGAATCGATTTGAATCGGTTCTTTTTTCTTTTTTGCAATTATTTTTAAAATATATCGGACACCCCTCTATTTTTTCGGCTTAATAAGTGAAGGGTATTTTTATAAACTATCACTTTTTTATGTCTTCTATGACTATATAGTGTAGGTCTTTTTAGTACCTTTTAATGGTTCTTTGAAAACTTCATATAAATACTTTAGTTCTGTTACTGTGCAGCAAGCAACTATACTTATGATACTTTTTATCATAAAGCTTAAAGTATTAAAAGTATTAAAAGTATTAAAAGTATTAAAAGTATTAAAATTTAAAATCTAGTGATTAGAGCTCTAATCCTCGACGGGGGATTGTTTAATGAATGATTTTGATAAATTAGTTAAAGCACCAGAAAATATAAAAGATGAAATAATTAAAGATTTTGCTAGAGACTTAATTAATGAAATATATAAACTAGTAGCTTTGTATGGAAAGAATGAAATTAGGAAGATAATGGAAAATAATTATGAATCAAAATAAAACATATATCACCTATATTCTAAAATATGATATAATGAGAACATGAGGTGAGGATAATGACAGATAAAATAAAAGCTATAGGATATATTCGTGTATCTACAGAAGAGCAAGCGAGAGAAGGATTTAGTTTAGATAATCAGAGAAAAGATATTCAGGATTTTTGTAATTATAAAAATTGGGAGCTAACTAACATATTTGCAGATGAAGGAATCTCAGGAGCAGGAATTACTGAAAGAACGGGTTTAATTAAAGCATTAAAGCTTATTCAAACTGAGAAAATAGATTATTTAGTAGTATGGAAACTAAGTAGATTAAGCCGAAAGGTAGCTGATGTAGTAAAGATAACTGAAAAATTGGATAATAACAAAACCTATTTAATATCTGTTAAAGATAACATAGATACTTCAAGTCCAATGGGAAAGCCATTTCTATATATAGCTTCTATTTTTGCAGAAATGGAAAGAGATACTATGATAGTACAAGTTAAGGGTGGAATGGTCCAGAAAGCAAGAGAAGGTCGCTGGAACGGTGGCATTAGCCCATTGGGCTACGATTTAATTAATAAAGAACTTATAATTAATGAACCAGAAGCAGAAATTGTAAAGTTAATTTTTAAAGAATATCTTAAAGGTAATGGTTATAAAACTGTTGCCAAAACTATAAATGAAAAAGGCTACAGAACAAGAAAAGGCTCTGTATTCAGTGGAAATACAGTTAAAGATATTCTTACTAATCCCACCTATGCAGGAAAAATTAGATGGGGAAAACTTAAAAATTGGGGAAAGAAAAATGCAGAGGGTGAAAGAAAAAGAGAGTACAATAATGAAGTGATTATAGTTGATGGTATTCATGAGCCTATTATTGATTTAGAAGATTTTAATAAAGTTCAGGAAATACTTGAAGGAAATCCACGTCATAGTGTGAAGCAATTTACTAGTAATCATATTTTAAGTGGTATACTTCGTTGCCCTGATTGTGGCTATGGTATGTCTATTCAAATTGCAAAAAGCAGAGGTAAAACTTACAGCTATTATTCTTGTAACCAATATGCCAATAAAAAAACTTGTAGTCCAAACCTCATTCCACAAGAGGCCATTGAAAATGAGTTCTTTGAAATATTTGAAAAGATATTAAATGAAGATGATTTTATGAATAGAATTATTTCTTCCTTAAGTAACTTCAATAACCAGATTGCAGATTTAGAAAAGATAATTAGTAGAAAAGAAACTGAAATAAAGAAACATAAATCAAAAGAGGATAAACTATTTGATGAGTTGCTTGAAGGAAATGCTAGTTATAAAGAAAAGATAAGACTGCGTATCGAGGAAAATTCAAATAAAATTGAAGCTATTGAAGGTGAAATTAAAAATCTAATGGATGATATTGAAGTTTTAAAAAATAAAAGCTTGAATTTAGATGAAATATCTGAGCTTTTAAAATCAGCAGGTAAGGTAATAAAACTAATGGATAAGGAAACTCAGAAGAGGCTAATTAGAAAGCTTATAAGCAAGATTGTGATTAAGGATAAACATATTAGTGAAGTATATTTTAGCTTTGATGAAGGTTTTACCGTTGAGTATGATAACGTGAACCGTATTATAAATAGAGATAGAGGCCTCGAAATACACTTTAAGCCTCTATTTATTATATAAGAAAACTTTTAAACTATCTTTCTTATTAAGGGTAGACAGTAGGACTTTTCTTACCTCAGTTTGATATAAACTTTCTAATTTGAAAATAACCCAATTTTCATTCTTCCCAATTTGCTGTAACTCCTTGTAATTTATGATACCTTCCTTAATGATTGCTCTT
>JAVBVX010000049.1:0-212959 GCA_036677665.1 Clostridium sp. | reverse complement strand
AAAGATGATAAGATAAAAACAGTAGAACACAATGGCTTTAGCTACACTTTCAACTACGACGATGTAGGTAATAATAAAGGGGTTAGCATAGGAGGTCAAAACTTAATCACTAATGAATATCAACTTAGAACAAAGCTTCTTAAAAGCTCTACCTACGGTAATGGAGCAAGTGTATCTTATCAATATGATAGTGAAGATAGAATTAGTTCTAAATCAACTAATAATGGTAAGAATTATGAGTATTCTTATGACGCCAACGGAAACTTAGGACTTCTTAAAGAAACAGTAGGTGGCACAAGCATAGATTATAGATATTTATATGATGCCTCAGATAGACTTGTAAAGGTAAAAGAGTCTAATGGCAATGTAATGTCTTATAACTATGATAAAGGAAGTAATTTAAGTACTTTCCAGGAGAAAGTAAATGGAATAGGATATATAACTTCTTATGATTATGATAAGGATAATAGAATAACAGATATATACTATAAAAATCCATTAATGAATAGTGAAGGGACAGAATATTTCCCACTAAACAATAGTCTTATAGGATCAAGAGGAACAAAGCCTTATAGTATAGGTATTGGCTCTGAAAAATATGAAAAAGATACAACAATAACTGACTCGGAGATAAAACAAAAAAGAGTGCTTAAAACTGACTCAAATACAAAGATCCTTTATGATTTGGGAATAAAACAAGATAAAGGTACTATGGGAGTATGGTTTAAAACCGAAGGTGGTACAAGTTCAAGATATATATTAGATTCAAGGGGAGAAGACAATTCAGTCTTAAGTATGTATCTAGATGCAAACAATAAGTTAAATTTAGCCGTAAGAAATAGTGCAGGAGTCTGGGTACCTCTAGTACCATCAACAGAAGCTGTAGCCCTAAATACATGGAATTATGCAGCGTTTACTTGGAGTTTATCAGGAACAACTTTAAATGTAAAACTATATGTAAATGATGAAGAGTATTCAGCAAGTACTACAGACTTTAAAGACTTCTCAGGAGCAAAGACAGCTCTATGCGGAACTGTATCAGGAACCCACCAGCTAGATGGACAGTTAGAAGGACTAAGCACTTACAATAAAGCACTAACTTCTGAAGAAGTAGATTCAATATATGAAGCAGGTAGAAATAATAAAGTAAATTTCAAGTATGACAACTTAGGAAGACTAACACATAGAACAGTAAATACAGGGGTAGTAGATTTTGTAACAAAATATAGCTTTGAAGCTGGAAAAGAAGAAAATATAACTACCACAAGGGTAAGTGAAATAGATAATAACTCAAAGAAAATAGCCTACACTTATGACCAAAATGGTAATATAAAAACAATTACTGAAGATGAAAAAGTAATAACTTATTATTATGATGAGCTGAATCAGTTAATAAGAGAAGATAATAAGGTACTAGACAAGACAATAACCTACACTTATGATGCTGGTGGAAATATGCTAAATAAAACAGAATATGCATATACAACAGGAACATTAGGAGAAGTAACGTCAACAGTAAGCTATGGATATACGGATTCTAATTGGAAAGATAAGCTTACAAAATACAATGAGAAACCTATAACCTATGATGCCATAGGGAATCCAGAAACCTATGATAACTACACATTTACTTGGGAGCAAGGAAGGCAACTAGCAGGAATAAATATTGGCGGTAAAAATATAAGCTTCAAGTATAATGTAGATGGAATAAGAACAGAGAAAACAGTAGATGGAGTAACAACAAAATATCGTCTTGTAGGTGATAAGGTAACATTTGAAGATAATGTTACTGATAAGATATATTACACCTATGATGCTTCAAGTGACCTTGTATCTATGAACCTTAATGGTGTAGAATATTGGTATATAAGGAATGCTCAAGGGGATATTATTGGTTTATTTGATGAAAATGGAGCTACAGTTGCTTCTTATACCTATGATTCTTGGGGGAAGCTTATATCCATAAAGGATGGAAATAATAATGATATAACAAATGATGAAACAAGTGTAGGATATAAGAATCCGTATAGATATCGAGGCTATAGGTATGATACAGAGACTAAGTTGTACTATCTGAATTCAAGATATTATAATCCGGAGTGGGGTAGGTTTATTAATGCGGATGCAGCTGTAGGACAAACAGGAAGTATCCAAGGACATAATATGTTCCAGTATTGTTTTAATAACCCTGTAAATATGGATGACCCAAGTGGATACTGGCCAAAGTTAAGTACAATATTAACTGCTGTGGCAGTTGTAGCAACAGTGGTTGCTATAGGGGCAGTTGTTGTTGCAACTGCAGGAGCGGCAGCACCAGCATTTGCTTTGGCTGGTGGGGCTGTTCTTGGAGGTTCGGCAGGTGGAGCTGCAGGTGTAGCAGCTGCTGCTGGAGTGGTAGCTATTGGTGCAGGTGCAGCATCTGTTGGTGTAAAAGCCGTAGAAAAATCTATGAGTCGGAGTTCTACACAAAGCTATACGGTATATGCTTTAGCTGATGACAATGGGGAGGTTAAATATGTTGGTAGAACTAAAAATTTTAATACCAGAATGAAGCAACATCAAAAACCAGGTAGTAGAACTGAAGGACTTACCCCAAAAGTAAGAATAGATAACTTAAGCTATGCCCAGGCAAGAGGATTAGAGCAACTTGGCATGACTTACTATCATACGAGGGCATTTATGGGTGAAAATGGAAAAAACCTGATAAATGGTATCAGCCCAAAAAGGTGGGGAACAACTCCGTATCTAGATGCTGGTAGGGCTATGTCTGGATATCTATATAATCAAATATCAAATGAAATACTTTGCTGGACTGAATAGGAGGAAACAAATTTATGGGAACGTGGGGACCAAAGCTTTATCAAGATGATATAGCTGAAGATGTTAGAAGTTATTATAAGGACCAATTGAAGAGAGGAAAGTCAAATGATGAAGTGACAAATGAATTGATAGAACAGAGTAGAGATATTATTAGTGATCAAGACGATGCTCCAATTTTCTGGTTTGCACTAGCTGATACACAATGGGACTTAGGTAGACTATTA
Source organism: Clostridium sp. (assembly GCA_036677665.1). Lineage (GTDB taxonomy): Bacteria > Bacillota > Clostridia > Clostridiales > Clostridiaceae > Clostridium_H. The sequence goes on along the minus strand of JAVBVX010000049.1, from coordinate 209,915 downwards.
AACCGGGTAAGAGAAAATGCTCTAGAGTGTCTTCGTAATGCCTCCAACTTGGAAAGGTGGAAAAATGAAAGTCCAAAGGAATATGAATTGAGAAGGAAGATTTTAGAGGAACTAGAAATCAAGTTAAATTCACCTATGCCACCTGAAAAAAAGGTTTCTCAGTACAAATTGTATAAGTGTGAATGGAAAATTGGTGATGTATTTGCCTATAAATTTGAAGAAAATTATGCAATAGAAAATGGTTTTGGCGGGAGGTTTGCAATCATTTGTAAGGCTGATGAAGGTATATGGAGTCCAGGACATGTAATACCCATAGTTTACATTAAGCTTTCGAATGGGACTGAACTCCCAAAATCTGAGTCTGATATTGAAAAATGTGAATTTGTAAGAACAACTCTTGCAAGAAGAAAGCCAGAATATAGGATGCAACTCCTTTCAACGTCTAGGAGAATAATACCGAATGACAAGTTGATTTATATTGGGAACTTTACAAATTTGTCTACACCAAATGATGAATATATTATTCATGACAAAGTAAGCATCGTTACATGTAATTGGTCAAAATTTGAAGAAACTGTTATTAATAAGTATTTAAACCTTAATAATCGTTATCTAAACAAGTAATATTTAAATTTAACTGTCCGATGACATTGTACATGAAAAACTTTTAAGGTGCTGAATACATGATTTAAAAGAAAGGGCTAAAAGCGTAAAGCCTAGTGCCACGGATGAATGACAAGGAGCCAACTTCCAGTGACTTTCTATCATCTCAGAGGAAGATTTTAAAGGAGTAGTACTAAAGTATAAGATCTCAATGTAGAAAAGAAAAAAGCATTTTAATATATCTATAAGTGTAATCTAAAGTTCCTAGCAATATGTATATCATATGTTGCTAGGAATTTTAGATTAATTATGAATGACTTTTAAAAAGGTGATAAAATCACCACCCGTAGGAGTTTGGATTAGGGCTTATAAAATTTGTTTAAAGGTAATTGTGTCATATATGAAAACTTTCAAAACAATATGGAAGTTTCATATAAACTCTTTATAGTAGAAAAAACAGCCGTAGGCGAATCAGTTAATTTCACAACAAAATATAGCTTTGAAGCTGCTGCAAACACTACAACAACAAGGGTAAAAGAAATAGATAATAGCTTAAAGAAAATAGCCTACACTTATGAGCCTAATGGAAATATAAAAACAATAACACAAGATGGAAAGCAAATAATTTACTACTACGATGCATTAAATCAGCTAATACAAGAAGACAACCAAGTTCTTAATAAAATAGTAATATATTACTATGATGCTGGTGGAAATCTAACACAAAAGCTAGACATCATATATGGAACCCAAGAAAAAATATACACTAACTATCAAGTGAAACTTAATTCAGGTGTGGTTTGAAACCACACCTGAATGCTAGTTGAACTTATCTAGGGACTTAGCAGCTGTTATACACAGTATAATCACTTTAACTTGTTAAATCAAAAGAGTTTTAGTATATCCCACTTTAGAAGTAGGAATGTTACAGCTGGTAGTCATCAGATAAATATGAAGACTCTAATTGGAAAGATAAACTTACAGAGTACAATGGAAAACCTATAACTTATGATTCAATAGGAAATCCATTAACTTATAATGACTACACATATACTTGGGAAGAAGGAAGACATAAGCAGAGAACCCAAATCTTAAGCAGACATCCCCAATTTATAATTTGGTGATGGTCGCTTACACAGAGTGCTGATTTGGTGTGAATCGCTTAGCTCTGGAATGAAAATTTCAGAGCTTCCTTAAATTTACTGGTAACGGCAAGAATATAAGCTTCAAGTATAATGTAGATGGCATAAGAACTGAAAAGACAGTAGATGGAATAACAACAAAGTATCGTCTTGTAGGTGATAAGGTAACATTTGAAGATAATGGTACTGATAAGATATATTACACCTATGATGCTTCAAGTGACCTTGTATCTATGAACCTTAATGGGGTAGAATATTGGTATATAAGGAATGCTCAAGGAGATATAATAGGACTACATGATAAACAGAGTTCTTAGCCTCAGAGGAAAGGGTTTATCTCCGCTGAGGCTTAGAAATCGTTATCCAGGGATGTAGCTGCCGTTGCCTCCCACTTTTAGGAAAGATGGGAGTATTACGGCAGGTAGTCATCTGATAAAGATGGTGTTCAGGTTGTAAGCTATGTTTATGATAGTTGGGGTAAACCCTTTGTAACCTATGCAGAGGAAAATAATGCAGGTGATACTATTAAAGATGGTATAACTGGATCAATGGCAAATACTGTAGGAGTTAAGAATCCTTATAGATATCGAGGATATAGGTATGATACAGAGACTAGGCTATATTATCTGCAAAGTCGTTACTATAATCCTGAATGGGGAAGGTTTGTTAATACGGATGCTATAGTGGGTAAAACTGGTAAGTTATTAGCGCATAATATGTTTGCATATTGTATGAATAACCCAGTAAATATGGTAGATCCAAGTGGGTTCGAAGCGTATTGGGGAGAGTTTAGAAAGATGGAGGCGGAACTTAATAGACAAGAAATTATTGGTATTGTAAAAGCGGCAGAACCTCCAAATACTAACATACCTAGTGCGATATCGGGAACATTAACAACTGTGGTAGGGAGTAAAACTAAAAAGATTAGTGCATATACTGATGCTGATTCAATTATACGACTTTATCCATCTGCGCAAAAAATACAACCATATTTAAAAGGAGCTAACTTTGCATCAAAAGCATTCACAGTCTTTACAGCAACATTGGACATAAGCCATACTTGGGATTCTAATGTAAAGCTTACAACTAGCCAAAGAGTTACAAAGACATTAGTGCAAATTGGAGGAATTGCGGCAGGAGCCGCTGTTGGTGCGATTGCATCAGGGCCGTTATTGGCTGCGGGTATAACAGCTGGCGGAATTTCATTCTGGGGAGCTGTGATAGGGGCTACTGCAATTGATATTGGAGCAGGAATACTTATAAATAAAGGACAAGATATTATTTATAAAAAATTGGAATAGGTGATAGTATGAAGTATAAAAATAGTATATTAATTATGATTCTTTCGTTATTAGCATTAGTTGTATTTGGTTATTGTTTTATTTATTTGCAAGAGAGTATGGAGTACAAGGTATATGGTATTGTGTCTGTAGTTATCTTATCAATACTGTACATATTTGTAGTTTTTGAATACTATCAAATAAACGAAGAAAGTATAGTACATGTAAAAAAAATGGGGTTTGAAAGAAAAGAAGCATTTTGGAAAGAAATTAACCAAATTTATGTTCAGCCAAATGATATATTTACGGCGGTTGAAATTCGATACGGTAGGATAAGTGAGAATTCTATTGTAATAAATGCTGGTGTGAAGAATTACAAAGAATTAGTAAAAATAGTTTTAGATAAAACTAAGAATAATCCTAAGATTTCTGTAGATATTAAAATTCATAAATTATTAAGATAAAATAACAAGTGGGTTTTATAAAGAAATTTCTTTATGAACTTATAATTTAGCAATGGTCATAAAATACATGAGAGATTATGGTTTTAGAATATTACAATGAGAGATAACTGTCAGGTGAAAAAGATGTTCTATAAACCTTAACTCAATAGTAATAAGGAATTACTGGAGCAATAACCTAAAAGAAAAAGCTGAATAATAAGAATACCATATAATAAATCATGGAATTTAATAACAAACCGTCAGCAGGTTCTAATAACTGTTGACGGTTTTTCTCAATCAAATTAAAGGAAACATTAAAAATTTAGTATTAGTAATATTGAAGGATACTGTTCAGAGCACTAAATCCTTACAAAAAACAAGTAATATGAATATGACGAGGCATTTATTAGGGATTTAATGCATTTTATATGTTCCTATATAGGAACATACATAGATATTGCACGAAGATATTTTGAAAAGTATCTTTAATAAACTAAGATAACCTATACCTGATCACAATCTCACTCTTATTAAACACCTCAACACTATAAATCCTTTCCTTTAACCAAAGCTTTATATTAACGGGATTATTTAGTGCTAGTATTTCTTCAACTCCATCCAGATGTAGCTTCAAGTTATTAGACATGTCCTTATGTTGAAGCTTTTTTTCTAGTTGGTCTATCTGATTTTTTATTTCTTTTTCCTCTATTAATACTCTACTCTTAGCTGACTGAAGCTCTTCAAGTGAAATAACTCCAGCTTCAAAAGCTTCAAGTTGCCTGTCGAATTTTTGATGTGTCTTTTTAAGGTTTGAATACAATAGTTCTTTTTCAATATTTATAGTATCTGATTGTACAGTAATAATCTTAGTAGCATCAGCTTTTCCAGTTTTAATGATTTCTTTTATATTATCAAATACTAACTTTTCTATAGCATCCTTATGAACAAAATTATAAAAACACAGTTTGTGATTAAGATAGTTTCCACAGACATATCTAATATAAACTTTTCCTGATACATGTTTCTTTCTCTCACCAATCATGTTGTGACCGCAGTGCCCACATTTAATCATAGAAGATAATAGATAATTACTTTTTACAGCTTTACCTTTAATTGTGGACTTAGCCTTAATTATATTTTCCACCTTTTTATATAGCTCACCTGAAATAATAGGAGTATGGGAGTTTTCTACAACTATCCATTCACTTTCATCTTTTTTAGAGTTTGTACAGCGTTTAGTTTTATTCCATACATAATTCCCTATATATACGGGATTTTTTATCATGCGTCTAATAGCTGTTGAATCCCAGGCTTTAGCTTCACGGGTAAGAATACCAGCATTATTAAGATGAGCTTTAATAGTTGTAAAGCTATCACCTTTTGAGTACATTTCAAAAATAAGTTTTACAAACTTAGCTTCTTCGTTATCTATCATAAGCTTTTTTGTATCTTTGTCCATTGTATAGCCATAGGGAGTACGGCCAATATATTTTCCTTTTGTAGCCTTTTGCTTCATTCCCTTCATTACTTCTTGAGCAAGATTAAGAGAGTGAAATTCAGCTATTACTTCCATCATTCCTTCAAGGAGTTTTCCGGTAGGAGAATCATCAAAGATTTCTGTGATGCTAATTACAGTTACACCACATTCTTTTTGTAGAAGAGACTTATATATGACCGAATCAGCTCTATTTCTAGCAAAACGGTCTGTCTTATGTATGAGTATTATTGAAAAACTCTTGTCCTTTTTCTTTGCGTCACTAATCATCTGTTGAAACTGAGGTCTATCAGCTGTTCTAGCAGATTTACCCTCATCAACATACTCTTTTACAAGATCTATATTATTTTTAATAGCAAACTGTTTTATAGCCTTTATTTGAGCAGGAATAGAATTATCTCTTGATGCCTGTTCTTCAGTACTTACGCGTGCATATAAAACTGCTTTATTATTATCTAATTTATTTACCATAACTTTCACTCCATATAGTCTTTATGTGAAATTAAAATATCAAAGGTGCTTTATTCATAAGTTAAATATTTAGTTCACATTAGTTTTTAATCTTTATATCAGAGTTAAGTTATAGCCAGTAGAGTGTATGATAATTTGCCCAAGCTAATTATAACACTTTGGATTATTAATGGAATTTGTAAATTGTGGATAGTTTTAATAGGAAATTGTGTATAACATTATATTCTTATTGAATGAAGATTAGATTTATACACAATTTATTATTAGAATCTATATTTTAAACAAATACTTTCTGTTATAAAAAATTCCCTTGCTCATATATTTGAACAAGGGGATGATCTAAATGATTGAAGATAAGTCATTACAGTTAGTAAAAGTGAGCTTTATAACAGAAGACAATGAGGAGCTAGAAAGAAGTAAGATCACAGATGAACAGTATGAAATTTTTTGTAATGAGCTAGAAACAGCTAGATTGAAGCATAAAATTATCTGGCCTGAAATGGACAAAAGATATCAAGTGAAACTTAATTCAGATGTGGTTTGAAACCATATCTGAATGATATTAATATAATTATCTATTCATCTTCTTCTAATATTTTTGCAATTTTAGTTAATTTGTTAATTGATTTAGCAGATAAATTTTTTATTTGCTTAGATAATACCTGCATTTCCTTATTATTAGCTAGGTTTTGAAGATAATCAGCTAATTCATCGTCATTCTTTATCATGTTATGTATACTCTTAAGTACTTTATCTACTTGTACTGGATTACGGGTATCAGTTTTTCCTATCAAATAATCTATTGAAACCTTAAAAAAGTCAGCAAGAATTTCTAGCATTTTTATGTCAGGAGACCTTCTACCAAGCTCCCAGGATGAAATAGTTGTCCTGGGTATATTTAATTTTAAGCTTAATTCCTGTTGAGATAAGCCTTCTTCAAGTCTTAATATTTTTAACTTTTCAGTAAAGTGATTCATCATTACACCTCTTCAATTATGGCAAGATTATACGGAGCTTTTTGCTAACAAGTAAAATCTTCCTCTAAGTACATATTGTATTGAAAAATCTAGCTATATTCAATGTATTTACCAAAATTATTGCCAAAATGTTCTATTGATTTACATAGTGCGTCTGAAATATAATATTTATGACGCATAATGCGTCTAAAGGAAATGAGTTAAGATACAAAAGCCAGTTATAAGTAAATTTTAATTTGCCCATTAAAAATTATTACTGTTTTACAGATATATTTGGGGGGAGGTTTATGCACAGCTCTAATTTATCAAATAAGTATTTATCCTTTGATCAGAGCATTCATCAAACTATGGCTGATTATAATTTACTTCCTGTTTCAAGAAAATTAAGCACTAATATAATACTTGATATTTTGAACAAAAATTGGATTAGTAAAGGCTATGAATCATATGCTGAAGAGACAAAATTTAAAGCTAGAGCTTGTAATGTAGTACTCACATATTTTACTAACCCTCTTGATATAGGATTAGATATGTTTGTCATAAATAAAAATCTTGGATATAGCATTAGTAGAGAAGTAGCTATATTTGCAAAGGTGGACAAGGTGTATGAAAGATTTGATGGCAATATTGAGATTGTTGATTATAAAAGTGGTTATTTAATTAATCATATAGACAGTTTTCCTATAGATTTAAGAACTGCTGTACTTTTAAAGTTAGTGTATTTAAAGATTGGTATATATGCTGATTATATAAGTTACTACTATTTAAACTACAATAAAAAGTTTATAAGAAAAGTTTCAAGTGAAGATATTTATATTGTAGATACTATAATCAATAAACTTAGGAGGAAGAGATGAAAAATATAAAGAATAATGATGAAGTTAAAATGATATTTAAAAATGATAAAGAAGCAATGAATAAACTAATGAGCTTTATAATAAATAAACTACTAGATAATGATGATATTTTTAAGGAGATTATAAGTGAAAATAAAAATTCCAAAGAAGGAGGACATAGTAAAGAGCATGGTCAGTGATCCTTCTAATTATGTAGCTATATATGCTAGAGAATCTAACCCTAGTGTAAAAAGTGCTCTTGAAGCTCAAGTTATAACGTGTACAAGATATGCTAGAGAAAATAATTTAATCATATATGATGTGTATAAAGAATTTATTACTGGAACCAAACATTTTAGTAGAAGAGTGGAATTTAAAAGATTAATTGAAGATGCTAAAAAAGGACTATTTAAAAAGATTATAGTAACAAAAAGAGATAGATTAACAAGAGATTTTAATAATCATCTAGAGTTGAGAAAACTTTTTAAAGGTATGAACATAGAAATATTATATAGCAATGATGTACAACTGAGAGAAGATAGAGATTATGCAGCTAACTTTATAGAAAATATGATTATGGCAATTGCAGAGCTTGAGCCTCAGAATATTAAAGATAGAATTCATACAGGTCAACAAATAAAAAGATCAAAGAGAATTTATGATAAAAGAGTAGCTTTTGGATTTTATTGTAAGAAAAATAACGAGAAAGGCTATAAAGAGTATACAAGAGATGGAGTTAAAGCTTTAGTAGTTAAGAATATATTTAAAATTTATTTAGATGAGAACAATAAAGTAAGCAAACCACAAGAAATTATTGAAAAGTTAAAAGAAAGAATTGAGAGGGATAAGGGGGAGAAAAGTGCACAATATCTTAAATATAAAGATATTGTGGATAATCTAGCAAATAAAGATATAGCTGATATAATATCACGGCCAATATATGCTGGAATACAGACAAAATCCCTTGATTATAAATATAAAGATTTTAAAATTTTGTATGATAAAAGAGAACTTGAAGTAGATGTACAATATTTTCACAAATGCATAAATGTAAAGAGAATTATATCACCTAGACAATGGATTAAAGCAATTGAAAAATGGACTAGCAGTGAGATGATAAATAAAAGAAAAAGGTCACCATCTAAAGTAAAAAGCAATCTATTTACAGGAGTATTTTACTGTGAAAAATGTAATACTGATGTAGAACTAAAAGGTGATACTTTTGTATGTGGTGAAAAGGGCTGTTTTAAGATGAAAAGAGAGAGATTCATTAACGGAATACTAGACCACTTTGTTGTGCATACAGTTAATAGTGATAAGGGTGAAATAATAATAAAGGAAGCAACTAGTAAATTCAGAGCAAGCTTAAAGAGCTTACAAAATGAGCTAGTTAAATGCATAAATGAACAAGGAGAATGGATCAGTAAGTATATTAAAGACAGTGAAAATAAACAAATAAAAGAAAGAATACAAAACCTAGTTAGTAAAAAGTCCGAAATTGAACAAGAAATAGAATATACTAAGGAAAAGATTACATTTATTGAAGGAGATTTTAATAATATAATTCTAGCACTAGCAAATTCAAAATTTATAAGCTTATTATCAGAGGAGCTGGAAAATAACGAACAAGCTCTCCTAGAAATAGTTGATTACAAAGACTTAAAGGAGATAACACTTGATGGAAAAAAGATTAAAAGCAAAAACAGTTGAGTATAAAAAGCCTATATATAAAGCAGCTGTTTATGTAAGGGTTTCATCTATAAGGCAAAGTGAAGAAGGATATTCTATTGAGAGTCAATTAAAAGCTATTAGTGAATATGTAGCAAAGAAAGGATGGAGTATAGAGCAAACATATGAAGAAAGCGAGCCAGCTACTAATGCAGAGGATAAAAAAAGAGGAAATTTAAGTTTTATAGATAGTTTTAAGAGTAGGACACAGCTATCCAGATTATTACAAGAAGCTCAAAAAAAATCCTTTCAGCATTTAGTTATATACTCTAGAGATAGGTTAGCAAGAGATGTAGAAGATGCAATGGCACTAGAAATCTTTTTCGAAAAATACAATATTCAAATACACTATGCTAAAGCTGGTGAGGATTTTGAAAATACAAATCCTAAGATAAAAAGGTTACTAAATATAATATTTACTAGTCTAGCAGAAATGGAAATAAATCTATTATCAAGCAGAGTAAAAGAGGGTAGTAAAGCAGCTATAAGCAAAGGTAATTGGGTTGGAGGAAAAGTTCCTCTAGGATATATACCAGTTGAATATGAGGATTATTCAAAGGGAAGTAATAAAAAGTCTACAAAGCTGAAGATATCTGAGATTGATAGTAGTTTTATTAAAAAGATATTTGAACTATACTCTAGAGGATATGGTTATAGAAAAATTGCGGATATTATGAATAAAGAATATAGTTTTATTGCATGGAACAAAAGTAAAATTGAAGCCATTATAAAGAATAAAACTTATACTGGACAGATATTTTGGGACAGAAGAGGTGGAAGAAGAAATCCCAATAGGCATAATGATAACCCACTTTGTTCACCACTAGATAAAAGTAATATAATTATTGATGAAGTCTTTTGGAAAGATGTAAATAATGAAAGAGAAAAACGAAATATAAGAAGAGATTCTTATTATTATGAGACAGATTATATTTTAAAGGGCAAGCTAGTATGTTCGAAGTGTAAAAGAATTATGAAAGCTAAATATCCTGGAGTCAATAAGACTAGTGTATATAGATGTGCAAACACAAAAGATGAAAGGACAATTTGTAATACTATTATCCCTTGTAATATCGCAGAAGAAGCTTTTCTTAAGTATATTAGGGAAAGGATATTCGAATTTGAAGATACTAGTAAGTTTTGGAGGCTTTATGAAGCTGAGTTTAATAAGAGATTAACGAACTATAAGTCCATTATAAATGAGTTAGAAAAGAAAAAGAAAAGTTCAGAAGATATTATGAGAGATATTCGGCATTGTATGAGAAAAGAAGAGGATGAAGCTCTGCTTATTGCATTTGAAATCCAACTTTCAATATATAGAAATCTAATATATAAATATGATGAAACATTAGAAATGTTCAGAAAGAAGACTGATGTAGTGCAAAATAGCAGAGAAGAAATAGAATCTACAGTTCAGTTATTTCTACCAAGTTTATTTACTGATATAAAATTAAAATATATAAAAAGAATCAGAAGAGAGTTTATAGTTAGGTTTATTGATAATATAGAAGTTGAATATGATAAGATGAGTAAAGAAATAACCATAAATGAAATAGCATTTTTACCTCCTGAACTTATGTAAAGCTTAGGAGGTTTTTTCTATATCCAAAGTGGGTAAGGAGTCTGTCACGGTATACCGTGACAGACTCCTTACCCACTTTGAAGCAATAAAAACTATCACAAATTTTAGAATCTATTTAGAGATTAGCATAGATATCATAAAATTATGGGAACAATAGCAAAGAGGTGGTTTCTATGAGTAAAAAAATACTAGTTGTAATAGCCTTTATATTTTTATTGTTACATACAAAATATGCTAATGCTGAAGATTTTAAATATGTTGAAATTTTTGACCCAAAACAAGATAAAGTAGTCAAAGTAGTTCAATCAGGTACAGAAATTCAAAATACCATTGGAAGTTGGATTAAAAACTTGCAAGGGATATATGGTAAAAATAACCCTCTCACTGATGATGGATATGCCATTAAAGTTCCGTTAGATCCTGCTATCAAAGTACAATCTCAATCATTAAGTGCAATTGTAAATCAAGTCTATATAATAATTCCTAAAACTGAACCGCCATTTTTTATTATTTTTGAAGATGAAAACAAAGTAGTGTGTTATTCATTTAATGGTGATATAGATATATTATCAAATATTTTAGATTTTAAACTACGTAGAAATGAATAACTAATACGTCATAATATTACTGTCATATAACAGCATAAGAGTGTTGCAAGACTAAAGTTTTTTAAAAATAGTATTAGATAGAAGTTGTATCTAAAGATATATTACGTAGGTTAAATAATCATATAATACACTTAGTATATGGATATACTAATAAAAATTCAACGTAGAGGTATATAATTATGAAGAAAATAATAATATCAGTTTGTTTAATTATAATTTTGGCATATTCATCGTCATTAGCACTATCCATTGAACTTGAACCTAATGTAAAGGAAGGATTACATTATGAATATACTCCTAAAGAAGGTTCAATCGAAGAATTATATAAAGATGTAATTGCAAGTCTTATAGCACCTTACATATCAAAAGCAATAGAAAACTATTATCATGACCAGTATCTATATGATTTAGGACGTGTGAAATTTTTACAAATTGAAAGACCATCTGGTTATCGTTCTTTTATTTTTATAATCAAAGTTCAGGTTCAACCTTTTATTGGTGCACATAATACCATTGGTGTAGACAACATTACAATCAAAATAGAAGGTGGAAACCCTACTGTAGAGAACTTTGAACATATAAAAAGCTTTCAAATACCTCCACATTTATAATAAAAAACAAAATATTAAATAATCTTTATATAATAACTATTGAGTAATTAACATAAAATTTATATTTAATAAATTTATATATAGTACTAGCAATATATTTATTATGTCATAATTTAAGATTATAGGCTTAAATCCTCTTTATCTTATGATATTACCATCCAAACTATATAAAGTATCAAAATAATAATAGGATATTCCTCCAATAATTTCTCCATTGCATTTCAGTATTATAAGATTTATTCTGCTATCAGGATATTTCGTTTGTAAAGGATGATTAATTACAACTGCATAGTGTTCTTCTATAACTTTCCCTATATAATCTCTAGAATCTTTTTTGACAGACCATATCTTTGAAGTTGGCTCTTTTAATAAGCTTTCCTCTGTTAATATATATTTAAAATATCCTTTGTCATTAAATTCTATTACATCATAATTTTGATCTTTTAAAAAAGATAATACATATTTTTCAGTTCTTGTTTTAATTACCTGTGTTCCAATTTTTACTTGATTATTTTGCGCTAAATAAATAAAAATAATGATTATTAAAAGTGTTATAAATCCTAAAAATTTATGGATTTTCTCAAAATTAATCACCTCTCTTATTAGAAAAATTATTGCCATTGCGACAAAACTTAATTATATAGAAGAAATATTCTTATATATAATAATATTTGAAATAAAAGCTACTCCTAATAATGTACCATTATTTAATAAAAAATGTATATATGACTGCTAATGAAAATAAAATTAATTATAGAAATATACAGGGAGTGCGGACTTTGACTTCAAGTGACTTATCAATAATCCATATTTTAGAGAATTTAAGAAAAAATTTTATTAGTAGCTATGTAGAAAAAAACTATTCACCAGAAGAAATAATAGTTGAATTAAAAAAGCTTAAGCTGGATTATTCAAGAGTTGGAGAACTTGGTATTCAAGATACTGTTAGAAATGGACTACATATGAAATGGAATAAAGATAAAAAACAATGGGAGGAGCAAACCCAAGCAAGTTCATTAGGAAACTTTACTGAAGAAGATGAAAAAAGGTTTTGGAGTAGTTATCTAGCAAATCTTTCACCGAATCAAGCAGAAACATTATTGAAAGATATGAAAGATATATTAAGCAATGTAAAACAAATAACAAAAGCTGCTGAAAGAATTACTAGAGATATAGATTATATTGTGGCAAAAGTAAAACAGTATGAAGGAGATAAGTAGTGGGTAGGTAAATAAATTTTATAAATAAAGTTGGTAGAGTGGTAAAAATGTAGCCACTCTATTTTTTTATAGTTGTATAAAAATAGAGTTGGTGCTAAAATTTAAGTAAATGGTAAAATTATGTTTAATTATGTCTATAATGGATAACTAAGAATATTTAAGTAAAATTATAAAAATGATATAAATCAGTCCATGGAGAATAATTTTAGAATTTACATGATAGCTTTAAATTTATGATTAATAAAATATCGGTTTATTTTGTTAGATGTAGTTAAAGTATTGTAAAACTCGTGATGGAGCAAAACGTATTTAAGTTTAATTGGATATCCTATTACTTTTTATAACATTATTAGAAATCAAATATTGGGACTGATAGAAAGAGAGTATTTTTGTTAATAAATGTAACAGTCAACACAAATAAATTAAGATTATTAACATCAAGAGAAATCTATGACTAGAATTAAATTAGCTTAAATAGATTATAAACTAAGTATTTATAAGTTAATATCCAAGAAATATTAAGAAAATAAAGCTATGGCTATTATGAGTAAGTCTAGTCAGATTTATATCGAATATTTTCTGAAAATATTAAAAGGTATATAAATATGTATAATATTTGAATAGTATAAATAAAAGGGGAGGGGTTGCGCGTGATAAATTTGGGACAATTTAATTCGCATGAAGTAATCACTGAATATTCATTGGATAAGCATTTAAAGAAGCTTTGTGAAATGGATGAAAAATATAAGAATTTATATGCTGTTTGGACACTTGATCAGGAAATTTATTCAAAAGCTCTGATGGCTGTACCAATGACTTTTCCTCATTATAGTCTACATGAATCAAGCCATTCTATAAGTATAATTAACAAAATAGAAATGCTACTTGGCGAGGATAGAATTAAAAGTCTTAGTGCTACAGATACGTTTATGATTTTGGAGAGCTCATTTCTACATGATTTTGGAATGATTGTTATTGATGAGCAAATTAAAAAAGAATGGAAGGAACCAAGATTTAAAAGATATCTAAGAAGCGTATCTGAGAATAGTTTTGATAATGATATTGCTGAAGCAGCAGCATACATCTTAAAAATTGAAAAGTATGATAAGGATGCTACTGATAAAGCGGAATTTATATGTCCCATAAAAATTAAGGAATGTGTTACTTTGATTATTGCTGATTATTTTAGGGGAAAGCATGGGAACAATAGTGCTGCATGGATTAATAATTCAGATGAATTAAATATAATTATTAATTCAAATGACTTGATTCCAAAAAGAATCATGAAACTTATAGGAAAAATAGCAATATCACATAATAGAGATTTTTGTGATGTGATTGAAACTCTAGAATACGAATCTAATGGTTTTGGAACAGATAGAATTCATCCAAGATTCATAGCTTGTATGTTAAGGATGGGGGATCTTCTGGACTTGGATAACGGTAGGTTCAACCCTGTGCTAGAAAAGATGTCACTTATGCCTGAAATATCTAGAATTCATAAAGAAAAGCACGGTGCTATTACTCATTTGCTTGTATGTCCTAAAAAAATAGAGGTATCTGCCCAATGTAAAAATGATAAAGTTTACCGTACTACACGAGAGTGGTTTAGCTGGTTAGAAAAAGAATTAAAAGATTTAAGTAGCAGGTGGGCTGATATTGTTCCTTTAAATTTTCAAGGTGGGCCTCCAAGTCTTGGTAATATCAATTTAAACATAGTTGGCGAAGAGCAGATAAAAGGGCAATTAAGATTTGAATTTTCAATCGATCAAAAGAGGGCATTTGATTTAATCGAGGGTTCAGGCATTTATAATGATAAGCTTATATTTATTAGAGAGTTAATCCAAAACGCAATGGATGCTACAAAAATTCAAATATGGCGAGATATTAAGAATGGTAGATTTGACGATATTCCGATTCCAGGTTTCGATTTAAAAGTGTTTAGCAAAGAAAGTCTTGATCGTATTTATGAGATTCCTAAAGAGATTATAGAATTTTATCCAATAAAAATAAGTATTTCTATTAGTAAGTTTAGTAACCATGAGGGTAGTAGTGAAAAAATAAGTAAAGATAATGAAAATGTATATAAATTTATCATAGAAGATAGAGGATGCGGGATTAGCCTTAATGATCTTAAGAGAATGGAAAATGTCGGAGGAAGTTGGAAATCAGATGATGGACTTGCCGATTTTATTGAGAAGATACCATGCTGGTTTCAGCCTACTGGGAATTTTGGTATTGGTCTTCACTCAATTTTTCTTATAACAGATGAAGTAGAGATTGACACTAAATCTGAAAATGATAAAGCCTATAAACTGAGTTTTGTTTCAAGGCGTCAAAATGGATATATCACAGTTAGAAGTAATAATGAATTTTCTGCAAGAAATGGTACTAAGATTACGATTAATATTCTAGAGTCACAAATAAAAGCAGCTTTAGAGGAAGTAAGTAATTTTAGATATATGGGTAACTATGAGAGTGACAATTTTGATAAGGATTTTGAAACAAAAAAGATACTGGGACATTTAAGAAATTACACAAAAAGAATGATAGAAAATATTCATATTTTGAAACTTAAATGTAATATAGAAAATAACTTTTTTGAATTTGAAAATGATATATATAATTTTAATTTGTTAAACACGGATCATAGAGTTAATTATAAATCTATATTATTTCAGGATAAGGATTTATCAGGTGATAACAATGTTTTTTAAAATTGCTATAAAGTTTTGCGCGGCATTCATGAGAGCTTCCAAATAGAATTAGTGGACAATAATCTTGGAGTAATTATAAAGTTAGAACCTTTTGGATGCAAAGATGAAAGTACAATGGATAGAGTTGAAAATATATACTCATCATACAACCTAAGAATATTTTTTAAGGAGATTCAAACAGATAGTGATATTGGTAAAGATTATTCTTATTTTACTGGTGAATTTTATATTTGGAAGGAAGAAGCTAAAAACATTTTAGATGTTGCAAGAAATAACGTTAAACCAGCAATTATTAGAAGGTATAGAAAATATTTTGAAGAGAAAATTCTTAATATATGTATAATAAAAATGTTAGAATATATAAAAAAAGAACATGAAAGGGGTGTCAATTGTAACTCCTTATTTGCTGATAAGTGCCTATTCATTCTTAAGTTAGCTTGTTTTAATTATTTAAATAAAGAGCAAATATCTTTATATCCATTAATTAATGAAATTGGAAATAAGACAATAATGCCTGAATTTTCAAAGTTCGAGAGTATAATAAAAGATGATGGTAGCAATATATTAAGTAGTAAAGTAGTTTTTTCAGAGGATTTATTTAAATACAATAAGATAATTATCGTACCGAATTACTACGAATTAAATGAGTATAGTTCGGATAAGTTTATAAATTACCTTAATATTTCAAACATTGAGGATTATTTAATTACAGGAACGTATAATCACGATATTATTGATCAATATATTAAAAAAAATTTTAAAGTTGAGAAGATAAAGTATACTGAAAAGTATAAAAAAAATATTATATTTCTTGAACGCGAAACAGACGCTGACGATAAAATTATTAAGGTAACCAAAGATTTACCTGAATATAAGAATAATTTATTGAAATTGTTCGATAAAGATGTAATTAGAACAATTATTTATCCATTAGCGCATGACGATATAAAGTTGATGGACAACTTAGTGGTAAACAAGATGCCACATGGCTTAAAAATTTATAATTACTATAATTATGGAAAATATTTTATAATATCACCTTTTATCAATACAAATACTGAGATAGAACAGTATAATTGTTTTAACTCCCATTTACTTGATTATCTCAATAATAAATCTAACTTTCAAGAATTAGTAAATTGGGTTTCACATAACTCAGTTAACAAAAATAATACAGAAGAATTAGTTAAGGATGCCTATATAGAGTTAATCAAGGAGTATTTTTCTGTAAATAAGCCTAACAATGAATTTGATAATAAAGTGTCACCCAAAGAGAATTTAGACTTAGGGAATAATATCGAAATTAAAAATCATGAAGAGGGTGAAAAAATATTTTTGTGAAGGAATCAGCAACAACAGAATAAGTACTTGTTGAAATTTTAGTAAAGGACATTATTTATTTAGTTTTACTAAGTAGGTATAAATAAAGAGTTTGATGACATTGTAAAAGCATTACTACTAATTATTTATTTTAGGTATGGATAATATATATAGTTATTATCTTCCCATTATCCATATAATAAGAAGGTTAATGATTAAAACTAAGTTAGTGTGTAATTTATACTAATATAACATAATTATCAGGGAGAACTTAGCTTCTCCCTGCTTTCTTTTTTGAGCTCCTCCATTTCTAATACGCTACCCAAACATCAAATTTAATCCAGGTATCAAGTCATTCGGTTTACCAACTGCAATCGGGTAACTCTTAAACACTGCTCCATTTTTAAATAAAGTAAGGCGACGAGCAGCTACATTAATGGTGATGCTATAACTAGGAGTTGGAGCTCGAAGAAGTGGCAGAAAAGTATAGGTCTTAGGATATGAAGACATATTTACCTCCAAAAGAAATTAGTTATCTTTATATTATGCAAAAGTATAGTTTAATGGTGATTAATAAATTAAAATAAGTCTAATTTAAGCATAGAGGATGGTGATATATATGAAATGGAATTGTATAAGAAAGATATATCTAAACCATTACGATTCCTAGGTTGTAATAAAAAATGAAACTTATACTGGAGAAATATTTTGGGACAGAAGATTGGAGGCTCTATTTAGAGAATAGTGTAGATATCATAAAATTATAGGAACAATAGCAAAGAGGTGGTTCACATGAGTAAAAAATATTAGTTCTGTTATCTTTTATATTTTTATTGTTGCATACAAAATATGCTAATGCTGAAGATTTTAAATATGTTGAAATTTTTGACCCGAAACAAGATAAAGTTGTGAAAGTAGTTCAATCAAATGCAGAAATTCATAGTATCATTGGAAGTTGGATTAAAAATCTGCAAGGCATTTATGGTAAAAGTGATCCTCTTACTGATGATGGATATGCCATTCTATATTATTTTTGAAGATGAAAACAAAGCAGTGTGTTACCCATTTAATGGTGATATAGATATATTATCAAATATTTTAGACTTTAAACTAAGTTATAAATGAAGGGCTTACTATTTACTAACAATATAAGAAGCATATTTAATAAATTTAGATATATTACTATCAATATATCTGTTATGTCATAATTTAAGATTATGAGATTAATTTTATGTGTTATCTTATGATAGTACTATCTAAATTATATAAAATATTAAAATCATAGTAAGATACTCCTCCAATAATTTCCACTTGGGATTTTAGTATTATAGGATTAATTCTGCTATCTGGATATTTCGCTTGTAAAGGGTGATTGATTACAACTGCATAGTGTTCTTCTATAACTTTTCCAACTTTTACTTTATCATTTTGCGTTAAGTAAATAAAAATAATAATTATTAAAAATGTTATAGGACCTAAAACTGTCAAATATCTTCTCAAAATTACCCACCCACCTTATTTTCTCAAGGGGCTATAGCTGGTTAGTCATCACGCAAATAAGAGAACAAAAGCTTTTATACTGGAAAGTGATTTCTAGAGTAAGATAGTTTTTTGTATAGAGTAAAAATTAACTTTTACAAAAATAATTACAAAAAAATAATATGTTTACAAATATAAATTAAAACAGTATAATGATAATGATTATCATTATCTGCAAAAGCAGTAGAGTTAAAATTAAAAGTATACTTAGTAATAATCAATATATGAATGGTGTTTGAGGAGTCTGAGTATAACTAAATTAATCGGATGATTCCAACTAGGAAATTTGAATAGATAAATAAGATAAAATTATAGTCTTCAACAGTAGTTGTGAACATATTCACAAAATGGGGTAAGGTATATAAATGTAATCTTATGAGTAAAAGGATTTTCGATTAATAAAATATAAATTTAAGAAAAAGTTATAATACATAAGCGATAATGAAAATTAATTTCAATTAGAAGGGGATGATTTATAAACTATAGTTGTAGATTATTTAGAGTGTAGATTACAATATAAGGGGGATATAAATGAATAAGAAAATAGCAACAATGACTGCAACAATACTAATGGTTTCATCTCTTTTGATAGGATGCAAATCAAGGCCCGTTTTCAATGATGGAATATATGAAGGTGCGGGAGAAGGTAAAAATGGAGAATTAAAGGTTGAGGTAACTGTAAACAAAGGCAAAATAAGTGGTATTAAAATAGTTGAGCATAAAGAAACACCAGGACTTTCAGATGAGATATTAAAGAAAGTACCTGAAGCTATTATTAAGGCCCAATCAACAGAGGTTGATAATATAAGTGGAGCAACAATAACAACAAAGGCTATTAAGGATGCAGTGGATAATGCATTAAAAAATGTAAAATAGATATTTTATTGAAAGTATATGGGGGTGTACTTATGAAAAAAAGATTAATAATATTAGGCCTTATTGCGGCTATGTCAGTATCATTATTTGCAGGCTGTAGCAGTAGCGGTAAAACTGGAAATTCCACAGATGTACTTGTTATCGGTGGCGGTGGAGCAGGGATGGTATCAGCTATAACTGCTGCGGAAAATGGAGCTAAGGTAATATTAGTGGACAAGATGCCGATGCTTGGAGGAAATACTTTAGTTTCTGCTACAGGGATCACTGCTTCTGACACAAAGCTTCACAAAGATGCAAATAGACCATTTACTGTTGAGGATCATATTAAGAAAACAATGGAGGCTGGTAAGAATCTACCCAATGAAAAATTGGTAAGGCTTTTGGCTGAAAGTAGTAATGATGCCTATGATTGGTTAGTATCTTTAGGGTTAAAGTATAAATTAGATCCAAATGACTCATTTTGGATAATACCAGAGGAAGGACATTATGGAGCGCAACTTGTAGGAGCATATAAAAGAGAGCTTGAAAAACATAAAGAAAATATCGAAGTAAAGCTTGAAACAAAAGCAATGGAGTTAATAGTTGAAAATGGCAAAGTAGTCGGAGCTAAGATTAAAGATAATTCAGGAAAAGAAAGCACGATAAAAGCTAAATCAGTTATCTTAGCTACAGGTGGATTAGGCAACGCTCCAGAGATGATTGGAAAATATAATCCCAAATATAAAGGTGCACATGGTGTAATGAGTACTCCAGGTATAACAGGAGATGGTATTACAATGGCAGTGGCAGTAGGAGCCGCTTTAAGAGATATGGAATATCACCAGATGAGACCTCTCGCTACTGCATCATACTGGATAAGAGAAAGTGTATTGAGTGAAAAGGATCTTGGCGGAATTCTTGTTAATATGGATGGAAAAAGATTCACAAATGAAGAGCTTAAACCATTAGATTTAGTGCCAGAAATACTTTCACAAAAGAAAAGAACATCATTTGTAATATTTGATTCAAACATAGCCGAAACAAAAAATGGACAGGCTGCAATTAAAAAGGCCAATATTATTAAGGCTGATACTATAGAGGAATTAGCACAAAAGCTAAAACTAAATCCAATGGTAGTTAAACAGACAGTAGAAGAATACAACTCAGGCAAGGATGAATTTAGTAGACAAAACCTTGGTAAGGTTCAAAAATCACCTTTCTATGGTGTCCAAGTATTCCCATCCTCTCACTATACTATGGGTGGTATTGAAATAAATGAAAAAGCTGAAGTTTTAAATAATAAAGGTATGAAAATAGAAGGACTATATGCTGTAGGAGAAGTTGTAGGAGGACTTTATGGTGCAGGTAGAGTAGCAGGTAATAACACATTAGATGATATAGTATTTGGTAAGATTGCAGGGAAATTAGCTGCAGGAAAATAACAAGTATCTCACCCGTTTTTTATAATATATATTTAAAAGGTTGCTCTCTAAATATTAATATTAGAGTACAACCTTTTATTAGTTTTTTGTATATGATTTAATATATTTAATTATACAAACTATGCTATGTGTACTTCATATTGAAACAGAATATAACGTAGTTATATTCATCAGGGAGAGATTTAATTGCTCACTGATTTCTTTTTCTAAACACCATCCCTTAACACCAGACTTTATCTAGGTGTTAGGATATGAAGACATATTTACCTCCAAAAGAAAGATTAATCTTTCATATAGTATGCAAATTTATAGAGGACTGATAGTATGTAAACTATAGAAGGATATAAAAATTTTATATCCTTCTAAGAGGACTATAATTAATCAGTAAATCTTATAGAATTAAGGCGCTAAATTTTCCATTTTAGAAAGAACTTTTTTTAGTAAATTCATCTCATCCTCACCAATATACTGAGTTATAAACTTTTGTGTCTCCATCCAAAGAGGTTCTGCTTTACTTAATAGGTCGGTACCTTTATTAGTCAACGTTAACTCGCGGTTTCTAGTTCCTTTTTCGGAAGTATCTGCAACCAGGCCTTTTTCTTCTAATGGCTTCAATGTTCTAACCAGAGTGCTTCTATCTAATCTCATTTCTAGAGCTAAATCACTAACACTTAGGCCTCCATAAAATTTTAAATATCGAAGTAATGAAAATTGATTTACTGTGAGTCCACAAGATTTTAGTTTCTCATCATAAAATGATGTAATACTAGTAGAAGCACGGCGTATATTTATACAATGACAGGGGCTAGATTTTTTATTATAATTTTTTTTCAATAATTTCACTCCTTAAACATTTGTGTATATACACAATTAACATAGTTATTTTACTATTCTAAAAAATATATGTCAATGTATACACTATACCTAAATATGAAGAGGTGATATAGAGGTAATAAGGTTATATGAAAAGTACTCATGTTGACAAGCTAAATATTCAGTAGTAAACTAAGCTCATAAGTAATGCAAGCTATATCACAGAGAGATGTGATAAATTTTTTTAGATATATTCGTGCATATACACGGAATTTGCAGACGTTTTCAAATTTATTATCTTAAATTAAAAGGAGAAAGTTAGATTATGAACATAAAAGAAGATATTCGTAATTTTGTACTTGATTTAGGTATTGATGATGTAGGCTTTGCTGCTGCAGTAGATTATAAAAGTCCACGAACTACTCCTCTAGAACAAATTCTACCAGGTGTTAAAAGTATCATTGTTCTAGCTATACGTGAAATGTCTCACGTTGAAAGTCTGAGTGCAGAGATAGCTATGAATGGTAGATTAGATTCTATGAAATTTTTACACCACTGCAATTTTAAACTGGCTAGATATATAGAAATGAAATTACAGGCAAAAGCTATGGCAATCCCTTTTTCTTATCCACTAAAAATGGATCCTAACAATAAAGAAGGGATTGTAGCAGAAGTATCTCTGCGACACGCCGCAATAGCAGCAGGTCTTGGAAATTTTGGGAGACATAACTTGGTAATACATCCTCGTTTAGGAGCAAGAGTTATTTTTACAGCTATATTAACAGATCTAGAATTAGAGTCTGACCCACCAGTTACTGAAGATTTATGCATTCATTGTAATATTTGTGAAAAGACTTGCCCTGCAAATGCCCTAGAAGAAGAGAATTTTACTGATGTAAACCGTTGCCGAAAAAAATCTCAACCTTATGGATTAGGTAAAGCAATCGGCTTTTGGAATGAATTCGTGGACAAAACACCAGAAGAGCAAAAGAGAATGTTTATGACAAAAGATTACTGGCAAATGTATCAAACACAATTTATAGGTTTTCAATATTTTTGCTTTAACTGCTATAAAAATTGCCCTATAGGAATGAAGAAGATTTAAATGATATATTTAATAATTAAATATCTAAGATAAAAGCCAACCTAGCATTAATAGAAATATAATGCTAGGTTGTTTTATATATGAAAAAGGTTAATAGTCATCGGATAAAATAAAAAGCTTTAAAAATAGAAAACTTTTTGGAAATAAATAAGGTATATACTTATGAAAGCAACTAAGCAGGTATCCCAAATCTAGGATTTGGTGATGGTCGCTTACTCATTCGAGGAACGAGAAGGAGCTTCCTCCTTGTTAAGGAAAACTTACACCAAGAGTTAGTTAGATTAAAAAGTTGATTTAAAGGAATTAAGGAGAAATAGGGGGTAAGACAGTGGAGAGAGTTTTATTAGAAAAAATTAGAGAAGGAGATAATGAAGCCTTTGCTCAGCTGTATGAGAAATATGCAGAATACGCACTTAGGGTTGCCATGGCAGTTACAAGGGATAAGATGAGTGCTGCAGATGTTGTTCAGGAAACCTTCATAAAAACTTATAGGAGCATTAATGGGTTTGATTTAGATAGAGAGTTTAAGCCTTGGTTTTATAAAATTTTAATAAATGAATGTAATAGATTACTCAAAAAAACTCCAGATGCAGTACTTGTAGAAGATTTTGTAGAAGCAGGAATGCAGGATTATATAAAAGAAGATGATGATTATGATTTTGAGAAATACGAGGATTTGTATAAAGCTATAGAAAGTCTTGAAGATATAAATAGAGTTACCATAATTTTAAAATACTTAAATGGGTTTAAGGAAGCTGAGATTGCTGAGATACTAGGAATTAACATAAATACAGTAAAATCTAGACTGTTTAAAGGACGGCAGAAGCTGAAAAATTTAATGAGAAATTTTGAGGGAGGTAGTAAGATTAATGGATAATAGAGAAGATAAAAAAATTAATGAAGTACTTCTTAAAGGCACAGATGAAGCTTTAGAGTTAAAGGATATGGTATGGAAGAATATTGAGAAGGAATTAGGTTTAAAAGTAGGAAAGGTGATAGAGATGAAGTCTAAAGAGAAAAATAATAGAAGATTATTTAAATATGGAAGTATGGTTGCAGCAGCTCTTGCCGTAGTAATATTTTCAAATACAGAATATGGTCATGCAACAGCAAATAAAATTAGAGAAATATTTGCTCCTAATAAAACTATTACTCAAAGCTTAGAGGGAATGGACGAAGAGAGTAATGTTTCACTTAAAGAGGGTTCATCAAAATATATAGTCTACATTGATGAAGAAAGATATACTATGGTAAGTGAAAATGGGAAAGATCTAATTTCTCCAAAAACTAAAGCTGAAAACTTACCAGAGGTATACATGGAAATAGAGCAAGTTAAAGGGAAAAGTCCCAAAATAGTAGCTTCTGAAATAGAAAGTACTCTTAAAGTTAAATATCCTAAGGTAGAAAATAAGAGAGAGGTTACAGATCCAATTGAGAGTATATTAATTTCTGCATATAGCGGTTCAAATTGGAATGACACAGTTATAAAGTATTATTTTGTTGATAATAAGGAAGGGGGCACTTTTATAATTAAAGAACAGTACTTCCTTGAAGCAGCGGAAGGGCATGGAGCAAGATTCTATAATATGCTTAAAGAATTTAAAATACTAGAAGAATAAGAGGTAGGTTGCGGAGACGCAACTTACCTTTTATTCTTGAAAATCTAACAACTTGAAGTTCAATTTTTATAGCTTGACTTTAATAATAATATAAACTATATTAGTATAGTTATAATAATATAACTATTATACTAATATAACTAAGCTTGTTTACAAATAAGGTGGTTGATAAATTTGGAAAAAGAAAAACTTGAAGAGATAATGGAAAACTTATTTCTAATTCTACCTCTGTTTAAAAAGAAGTTAATAAGACATGATCTTTACGAAGAGGATATAGACTTATCTCCTTCACACTTTCATATACTTTTTACCTTACAAGAGAAAGGGGCAATGGCTACCTCGGAGTTAGGAAAAGTGCTTCATATATCTAAATCAAATGTTACTCCACTAGTACAAAAGTTAATAAATAAAGATATGGTTAAAAGAATTACTAGTGATAATGATAGAAGGTATATATATATTGAAGTTACAGAAAAAGGTGAAGAATTTTTAGCAAGACATAAAGAATTAGTAATAGAGCACCTAAAAAAGAAGATTTGTGGATTAAAAGAGGAAGAATTAGAAGTGCTAGCTGTATCACTACAAAACTTAAAAGAAATCATTATGAAATTTGAATAGAAAAATTAAATATTTAAGATGGGAGAGTAGATTATGAATAATTCAAATCAGTTAGGAGAAGAAAAGATTTTAAAATTATTATTGAGATTTTCTGTTCCTGCTATTATAGGTATGCTAGTTAATGCTTTATATAACATTGTGGATAGAGTATTTATAGGACGAGGAGTTGGATCTCTTGGAATTGCAGGGATTACTATAGGGTTTCCTATAATGCTTGTAATAATGGGATGTGCTATGCTAGTTGGTATTGGAGCAACTTCTTTAATTTCTATTAAGTTAGGAGAGCAAAACAAGGACGGGGCAGAACATATCGCAGGAAATGGTATGGCATTACTAATTATAATTTCTATAGCATTAACAGTTATAGGTTTGATTTTTTTAACTCCTCTATTAAAACTTTTTGGAGCAAGTGAGATTGTATTGCCTTATGCAAGAGATTACATGAGGATTATTCTTTTGGGAACTATATTTCAGTCTATTGGATTTGGTATGAATAACTTTATTCGTGCAGAAGGAAATCCTAAGATTGCTATGTTTACAATGTTGATTGGTGCAATTCTAAACACTATATTAGATCCTATTTTTATATTTGTATTTAACTGGGGAATAGGTGGGGCAGCCCTTGCAACCATAATATCACAAGCAGTATCTGCAGCTTGGGTACTATATCACTTCTTTAGTGGTAGAAGTACATTAAAAATTTATAAGAAAAATCTAAAGTTAGATAAAGCAGTAGTAAAAGGAATTGTAGCGATTGGATTTGCACCTTTTGCTATGCAGATTGCAGCTAGCCTTTTAAATGTAGTTATGAATAAAAGCTTAAGCTTTTATGGAGGAGATGTTGCAATATCAGGTATGGGAATAATTAATAGTATAACTATGTTAATGCTAATGCCTGTATTTGGTATAAACCAAGGTGCTCAACCTATTATTGGATATAATTATGGAGCAGAAAGATTTGATAGGGTTAAGGAAGCATTAAAACTTGCAATTGTTGGAGCTACTATAATTGTAACTATTGGGTTCATTGCTACTAGATTATTTCCAGAGGAGTTTATTGCAATGTTTAGCAAGGAAGATACGGAGCTTATAGCTTTTGGGGTTCATGCGTTAAATATATTCTTAATCTTCTTACCTATAATCGGATTTCAAATTGTAGGAGCAAACTACTTTCAAGCTGTAGGAAAACCAAAGCAAGCTATGATGCTGAGCTTATCAAGACAAGTGCTTATATTAATTCCAGCTTTATTAATTCTTCCAAAGTTTTTTGAAATTAATGGACTATTAATGGCAGGGCCACTTGCAGATTTATTATCATCAATAATAACAGGAACTTGGCTATATAGGGAATTAAAGCATTTAGGGGCAAAACATGAAGAGAGCTTTTCGGGCATATTACAAGAAGAATCATAACCTAGACTTAATTACTTAAGCAAATTTTAAATATAGAATAAAATATTTATTTAAGTATAAGCTTCAGGAGGGTTAGGATGAAGAATAAAATTTTGGTAACGGGTATTACAGGAAATGTGGGAAATGACGTTGGAAAGAAATTACTTGAAAAAGGTGCTAGAGTAAAGGCAGCTGTTAGAAACGTTGAAAAAGTAGAAAAGGAAGGCTTAGAGGGGGTAGAGTATGTGAAATTTGATTTTGAAGACACTACTACCTATGAGGAAACTTTAAAAGATGTAAGTAAGGTATTTCTAATGAGACCGCCACAAATTACTGATGCTAAAAGGCAGATAAAGCCTTTCGTAGAGGAAGCTAAGAAAAGGGGTGTAGAGCAAATTGTATTCCTATCCCTAATGGGAATTGAGAGGAATCCAATTCCACCACATTATAAGGTAGAAAAATACATTAAAGAATCGGGAGTGCCCTATACCTTTTTAAGACCTAGCTTTTTTATGCAAAATTTAAATTCAACCCATCGTGATGATATAAGGATAGGGATGATATTTTTATTCCAGCAGGAAAGTCTAGGTCAAGCTTTATTGATACAAGAGATATAGGAGAAGCGGGAGCCATAGTATTAACAGAAGAAGGACATAAAAATAAAGCCTATACCTTAACAGGGAATGAGGCGCTAGATTACTATGAGGTGGCAAAGATTTTTTCAGAAGTTTTAGGAAGAGATATCAAATATACAAATCCATCTCCTCTTAAGTTTAAGAGAGTAATGCTTGAAAGAGGAGTGGATAAAGCATTTGTCAATGTAATGGTTGCTCTTTACTTTACTACTGGAATGGGAATGGCAAAGAAGGTAACTCCAGATCTTGAGAACTTACTTGGAAGAAAACCAATTACAGTTAAACAATTTGTAGAAGATTATGAGAGTTGCTGGAGATAAGATTTAGTTTATTTTTTCTACTAAGTTGTTTTATAGCATATTCTCTTTTTTGAGCGGATATTTTATTATCATATTCTTCAAAGTATACCAGTTTAACTGGAAGTCTACAGCGTGTATATTTTGCACCTTGTCCACTAAGATGGGTCTTTAAGCGCTTATTTATATCAGTAGTCCAACCGGTGTAAAGAGTATTATCAGAGCATTCTAATATATAAACATAACACATTTTCATCACCAAAATTATTATAGCGTATAGACGGATTTACTGTCTATACGCTATATCTGTATTTAGAGACTATTAAATAAAATCAATTAATGAGTATATTTTAAAAATACAGCGTAAATTTAAAAGTATTTACACATACTAGATATATATAACTTAGAAGGTTTTACTTATGAAAGGATGATAAACTGATGAAAAAGTTAGCTAGATGTGTACTTTTTTTATTTATTTTTTGCATTGGATATACTAATAATTATAAATTAGTTTTTGCAGAAGATATACAATCTAATGAAAGCTACAATATAACAATGAAGAGAGATATTTTATGCCTAATGATGGCTTATCCAGAGTATATTACTGGAGTGGAGAGCAGTGAAGGAAAAGTATATATAGTTATGAAATCAGGTAGAAAAATTCTTTATGATGATAAAAAAGAAAAGAGTTTTAGTGCAAAACTACAGAATCCAGATCTACAGGATGCCCTAGAAGAGATTTATCCAATGGGTGATATAAAAGAATTAATGGCTGAAAATTGTGATCCAGGAAGAGCAAGGATTTATCCTATTCTAAAGGAAGTATACGGTGGTTCAAAAGCTCAAGTTCAATCTAATCTTAAAGGTATAAGGATTGGAAATCAACATTTTCAGTTTAATAAGAATAATAAAGCTGCTGAATCGTTACAAAAAACTATGAACGAATTAACTACTCTCGCTAAAAGTAATAGTAAGATATGGGCTGTTGCTTTCCCTGTTAATGGTACATTCAACTATAGGGTTATAGCAGGTACAAATCAGTTAAGTCCTCATTCATTTGGAACAGCTATAGATTTAAAAAGTGATAAACGAGATTACTGGAAGTGGGCATCAAGAAAAGACGGACAGGTAAGAATGATCTCATATCCTAGAGAGATTGTAGAAACTTTTGAGAAGAATAATTTTATTTGGGGAGGAAAATGGGGACATTTTGATATTCTACATTTTGAATATAGACCTGAGATTATAATGAAGGGCAAGTATTTCTCAAATAAGTCATTAGATAAGGAAAATTGGTATAAGGGAGCACCTGAGGAAGATGAAAATGTAAAAAACTATATAAAGTTAATTGATGAAAAGGTTAAATAATAAAATGTAAAATTATTAGAAATAGTAATGGTCTATCTAATTTTCAGATAGACCATTATTTTTACCACTCTACTAAAAATCTATTTAGAGCAGGATTTATTTTTAATGCTTTCATTAAATCATTATATTCTTCTAAGGATTTAGGATTTTCTTCTTTTGTCTTTATAGCTCTTATCATAAGATTTTTAGGAGTTTCAAGAGGAGATATATATTCTACTACTGAAACATCATATCCCTTTGCTTCCAGCATAGCAGAGCGCATACCATCTGTAAGTATGTCTGCAAGCCTAGCTTTTAATACACCATGTTTTGTTATACTTTTAAAAGGATCATAAGAATATTGACTTAAAAGCTCTCTATGACAACATGGCACTGCAATAATTAAATCAGATGTTACTTTTATTCCTAAGGCTAATGCCATATCAGTTGCAGTATCACAGGCGTGTAGAGATAAAACTACATTTATTTTTTTATCAGGTACATAATCTTTTATATCTATTGCATGAAACTCCATATTTCTATAACCTAAATTATCAGCCATCTTTCTAGAAGATTCTATAACTCCTTCAGAATAATCAAGTCCTATAAAGTGGGATTTTATCTTTTTTACTTCTGTTAAATAATAGTTTAAAACAAAGGATAAATAAGATTTACCACAGCCACAATCTAGTATAGTTAAAGTTCCTTTATAATCTAATTTATCAAAAATACCATCAAGAAGCTCTACATAATGATCAATTTGATTATATTTTCTTATTTTATCATTCTTAATTTTTCCATCCTTAGTCATTATGTTTATTTCTTTTAAAAGACTATCTGCTTTTCCAACTTTAACGTAGTAGTCTCTGTTTAACAAAGTTGAAGTTGTTCCATCACTATGATTTCCTATAGTTGATAATTTAGTGATCTTTGCTTTGGGGTCAGCTAGATCCTCATCTTTAATTTCAATATTTTTCATTGTAACATTTTTATTATCTGCTGAAATTAATATATCTGTTCCACGTTCACTATATATAAAGGCAAGGCTCTCGTAACTTTCCGCATCTTTTAGGATTCTTTCTAATACAGTTTTAATATCATCAACTTGAGTTATTCCATTAAAATTATATTTAATTTTGCTATCTTCATAGCTTCCAGTACCATTAAAGGATTTTAATCCTGTATTAAAGGTAATCTTTAATCCTTTAAAAGTTGAGTTGTTTTCAGAAAACCTATTTTCTATTCCCATAAAAAAAAGCTTTAATTTGCTTAAACTTTGTTTGTTCATATGTAATTTTTAATCCTCCACTTTCACAAATCTTTTAATAGATAGTATATCAAAGTCAATGAAGGGTTACAAGGATGTAAGTTACAGGTGCTAGGCTGAGATGTATATTATTAAAATAATATATTCTAGTACTTAGCACCTGATTTTTACCACTTCTTAAAAGAGTCCTATTTAGTTATTACTTAATATTTACTATCTTTATTATCTATTGGGTGTTCCATTGCAGCCATCATTCGTTTTGCCATCTCACCATCTGCATTGCGGGCACCTGCCATAGATTTGTGACGATTTTTATATGAATCTAATCCCATATCTTCAGCTACTTCCATCTTAAAACTATTTAATCCTGTATTTGCTTCAGGAATAAGAGCTTTACGTCTTGACATAGTACATTCTCCTTTCTTTTTTAGAGTTACAATAATAGTTTCTGTAGAATACAAGCATATATACTAAAAAAGAACTCTAATTTATTAATATGTATTTTAGGCATATTAATAAATTAGATATTGCTTATAAAGTATTCAGAAAATTTTAAAAAATCTATTTATATCTTTATTTGTTTGTGTCATAATTATATTAGAGTCATAAACACTTTTATATGAGGAGGTTAAATTTTATGAAACTATATACAAGACGTACTGGCAAAAGTATGGGTACTGGAAGGATAGAAATAGAAAGTCCTAGGGAACTTTTGGATATTGAAATGGCCTTAAAACAATATAGAAAGCTGTTAGAAAAGAAAACTCAAACACCTTATGTTGTAGAACAAAAGAGTGAAATTGAAAGATTACTAGAGAGATTAAATTTTAGAAATGGAATAGCAATAGATTAAATACATAAGGATATCTGTGAAGTTAAAACTTCATAAGATATCTTTTTTACTATATATATTTTAAAACTATAACAAGATTTATTTAATAAATATTAAAAAATAGTTGCATAATTATAAATTTAATGATACACTAATAATAATTTAAAAAGTTAATAAAATGTTAGTTGCCTAGGGTAGAGGCGCTGTAATTAATAGTATTTACTAGGAGTCGGCAGATGTTGATGAGTAAAGAAAGGAATTATGGCCGAAGAAATTAAGCTGGCAAGTTTAATTTCTGGCTTTGCATAAAATATATGTAAAGTTGTCGCGTAAGAAATTACGTGGAGAGCTACAAGGTACACTGAGTTCGGAATATAAGGATTTTTTATTTATATTGCGGCAAGGGTGTTCCTTGCTGCAATATTTTTTTTGAAATATATTGCAGCCACAATCTTCTAAATCATTAATCACTAATCGCTAATCTTTATTCACTACATTATGTGTGGAAACTATAGAGATAGCTATTAGAGACTAGAGATTAAGAGATTATGTGTTTTCTCCTAGTACCTCATATTACCACCTGAAAAGGATGGCAACTGCTTACTAAAAAGCGGGGGGCTATAAATATGGAAATAGTAGTGCAAAAATACGGTGGGAGTTCTGTGGCTACAACAGAAAAAATAAAAAAGATTGCAAAAACCTTAATTAAAAGAAAAGAAAAAGGGGCTAGTTTAGTTGTTGTAGTATCAGCCATGGGAGATACTACAGATGATTTAATTTCAATTGCTAAGCAAATCTCTAAGAATCCAGATAAGAGAGAGTTAGATGCTTTGTTATCAACAGGGGAAATGATGTCTTCAGCATTACTATCTATGGCAATAAAGGAATTAGGTCATGATTCTGTTAGTTATACAGCATACCAAATAGGGGTAAAAACAACGGGACAGTATGGCAAAGGATTAATTGATGATATAGATGATACAAAAATAAAGAAGAGTCTTAAAGAAGGTAAGGTCGTAATTGTGGCAGGGTTCCAAGGGATTAATGAAGATGGGGATATAATTACCCTTGGAAGAGGCGGCTCTGATACGTCAGCAGTAGCCCTTGCAGTTAAGTTAAAAGGTATATGTGAGATATACACAGATGTTGATGGAATATATAGTGTTGACCCGAGAAGATATAAAGAAGCTAAAAAACTTGAAGTTATTGATTATGAGGAAATGCTTGAACTATCAAGTTTAGGGGCACAGGTCATGCATTCAAGATCTATTGAACTGGCACAAAAATATGATATATCAATATATGTGGGTTTAAGTAATAGTGATATTAGGGGAACAATTATCAAGGGGGTTAATAAAATGAACTTAGAGAGTAAACCAGTAACTGGACTAGCTACTAGTGATGATGATATAGCGGTAACTTTAAAAGATATAGATGGGGATATAAATATACTTTCAGCTTTATTTGAAGCTATTGGTAGTAGAAAGATAAATATAGATATGATAAGTCAAACTGCACCTTTAAATGGAAAAGTAAATGTGTCGTTTACAATTCCAAGGGATGAGGAAGAAGAATGTATGGATATAATTAAGAATTTTGCAAGAGACAGGTATATAGCCATAGATGAGGATATAACTAAATTCTCAGTAGTTGGAATAGGAATGAAGAATACCTCTGGAGTTGCAGCAAAGATGTTTAAGCTTTTTAGTGCTAATAATATAAATGTTAAAATGATAACTACATCAGAAATAAGAATTACATGTGCTATAAAACAAGAAGATAAAACTAAAGCAATTCAGATAGTAGCAAAAGAATTTAATCTTTAATCAAGGTAATAATATTATTGAATGGGGGCTATTAAAGTGAAATTATTTGGAAGTACAGAAGTAGTAAATGAACATTTGCATATAGGAGGTATCAGCTCTAGTGAGTTAGTTGAAAGATTTCAAACACCTCTTTATGTTATGGATGAAAACCTAATTAGAAATAATTGTAGAAGATTTTATAATGGATTTAAAGCTAATGAAGGAAGAAATAGAGTAGCTTATGCTGGAAAAGCATTTTTGACCCTAGCTATGTGTCAGATTGTTAAAGAAGAAGGATTATACCTTGATGTAGTTTCCGGTGGAGAGCTATATACAGCATATAAGAGTGGATTTCCAATGGAAAAGATATATTTTCATGGTAATAATAAAACTCATGAAGAAATAGAAATGGGAATTAAGCTTGGAGTTGGAAGATTTGTAGCTGATAACTTTTATGAAATAGAAAAAATAAATGAAATAGCAGAGAAACATAATAAGACTCAAGAAATACTTTTAAGAATATCTCCAGGAATAGAAGCACATACTCATGATTATATAAAAACTGGACAAATAGACTCTAAATTTGGTTTCACTTTACTTGAAAATCAAACGTTAAGAGCTGTAAAGCAGGCTATATCTTTCAAGAATATAGACCTTACAGGATTCCACTGTCACATTGGTTCTCAAATATTTGATATAGAACCTTATAGGGATGAAGTTAGAATAATGCTTACTATAGTTAAAGATATTAAGGATGAATTAAGATATGATATTAAAGAACTAGATTTAGGCGGAGGATTCGGAATATACTACGAAAAAGGCGATGACCCAAAGGAAGCTGAAGAGTTTTGCACAGCTATATTAGATGAAGCTGAAAAAGTGGCAAAAGACCTTGGTATAGACTTACCAACTTTAACTATAGAACCAGGTAGGTCAATAGTAGGAAATGCAGGAACTACCCTCTATACAATAGGATCAATAAAACAAATACCAGAAATTAGAAAGTATGTAGCTGTAGATGGAGGAATGACTGATAATATAAGACCAGCTTTATATAGAGCTCAATATGAGTGTGTAATTGCAAATAAGATAAACTCATCAAGCACAGAAAAGGTTACAATATCAGGAAAATGCTGTGAATCAGGAGATATATTATTAAATAATGTAGAGATACCAGCAGCTGAAAGTGGAGATATATTAGCCGTTTTAGGAACTGGAGCTTATGGTTACTCTATGTCTAGTAATTACAATAAAATTCCTAGGGCTGCAGTAGTTTTAGTGAAAGATGGAAATGCAAAAATTATATGCAAAAGACAGTCTTATGAAGATTTAATAATTAATGAACTTGAGCTTTAAGCTCATTAAAATTTGCCATCCAAATTTAAAAAATATATTAGTAGGGGACTTATACAGAAATTTATGTATAAGTCCTTTGCTGATTTTTTGTTTAATCTTAATTTTTTTGGGGAACAATAGTTAGGCAATAATGAAAATGTAATTACATAACGAAGGAGTGACTTTAAATGGCCTATATTATGGCAGTTATATCTATAGTTTTGGTTATAGTAATATATTTATCATTCTTCAATAATGAGAAAGATAAGGAAGAAAATATATTAGACGATATGCCAGTTATAGATGTAAATGGAGAAGACTTAGAAAAGCATGCTATGCAAATATCAAAAAACTATTCTTATGCAACAAAATCAAATTGTAGAAGAAAGTTATTTGGGAGCTTAGATATTAGCTATAAAAAAATAATAGAGGGCTATGAACATATAGATAGAGATGTAAGGGAGAAAAAAGACGTAGCTCCAGCATCAGAATGGCTTTTAGATAATCTGTATCTAATTGAAAAAGAATATAAACATATAAAGCATAATATGCCAAAGTCATATTATAAGGATTTGCCAGTTATAAAAAAGGGAATGATGAAGGGATACCCTAGAATTTACCATATAGCAGTAGAGTTAGTTTCTCATACTGATGCTAGAATTGATGAACATATAATAGAGAGATTTATTAGGGCTTACCAAAGTAACTCTGTTTTAACTAGTGGAGAGATTTGGTCACTTCCTATTATGCTTAGAATAGCTTTAATTCAAAACATAAGCAAAATAACAGAAAAAATAGTTATGAACTCAAAAGAGAAATCTGAAGCAGATAAAATTGCAGATAGACTAATAAACGCAGTTGAAAATCAGAAGACAAAAGAAGAAGTTTACCGTATTTCAAGAGAAGATATAAATTTTACTTCCCATTTTACAGAGAGATTGTTAAAGGTACTTAGAGATAATGGAATAGACTCTAGTGAAATATATGAGTGGATAGATGAGAGACTTGAAATGAAAGAAACAAATTCTGAGAAGATGATAAATTTAGATCATCAGGAGCAGGCTACTTATCAAGTTTCCATTGGAAATTCTATAAGTTCAATTAGAGAAGTTGAGGCATTGAATTGGAGAGAAAGTTTTGAACATCTAAGCTTTGTTGAAAATGTTTTAAGAGAAGACCCAGCAAATATATATTCCACTATGGACTTTGAATCTAGAGATTATTATAGACATAGAGTTGAAAAATTAGCAAATATAATGAAAAAACCAGAGTCTTTTATAGCTAAGAAGGCAGTTCAATGTGCTGAAGAGGCAGAGATGGTAGAAGGAAGAGAATTTGAAAAGCATGTAGGATATTATTTAGTAGATGATGGAGTAGATTGCTTAAAGAAAAAATCCTATTTTAAAGATAAAGGAATACATGGTATAAAGAATTCTATGAAGAGTTCTTCAGTAGGATATTACGTAGGGGTTATAGCTATAGGAACTATAATTGCTATGAGTATTTTTCTTGCAGTAAGCTATATGAATGATACAAATAGAGCTTTGTGGAGATATGTTGTTGCAGGATTTATTTTAATAGTACCATGTAGTGAGATAATAGTTTCTGTTCTAAATTGGAGTATAAATAATCTCACCACTCCTAGATTCATTTCTAAAATAGAATATAAAGAAGGAATAGGCGAGGAAAATAGAACAATAGTAGTAATACCTACAATTATAAACAGTGTTCAAAAAGTACATGAATTATTAAAAAATATTGAAGTGTATCATTTAGCTAATCTTGATGACAATATATATTTTACTCTCTTAAGTGACTTTCAAGATAGTTCTACTGAGGTAAATGAAGAGGATGAAAAGATAGTAGAAGCTGCTTTAGAACATGTAAAAAAATTAAATAATAAGTATTCTAAAGATAAGGGAGATAAATTTTTCTTTTTTAGTAGATACAGAAAGTATAATGAAAAAGAAGCTAAATGGCTTGGATGGGAAAGAAAGCGTGGTAAATTAGAGGAGTTTAATGCTCTAATTAGAGGGGAAGAAAAAACTAGTTATAATGTTATAAGTGGAGATATAAGTGAACTTAAAAAAGCTAGTTATGTAATAACTTTAGACAGTGACACTCAGTTACCTAGAGATAGTGCAAAAAAGCTAGTTGGAGCTATGAGCCATATACTAAATAAGCCTTGTATTGATAAGCCTAAAAAAAGAGTTACAAGAGGATATGGGCTTATGCAGCCAAGAATAAGTATTAGTACTTTAAGTGCAAATAAAACTATTTTTTCAAGGATGTTCTCTGGAGAAACTGGTTTAGACACTTATACTACAGCTGTTTCTGATGTGTATCAGGATTTCTTTGGAGAAGGTATTTTTACAGGAAAAGGTATCTATCATATAGATACTTTTAATGAGATGCTTAAAGGAGAAATACCTGAAAATATGGTGTTAAGTCATGATCTTTTAGAAGGATCTTATGTGAGAACTGCTTTAGTTACTGATGTAGAATTAATAGATAGTTACCCAGCTTACTATATGGCAAGTTCAAAAAGATTTCACAGATGGGTTAGAGGTGACTGGCAATTACTTCCGTGGATTAAAAATAAAAAGTCTATCAATTCTCTTTCAAAGTGGAAGCTGTTAGATAATTTAAGGAGAAGCTTAGTAGCACCATCAATAATGCTATTGATATTATTATCTTTTAATGTTTTACCAGATGGAACAGATAAGTGGGTATCAGCAGCTGTTCTTGCGCTAATTGCACCTATACTTTTTAATGTTAGTGAATCTGTTACATCACCTATAAGGGGTATAAGTCTGTCAGGCAGAATTAATAATAGCAAAACTATTATTGAACAAGTTTTTTTAACATTTGCTTTTCTACCCTTTATAGCCTATTTAACATTAAATGCTATTGTAAAAACTTTATATAGAGTTTATGTGAGCAAAAAGAATCTATTAGAATGGCAAACAGCAGCAGATGCTGAAGCAAAGTCAGGAAAAAGTTTAACGGATTATATAGCATTTATGTGGATAGGAAGTTTGATATCTGCAGTAACATTAACTATAGCTTTTAACAGATCAAGTGATTTAGGGATTTTTATGCTACCATCTTGTGCAATATGGTTTTTAAGTCCTTGGATAGCTTGTTATATAAGTAAAGATATAAAAGAAAAGAATGTACAAATAAATACGCAACAAGAAACTATGCTAAGAAGAATAGGAAGAAAGACTTGGGCGTATTTTGAAGACTTTGTAAATGAGGAAAATAATTGGTTAGCTCCTGATAATTATCAGGAAGATCCAAGCAATGGAGTTGCCCACAGAACATCTCCGACGAATATTGCAATGGGTCTTACATCAAATCTTGTTGCTTATGATTTAGGATATATAGGTTTGGTAGAAAATATAAACAGACTAGAAAATGTAGTAAGAAATGTAGAAGACTTAAAAGGATATAGAGGGCATCTATTTAACTGGTATAACACTATAACGAAGGAGCCATTACACCCTAAATATGTATCAACTGTTGATAGTGGTAATTTAGTGGGATATCTTTGGTTATTAGAAGAGAATTTAAGAGAATATTTAAATAAACCAGCTATTAATAGAGAAATGATAGTAGGCCTTTCAGATACACTAACTCTTGCTAGTGAGGAGATATCTAGAGAACTTACCATTAAGGACTACTATGAGAATGATATAAATACATTGAAGGGATTAGAGTTTACTGTATTTTCTTGGAAGGAATTAACAATACGGTTAAGAGATAAGGCACTAGAAATAGAAAAAGATAGTAATAGTATAGAGCTTTACTGGAATAACAAAGTAAAAAGCGGGGTTAATAAATTCCTAGAAGAGATAGAACTACTTTTCCCTTGGGCTGATACTATAGGTAAAAATAAAGAAAATGATATTAGTTTATACAATAGCTTAAACAGAATAGTATTAAATACTTCTTTGAAAAATATAGGAGAAGAATTAAATAATGTATTAGAAAACTCTGATAGTTCTTATAAGACTA
Source organism: Clostridium sp. (assembly GCA_036677665.1). GTDB lineage: Bacteria > Bacillota > Clostridia > Clostridiales > Clostridiaceae > Clostridium_H. Next base: position 171,962 of record JAVBVX010000049.1, on the reverse strand, counting down.
TTGAAGAATTAAAAGGTTTAATACAAAAAACAGTAAAAGAAGTAGAAACTCTTATACAAAGAATAGAATTGCTAATGAATACATTAAACAAAATGGTTGAAAGTACAGACTTTAAGATGTTGTATGACAAAAAAAGAGGGCTTTTCTCTATAGGATATGATGTAGAGAGAGATTCCCTAGGAAAAAGTTACTATGATTTATTAGCTTCTGAGGCAAGGCAGGCAAGTTTTGTTGCCATAGCAAAAGGTGATGTTGGAATAAGACATTGGTTCAAACTAGGAAGGTCTATGGCTATAATAGGTAGAAGTAAGGGACTTGTATCTTGGACTGGTACTATGTTTGAATATTTAATGCCTTTGCTTATTATGAAGCCGTATCCTAATACACTTTTAACCCATACCTATAAGGCTATAGTAGAAGGTCAAAAGAAATATGGTGGTATTAAAAAAGTGCCTTGGGGGATATCAGAATCTGCTTATAAAGCTTTTGATGTAAGTTTAAATTATCAGTATAAAGCATTTGGAATTCCAGGTATAGGATTAAAGAGAGGACTAAAGAATGAGTTAGTTGTTTCACCATATTCTACAGTATTGGCACTACAAGTAGATCCTAAGAGTGCTATAGATAATATGAATAGACTTATTAATGAGGGATTAGAAGGTAGATATGGATTTTATGAGGCTATAGATTATACGAAAGATAGAATGATAAATGGTCAGGATAAGTCTATTATAAAATGTTTTATGGTTCATCATGAAGGCATGAGTCTTATGGCATTAGACAATGTATTGAAAAACAATATACTTGTAAATAGATTTCATAATATACCTTCTGTAAAAGCTACAGAACTACTTCTTCAAGAAAAAGTTCCAAATAGAATAGTTTATGAAAGAGAACAAAGATTTGAGGTAACAGAAGTAAGGGAAGAAAAACAAAGCATAATTGCTAGAACTTATGATACAGCACTTACTCCTATTCCAGAGACTCAACTATTTTCAAATGGAAGCTATTCAATGATGATTTCTAATAGTGGTAGTGGATATGGTAAAAAGAACGATATGACAGTATACAGGTGGAAAGGAGACGTTACCTCCGATAATAGTGGAATGTTTTTTTATATTAAAGATGTAAGAACAAATAATTATTGGAGTTCCACTTATGAACCTTGTAAAAGTGAAGGAGATGACTATAAAGTTATTTTTTCACAGGATAAAGCAGAATTTAAAAGAGTTGATGGAGATATACTTACCTATACAGAAATTACAGTATCTAGCGAAGATGATGCAGAGATAAGAAAGATATCTTTAACTAATACTGGAAGTGAGGATAAGATCTTAGAGATAACCTCTTATTGTGAAGTGACATTAGCTCCATTTAATTCAGATATAGTTCATCCGGCTTTTGGTAACTTATTTATAAGTACTGAATTTATCCAAGATCATGAATGTATAATTGCTAATAGAAGACCAAGAGCAAAGGGACAAAAAAAGCCTTATGTAGTTCAATGCATAGCACTTGAAGGAAACTCTATTGGAACAACACAATATGAAACAAGTAGAGCTGACTTTATTGGAAGAGGAAAAAGTCTAATGGAACCTATTGCATTAGGAGAAGATACACCTTTAAAGAATAATGTAGGGCCAGTTTTAGACCCAATAATAAGTATGAGAAAGAGATTAAAGCTTGAACCAGGAGAAACTTGTAGAATAGTTTATACAACAGCAGTAGCAGACTCAAGAGAACATGCTATTGAGTTAGCTATTAAGTATAAAGAGATAAAGAGTATTGATAGAGTCTTTGAAATTGCTTGGAGTCAAAGTACTGTTGAAATGAAATATTTAGGTATAAAATCACCACAAGCAAATCTTTATCAGCTTATGGCCTCTAGAATACTTTATCAAACAAGTCAATATAGAGATAGAGAAGATTATATAAAGAATATTAAAAGAAGTCAGCAGGATTTATGGAAATATGGTATATCAGGCGACGTACCTATTGTTTTAGTTGAAGTTAAAGAAGAAAAAGACAAAGATACGGTTCGTCAAATGTTAAATGCTCATGAATATTGGAGCGTTAAAGGTTTAAAGGTAGACCTTATAATTTTAAATGTTCAAAATGTTGCATATACTCAACCATTACAAGATAGCTTAAGGGATTTAATAGCTACAAGTCATGCAAGAGATAAGCAAAATAAGTCAGGTGGAGTATTCTTAACAGGAAATTCTACAATGGAACAAGAAGATATGGATTTGTTAAAAGCGCTTGCTAGAATTGTTATTGATGGAAGTAATGGGCTTATAATAAATCAAATAAAGAAGGAAGAAGGTGTAGAAGAAACTTCTACTACGAAACTCTTATCAGCTAAAGAAAATAACTATGTATATGAATCATATAAATTCAAAACAAATAAGCTAGATTATTACAATGGTTATGGTGGTTTTGACTTAAAGGATAACAAATATGTTATAGTCCTAAGAGATAGAAAAATCACTCCTGCTCCTTGGATAAATGTCATAGCAAATGAGGATTTTGGATTTATAGTATCGGAAAGTGGATCACCTTATACATGGCATAAGAATAGTAGAGAAAATAAGATAACTACTTGGTCTAATGATTGGGTAATTGATCCTCCTTCAGAAGCTCTTTACTTAAGAGATGATGATAGTGGGGATGTATGGAGTATAGCACCTAAACCGATTAGAGATGATAGAGAGTACGTAATTGAACATGGATTTGGTTATTCTAACTTTAAGCATGAAGCATACGGCATAATTGGTGAAGTTTCTATGTTTGTGCCTATTGAAGAAAAAGTGAAGTTATTAAAAGTAAAATTAAAAAATAATAGTAATCTCGATAGGAAAATATCGTTAACTTATTATGCTCATTTAGTTTTAGGTGTGGTTCCTCAACAAACAGCTACTAACATAGCTACTTATTTAAACGAAGAAAAAAAATATATTTATGCTCAGAATTCATACAGTAGTAATTTTAGCGATCAATACGCATACCTAAAGATTGTAGGTGGAAATGAAGAAAGTTTCACCGGAAATAGAACAGAATTTATAGGTAGGGGGAAAAACATAGAAAATCCAGATGCATTGAAGCGAGTAGGATTATCTAATGATGTAGGAGCTGGAATGGATCCATGTCTTGCTGAGAACGCTAAAATAAGTTTAAGAAGTGGTGAGGAAAAGACACTAATAGTTATTTTTGGTGAAGATGCAGGAATTGAAAATATAGAAAAAATTATAAATAAGTATGTAGATGTTAATAAAGCTGAGGAAGAACTAGAAAATGTAAAAGCATATTGGAATAACCTTCTTGGAACTATCAAAGTAAAAACTCCTGACAAAAGTATGGATATAATGCTTAATGGTTGGCTGTTATATCAAACTATTGTATGTAGAGTATGGGCTAGAAGTGGATTCTATCAATCAGGAGGAGCTTTTGGATTTAGAGACCAGTTACAAGATGTAATGGCTGTGGCGTATGTAGATCCTAATATGACAAGAGAGCACATTTTATATAGTGCTACAAGACAGTTTGTAGAGGGAGATGTACAACATTGGTGGCATCCTGTAATTGATAGCGGTATAAGAACAAGATTTTCAGATGATTTACTATGGCTTCCTTATGTTACTGTAGACTATGTGAAGAGAACAGGAGACTATAGTATATTAAATGAGCAAGCTGGATATCTAGAAGATAAACCGCTAGAAGAAGGAGAAGATGAAAGATACACTATATCTAGAAAATCTGATAAAACAGGAACTATATATGAGCACTGTGTAAAAGCTATAGAAAAATCCTTGAAATTTGGATCACACAATATACCATTAATGGGTTCAGGAGACTGGAATGATGGAATGAGTGAGATTGGAAATAAGGGAAAAGGAGAAAGTGTATGGCTTGGATGGTTTTTATATAGTATATTAGATAATTTTAAAGATATATGTAAAGCACAAAATGATGAGTATAGAGTGCAAAGATATGAAGAGATGAAGGAGTTTATAAAAGAAAATTTAAACAAAAATGCTTGGGATGGAAATTGGTTTAGAAGAGCTTACTTTGATGATGGAACTCCGCTAGGTTCTGCAGAAAATGATGAATGTCAAATAGACTCTCTTTCACAGTCTTGGGCAGTTATATCTAAGGCAGGAGAGAAAGAGAAGACTAGAGAGGCTATGAAAGCTCTTGAGAAGTATTTAATAAAAGAAGATACAGGAATGGTATTTTTATTAACTCCGCCTTTTGCAGATAGCAAGTTAGAACCAGGATATATTAAGGGATATGTTCCAGGAGTAAGAGAAAATGGAGGACAGTATACTCATGCATCAACTTGGGTAGTGTTAGCTATGGCAGAGCTTGGTGAAGGAAATAAGGCATGGGAAACTTATAACATGCTAAATCCTATAAATCATACTAAGACTTTTTATGAATGTGAAAGATACAAGGTAGAGCCTTATGTAATGGCAGCTGATGTATATGGAAGAGAACCACACATAGGTAGAGGAGGTTGGAGTTGGTATACTGGAGCATCAGGCTGGATGTACAGAGTTGCTATTGAAGGAATACTTGGACTTAGATTTAATGGAAAAGAAGGATTTACAATAGATCCTGTAATTCCTGATAATTGGAATGGTTTTGACATGGAATATACAAAAGATAAATGTAAATATAAAATAAAGGTTTCAAGAGGACAAAAATCAGAAATAACATTAGACGGAAACCCTATAGAAAATAGACTTATTCCAATTTTAGACGAAGGAATTCATCAGGTAAATATAGTTTTGGAATATAGTAGTGTTAATAAAAAACTAGTAGAGATAAATTAAATCTCTACTAGTTTTTTCATTCTATAAAAATTTTTAAATTATTATGTAATGCTTTAATTTACAGTCTAAAAATAGTCATCCCAATAATCTTCATCCCATATAACATCATCCTCTTGATTGTAAGTATATTTAGGTTCCTTCCAAGTAGTGTTTTTAGATGATGCAGAATTAGTAACATTATTATGGATATCTACATAATCTACTTTAGAAAAAGAATTTATTTCTTTAGACTCTGTATCAGGATATTCTTCTTGGTCTAGTTTATATAGCTTACGTTCAATCATGGTTATTATCTCCCTTCTAATAAAATATTGCTTTCAAAAATTAGTATTTCACTAAAATTAAAATAAATTATGATTTTTGAACATATTATTTAATTAGAAAATTTTTTAGATTAGAAGGAGAATTAATGTATTTGTAGAATGTAATTATTAAAGAATAAAAGTTATTACTTAAAGGGGGATTTAATATGACAAAATTAAGAGAAGTTTATAAATGTGGAATTTGTGGAAATATAGTTGAGGTTGTTCATAACTCAGGTGGTGTATTAGTTTGTTGTGGTAAACCTATGACCTTAAAAGCTGAAAATTCAGTAGATGCATCAAATGAAAAGCATGTACCTGTTATTGAAAAAATAGATGGTGGAGTTAAGGTTATAGTAGGAGAAGTAGAGCATCCTATGGCAGAAGAGCATTATATTGAGTGGATAGAAATCCATACAGAAAATAAAGTATATAGAGAGTACTTAAAACCAGGTCAAAAGCCAGAAGCAGTATTTATGGTTGAAGAAGAACTTTTATATGCAAGAGAATACTGTAATCTTCATGGACTTTGGAAAAGGTAAAAATACTCATCAGTATTTTATGAGATAAATTTTCATATATAAATACTGCTGAATATAACACATAAGTAAAGTATAAAATATCCTATATAACAAGATAATTGTTATATAGGATATTTTACTTTATAATGGTATATAGTAAAAGTTATCTATAAGTAAAGTGAATTACTAAAGAATGTGGAGGTATATATAGTGGAGCAGATGGAACAAAAGAAGGTTATTTTTAGTGGAATACAGCCTTCAGGAGAATTGACACTAGGAAATTATTTAGGAGCATTAAAAAATTGGGTTAAACTCCAGGATGATTATGATTGCTATTATTGCATAGTTGATATGCATGCCATAACAGTAAGACAAGAACCAAAGGATTTAAGAAGAAGAACATTAGAAGTTCTTGCAATATATATTGCGTCAGGTATTGACCCAGATAAAAATACTATTTTTATTCAATCTCATGTACCAGCTCATGCTGAGGCTGCATGGCTTTTAAACTGTAACACTTATATGGGTGAGCTTAGTAGAATGACTCAGTTTAAAGATAAGTCACAGAAGTATGGAAATAATATTATAGCTGGGTTATTTAATTATCCAGTTTTAATGGCCGGCGATATTTTATTATATCAAACAGATTTAGTTCCAGTAGGAAGTGATCAAAAGCAGCATTTAGAACTAAGCCGTGATATTGCGGAAAGATTCAATAATGCTTATAGTCCAACTTTTAAAATTCCAGATCCTTATATAGCAAAAGAAGGGGCTAGGATTATGGATTTACAAGAACCTACTAAGAAAATGTCTAAGTCTTCAGACAACCCTAATTCATATATATTTATTATGGATCCGCCAGATGTAATAAGAAAAAAAATATCAAGAGCTGTGACAGATAGCCTTGGAATTGTTAAGTATAGTGATGAACAACCAGGTGTTAAGAATTTAATGACAATTTTAAGTGTAATTAAGGGGAAAAGTATAGAAGAAATCGAGAAAGATTATGAAGGTCAAGGATATGCTCAATTTAAAAAGGATGTAGCAGAGGCTATAGTTGAGGAGCTTGAACCTGTTCAAAATAAAGTAAAAGAATTAACTACAAATAAAGAGTATTTAGAGAGCATATATAGAAAAGGTTCAGAAAAGGCTAACTATGTAGCAACTAAGACTCTTAGAAAAATGCAGAAAAAGATTGGGTTTATACCAGTGTCTAAGTAAAACATTTTTGTTATATAAAAATTTGAGGAATCACTGCCTATTTTATAGTGGTTCCTTTTTAATTGCTTAATGTTTATCCACTTGGATAGGAATCTCCTGAACTGCTGAGCAAAACTCTTTAGAAAGATGAATAAATCCTCCAAATATATAAGCACTATTCGCTTCAGGTATAACCTGCATATGAAGAGCTACCCCATTTGAAAATACTAGGTTTATCGCAATACGCTTCCCAATAGAATAAGGATCTTTACCTAGCTCTGAGGATTGTAATAAAGGTAGCTTAGATAGTTCACTATTAATAAGTTCAAGCAATTGTTTATTTTCGGACACACCTATAACAGAACTATCCTCTTCGCTACGAAGTTCAACAGAAGATACTTTTGCATAATCATCATCTATAACCAGAATAGCCCTTTCCTTTTTTAGATTTTTAACTGTATAAATTTCAGTTCCCTCATCAAGGGCGCTTGAAAAACTAGGAGGTATTCCTGTATAGATTTTACCTTTTAAATCTAAAGTCACTTTGCCAAGTTTTTCTCCTTTAAGTTTATCATAGTTAGGATTAATAAATTCAGAGCGAGAATAATTCAACCACTCTGAGGGACTATAAGCATAACCGTCTAAATAGACGACACTTATATAGCATGCAGTTGAATTAATAGAATTTAGACCGATTATTGAAAATTGTCTATCTACTGTATCAAAATCCTTTCTTAAATCTAATTTAAGTACTTTTCTAGTGATATAGATATGAGGTTGCATCATTTCAACTATAATACGATTCAAAGAGAAAAGATATAGCATCTTTATGTAAATTTATTTAAAAAGAATAATATGAATTTTACCATAGTTTGTAAGTATATAAATAAGAAGAGTATACGGAGAGTATGCTCTTCTTATTATTGTTGCATCTATGTTTTTTAATGAGATTTAAGAAATTTATATTAGGTTTTTATCTATACATTTTAAAAATGCATCAACGACCTTTGGATCAAATTGTGTTCCGGAGTTTAGTCGAATTTCTTGTAGAGCCTGCTCTTTCCTCATGGGACTTTTATAAGGTCTATGGGCTGTCATAGCTTCCCAAGAATCAGTTACACTAACAATTCTTGACATTAGTGGAATGTTATCACCTTTTAGACCATCAGGATACCCTTTACCATCCCATCTTTCATGATGAAAATTTGCAATATCAGTAATGATATTAAATTCTTTTACGTTAAAGATTGTATTTTCATCTTGAAATATTTCAGAAAGAATATCTTTACTATATACTGGATGTAGCTTTATTATGTTATATTCTTCAGGGGATAGCCTTGAAGCCTTATTTAATATAGTTTCAGGAACTCCTATTTTACCTACATCATGAAGCATTGCGGCCCATTCCAGAGCCTTTAAGTTATTTTTATCAATTCCTAGTTCTTTTGCTAAAGCTACAGAATACTCAGATACTTTTTTCGAATGTTCCCATGTATATCCGCTTTTTTTCTCAAGACTTTTAAATAAAGAGTTAACTATGCTATTATAAGCTTTTTTGATATTGTTTTGTTCCAATTTTCTTTTGTGTAAAATTAAGAAAAGGAATGCTATAAAGTATAGTAATACTATTGAAATATATAATATTAATCTAGTTAAATCATTATAGAAGTAAGATAGAGAATAGTCTAAAGTAAAATCAACGCCTACAAGACCTATTACAACACCATGTTCGTTAAGAAGTGGTGTATAGCCTGATATAAGACTACCCCATTTATTATAATAACTTGCACCTTTAAAAAAACTCGGCATATATTTAGTATTGTATTCAATAGGAGTTGTATTTTCATCCTTTTCTCCAAGACTATCTTTTTCAGAATCGAATATATACTCGATTTCAGTATCACTTAAACGTCTTTCGATATAAATATATTTTGCACCTGTATTTCTTTGAAGTTCCGAGAAAAATTTTTGCATTCCATAAAAATACGAACTTTTATCCTTGGATGTAATTATATTTTTATATTCATCTATATTTACAAATTGCTCAATTGACTTTGATATAGCTATAGCTACATTTCCAACATTATGAACAGACGACTTATATTGGTTATAAATAAATATTCCTTGAAATAATAAGAAAGAAGTTACTAGAACAAATATAATTACATTAAATTGTATTTTTTTCAATAATATCCCCACCAAACTCATATAAATGACAAAAAACAATAAATTAATATTCTTACTGGATAATTATACATAAAATCCAAATATAAATAAATGAAAATATAAAGAATATTAACAAAAATTAAAGCGACTTTAGTACGAATTTATTAATTACATGAGCGACCCCGTCTTCTTCATTACAAAGTGTTACATAATCAGCAACGTCTTTAACATGAGAACTTGCATTTCCCATAGCGACGCCAAGACCTGCATAGTTTATCATATCTATGTCGTTTCCAGAGTCTCCAATGCATATAACTTCTTCTTGTTTAATCCCGAACTTATCTGCTAAAAGTTTTACTCCAGTGCCTTTGCTAACTCCCTTAGATAGTATCTCTAAAGTATTTGAGGAAGGTCTTAATACTGTAAATCTATCGAAAAGTGTTTTTGGAATATTCTCTTTATCAAGAACTAAAGCATCATTTCCATTTAAAATCTCAGGAATAGTAATATTATAGTTATGTTTTTTTATTATATTGATAAGATTCTCTGTAAATTTTGCATTCTCGTTTATATAAACTGCTCTATTTATAATTATATTTTTATCTAAAGAATTGAAGTCGGTAATTTTCATATTTAAACCAGATAATAGAATTTCAAATTGAGTAGTTAAATTTAAAGTAGGTGTTAGGATTAGATTTTGTTTTTGTAGTAATATATTTAAGGTTATTTTTAGCTCATTAGCTAAACTATAAAGAAATTGTAAATCATCGTAAGATAATGGACTTTCAAATATTATTTCTTTTGTTCCTAAGCACTGAATAAAAGCACCGCTACAGGCTATTCCATAATCATCATTAGAATTTAAATTTAATTCCTTTGCATATTTTTCTAGTCCTTGGATAGGTCTACCAGTTGATAATATAACTTTAACTCCTTTTTTAACAGCCTCTTCTATGGCTCTTATGGTAGAAGTAGAGATAGTTTTATTTTTTCTAGTTAGAGTTCCGTCTATATCAATAGCTATAAGCTTATACATATAATACCTCCTGTAATATAAATATAAAGTTTATTAATTATAGTATAATATGTTTATTTTATATATTATAACATTTTAAGTTAGAATAGTATTTATAAAAATGAAATACAATTTTCTTTTAATATGACTTTAATAACTATTTAAGTTGTGGTAAAATTAATAGTTGACAGAAAATATGATAACTTTCTATAAATATAACAATAAATTTTAAATTATATAAGAAAGAGGAGAAATAAGTGGTAGACTTTATACGAGAAATAGAAAAAAGAAGAACTTTTGCTATAATATCTCATCCAGATGCAGGTAAAACAACACTTACAGAAAAACTTTTACTATATGGAGGAGCTATAAGAGAGGCAGGTTCTGTTAAAGCAAGAAGAGCTTCAAAACATGCTGTATCAGACTGGATGGAAATTGAAAAACAAAGAGGAATTTCAGTTACATCTTCAGTACTACAATTTAATTATGATAATCACTGTATAAATATATTAGATACTCCAGGACATCAAGACTTTAGTGAAGATACATATAGAACTCTTATGGCAGCAGATAGTGCTGTTATGGTAATAGATGGAGCAAAGGGTGTAGAAGCTCAAACAAGAAAGTTATTCCACGTATGTAGTTTGAGAGAGATTCCTATATTTACTTTTATAAATAAGATGGATAGAGAAACTAGAGACCCATTTGACCTATTAGAGGACATAGAAAAAGAACTGGGAATAAAATCATATCCTATGAACTGGCCTATAGGTACTGGATCTGATTTTAAGGGAGTTTATGATAGAGAAAAGAAGCACGTTTTAGTGTTTCGTGGAGGAAACCACGGACAAAGTGCTGTAAATGTATTTGAAGGAAATTTAGAAGATAAAGAGATTATAGAATTAATAGGAGAGCAACTTCATGAAAAACTTCTTGAGGATCTAGAACTTTTAGATGAAGCAGGAGAAGAATTTGACATAGAAAAAATAAAAGTAGGGGAATTAACTCCAGTATTTTTTGGAAGTGCTTTAACTAACTTTGGAGTTGAACCTTTTCTAGAGAAATTCTTAAAGTTAACACCACCACCATTAGCCAGAAAATCAGATATTGGTAAGATAGAAGTATTTAGCGAGGATTTTTCAGCCTTTATATTTAAGATACAAGCAAATATGAATAAGGCACATAGAGATAGAATTGCATTTATGAGAATTTGTTCAGGTAAGTATACTAAAGGTATGGAAGTTTATCATGTACAACAAGGAAAGAAAATTAAGCTTTCTCAACCTCAACAATTTTTAGCTGAAGAGAGAGAGATAATTGAAGAGGCTTATGCAGGAGATATTATAGGTGTATTTGATCCAGGCATATTTGGTATAGGGGATACTCTGTGTCCAGCATCTAATAAATTTAAATTTGAAGGTATTCCTACTTTTGCACCAGAACATTTTGCAAGAGTTAGAACAGTTGATACTATGAAGAGAAAACAATTTATAAAAGGAATAACTCAAATTGCTCAAGAAGGTGCTATACAGGTATTTAAAGAACTTCATATAGGAATAGAAGAGATAATTGTTGGTGTAGTAGGCGTACTTCAATTTGAAGTTTTAGAATACAGATTAAAAAATGAATATAATGTAGATATAAGAATTGAAAGATTACCATTTAAAAATGTTAGATGGATTGAAAAGTCAGATATAAAACCAGAAGATTTAAATATCACTAGTGATACAAAAGTAGTTAAGGACTTAAAAGATAAAGACTTATTAATATTTGCAAGCGAATGGGCAATAAGTTGGGCTCTTGATCACAATAAAGGATTAGTATTATCTGATATTGGTAAGAGTGATGCATAATAAAAAAACAGTTTAGGAAGCTAAAGCCTTCCTAAACTGTTTTTTTACCTATTAAAAGAAAATAACTTAGTATAAGGATTTGTATCATATAAGATTAGATCTTTTATAATTTGTGCTCCCATAAGGCTATAACAAATAGGATTTCTCCCAAGGGCTAGATTGAAATAGCAGTTTTCAAATTTTGGATGAGTTCCAATGTAAGGAAGTCCATCTATGCTCTCGCCATAGGATGTAGAAAAGGAATATTCAGCTGATAAAGTATTTGAATATTCACAGGTGTCTTTAAATAAGTCTAATAGTCTTTCGTTAGTATAAAGATTTTTGTCACTATTAAAACTTGCAATCATAATCCTTTTATCGTATGTAGATCTAATATAAGTATAATCTTTATTATAATTTAAAATAAAATTTTTATTAAGTATACTTAAAGGTGTATCTAACGGATTAGTTACTATAGTGTTTATATTCTTTATTTGTATAAGATCTTTAATAGGTAATATATTATTTATGGATAAATCATTGGTAAAAATTATTTTCTTACATTCTATATAATGAGACGTATTTGTTTTAACCCTCAAAGTATTGGAGTAAGAATCATAGTTAGTAGCAGACGTATTCTCATATATTTTTGCCTGCTTTTTCTGAGCATTTTTTAAAAGGCCATGACAGAACTTAAAAGGGTCTATTACAGCAGAGTATTTAGAATAAGCATGTTTATGAATACTTTTTATTATATTACTTTTATCAAATCCACTATTTATAGAGTATAAGGTTTCTTTTTTATCAAAGATATGTGAGAAGTTGATGCTATCTAAAATGTACTCAATATCATCTACGGCTTTTTCACAAAGTTTATGGATAAGGAGAGCATTCTTTTTACCTGTAAATCTTGAAAGTTTATCAAATTCAAGATCAGGAGAAGCTTCTAAAATACCTATACCAGCAGAAACATTGCCTTGAGCTATAAGATTTTTTTCAAGCAACACTGTGCTTATATTATAGGCTGAAAGGTAATACGCTGTTAAACAACCAGATAGTCCACCGCCTATTACAACTACATCACATTTTTCGTTATTTGATAAGGATGGATAGTTTTTATATCCTGTAGTTATGGAATTCCAATAGTAGTTTGAATTATTTTTCATGAAATTTCTACCCTCCCTAGAGTAAATTAAACTCATAGAGAGGCTCCCTATGAGTTCAAAACTTTACATAGTTTTTTCTTTGTTATAAAGTAGGTCGATGAAAAATATTAGTGCGGCAATAACAATTAAGAAATTTATATGATTATTATCCACTCTAAAAATTAAGGCACTTAACCAACCCACAAGTACAAGTGTACCTAACCATCTTAAAAAGTTCATTATGTAGCCTCCATCATATGTTAATAATTAATTCCTTAATAGTATTTACAAATCTGAAAAGATTATAAATAATTTAAAAAACTTTGTAGAAATACATTTTTAAAATTATTCTTAATTATAATAAAGTAATATTAACAGGGTAAACTTATATATAATATAAAGTAAAAGAATGATAATTAAAATTCTTAGTATAGAAGATTAAATTATAAAATGTGTAATAATTCATATAAAGTTAGATATATTTATATAAGGAAGAATTTGTATTACTTTCATTTAAAGGGATAATATGATATATTTATTATGTAAGAAAATAGATTTAAATTAAGTTCTAGGAGAAAGTGATACCTTATGGATAACTATAATAATAATGTCCAAAAAAGCTATTATGAGAAATATGTAAGAATTAAGGATGAATTTGAAACATATCAAAATTTTGCTGAAAGTACTATACAGATGTTAACTGAAAAAAATATAAAGTTAGAAAAGAAACTAGATTCTATAACTAATATAGTTGAAATAAGTAAGTATATAAATTCATACCTTAGTGATAAAAATTTAATTCCCATGATAAATGACATGATAATAGGTATATTAGGTGCAACTTATTCTACCATATATATTATGGAAGATAATGAATTAGTTATGAAGGCATGTAATCTTCAAAACTATAATTATCAATGTTGTATTTCACATAAGGATTCATATAAAGAACTTTTAGATGGTAAACCGTTTATTTTAAATTCACGAGAACCATTATTTGATGTGGAAACTTTTAAGAGTAATATTCATTCTTTAATAGGGGTGCCAATATATCTTAGAGAAAAGTTTATAGGATATATAATAGTTGAACATGCATTAAATAACTTTTTTGCTCATGATCATATAAAATTTATTTCTACTATAGCTAATCAAATAGCTATAGCACTAGAAAATAATGCATTATATAATCAAATTAGAGAAAATTCAATTAGAGATCCTCTTTTAGGTATATATAATAGAAAACAATTTTATGATATTATTGAAAATAAATTAGATAAGGAACCAGAAAAGCAATTTGCTTTAGTAATGATAGATATGGATAATTTTAAACAATCAAATGATTTATACGGACATCAATTTGGAGACGAGGTTTTAAAACAAACAGTAAAGCTAATGGAAAATAATATAGATAAAGAAGATATTATTGGAAGATATGGTGGAGAAGAGATTGTAATTTGTATAAGTAAGTTTGAAAGTTTAGATGAAGTGTATTACAAGATTGAAAATATTAGGACGAAATTGAGTGAGAACATTATATTTTTCGGAGAGGTAAAAGGAAGTATTACAGCAAGCTTTGGAATAAGTTATTATCCAATTGATGGGAATACTTTAAATGAAGTTCTAAGTGTAGCTGATTCAAGATTGTATATAGCAAAAGGAACAGGGAAAAATAAGGTTATTAACAATTAAGAAGACGATGAATATAATTTCATCGTCTCTATATTTATTAATTTTAAGGTTGTGGTTTAAGCTATGAACAAAAAAAAACTTAAAAGTCTACTTAAAAGTTCAGAAGGTGTTAAGTTGGATTTTAAATTACAATTAGACTTAAATGTAGAGACAGGAAAAAAAGAACTGGCTAAAGATATTTGTGCTATAGCAAACTCTAGGGGTGGAAGAGGATATCTCATAATTGGAGTAGAAGATAAGACAAAAAAAGTTGTTGGAATTGAAAAGGACTCTTTAAATGAAGAGCAGGTTCAGCAAATAATAAGTTCAAGATGCGAACCGCCTATACCCATTAGTTTAGAAATTGTAGATTATGAAGAAGTCTACGTAGCTGTTATAACTATATTCCAGAGCAATCAGAAGCCCTATCAACTTAGAGAAAATGGGGCCTTTTATATAAGACGTGGCTCTACTACTGATACTATGAGAAAACAAGAGTTAATTACTATTTTTCAAGAGAGTACAAATTTAAATATAGAGTTGACACCAATAATAAAAAGTAGAATATATAATTTTGATACAGCATTAATAGATACTTATTTTAAAAAGCATGGTATTGAAGTTAATGATGAAAATAGAATTGCTTTTATGGAAAATACGGGAATGATATATCTTGACGATGAATCTAAAGAGTATTACGGAACTTTAGGTGGTTTACTTGTGTTCTCAAAAATTAATTATTTGTATATTCCCAGTAATATGATTAGGATAGTTAATAATGTAAATGAGAATTACAATGAGTTAATTATTATTCAAGGTGACTTGTTAAGTATGCTTTATAGGAGTAAAGAGATTCTTGAAGAAATACTCCCTAAAAGCTATCCGGTTGCTGCAGTTTATGAAGGAATAAAAAATGCTTTAATATATAGAGACTATACTATTATAAATAAAGAGATAGAGGTTATTTTAGGATATAATAGTGTAAATGTAATAAGTCCAGGAATACTTTTAAAAGATAACTCAAATCATAACACTTCATCTCATAATTATATAAGAAGAAATATGTGGATATATGAGAAGTTAGTAGTTTTAGATGAAAGTAAAAGTGTGACACATTCAGGTAGAGGTTTTACAAAGATGAAGAAAGCTTTTAAAAATTATGGGAAAATTATATTTATAAATTCAATAAAGGATAATATATTTAAGGTCATTTATCCTGGAATTAGTTCTATAAAGTAGTACTTTTAAATAATAAGTATGTAATATTAGTTCCCCTAAAAGAATACTATATAATTATAGCAAGTTATATTAAAGAAGGGGGATTAACATGCTACGTGTTTTTTGTGATAGGAAAGGTTCTGGAAAAACTAAAGCACTTATTAAATCTGCAAATGAAGAGGTTAGTTCATCAGAAGGAAGTATAGTATATATAAATGATGATAATAAACCCATGTTGAAATTAGACAGAAGAATCAGATTTATATCAGCTGAAGAGTATGAACTGAATGATTATAATGATTTATATGGATTTTTATGTGGGATTTTATCACAAAACTATGATATTATAACTGTATATATAGATGGGTTATTTAATATCACAGAAAATTCTGTTGACGATGTCACGGAGGCACTTTCTAAAATTGAAGAACTATCACAAAGACAAAATATAGGATTCTATTTAAATATTGACGTTGAAAAGGATATCATACTAGAGGGTATAAAAAATATGTTGCATAGTTAATTTTTTAGTGTTAAACTGCATGCTTTATAATAGTATGCAGTTTTATTAATTAGTAAGAAGTTTAGTAATCAAACTCTTATCAATTAAGTGTTGCAAAATTTATATCTTGCATTTAAGATGGAATATTTATATAATATTATGTAAATAACTAAAAGGTAAAGATAATGATGGAAAGAAGTAACTATATAAATCATTTAGAGAGCTAGTGGTTGGTGAGAACTAGTTGAGGAGCATAGTGAAATACATTCCTGAATCTTAGATTGAAAAGCAATGAAATATTGCTTAGTAGATTGTTACGTATCATCCCTACGTTATAAGGGATTTGAGAGAATATGCATGCATATTAACTTGGGTGGTACCACGGAGATAATTCGTCCCTTTATATTTTTATATAGAGGGATTTTTTATTTTATAAATCAAAAAAATGGAGGAATTGGATATGGAAAATGTATTTAATGTATTAATGGAACGAGGATACATAAAACAAACAACTCATGAAGATGAGATAAGGGATTTACTAGGAAAAGAAAAAGTAACTTTTTACATAGGCTTTGATCCAACTGCAGATAGTCTTCATGTAGGACATTTTATTGCTATGATGTTTATGTCACATATGCAAAAAGCAGGACATAAACCTATAGCCTTAGTTGGTGGTGGAACAGCCATGATTGGTGATCCAAGCGGAAAAACAGATATGAGAAAAATGCTTACTGAAGAGGAAATAGGAGCGAATGTTGATAGTATAAAGAAACAACTCTCTAAATTTATAGATTTTACTGATGACAAGGCTATACTTGTAGATAATGCAGATTGGCTTTTAAAGTTAAACTATGTGGAGTTTATAAGAGACATAGGAGTCCAATTTTCAGTAAACAAAATGCTTACAGCAGAATGTTTTAAGCAAAGAATGGAAAAAGGGTTATCTTTCCTAGAATTTAATTATATGATAATGCAAGGATATGATTTCTTAGAGCTAAACAAGAGATACAATTGTGTTATGCAGCTTGGTGGAGATGACCAATGGTCTAATATGATAGCAGGAATGGATCTTATAAGAAGAAAAGAAAGAAAATCTGCTTTTGCTATGACTTGTACTTTACTAACTAATAGTGAAGGGAAAAAGATGGGTAAAACAGAAAATGGAGCATTATGGCTTGATCCTTCTAAGACATCACCATATGATTTCTACCAATATTGGAGAAATGTAAATGATGCAGATGTAGAAAAATGCTTATCATTACTTACTTTTATTCCTATGGATGAAGTTAGAAGACTTGCGGCATTAGAGGATGCAGCTATCAATGAAGCTAAGAAAATTTTAGCTTTTGAAGTTACTAAACTTGTACATGGAGAAGAAGAAGCAATTAAGGCTCAAACTGCAGCAGAAGCTTTATTTGGTGGTGGGGTAGATATGAGTAACGTTCCTTCAATTGAAATTACTAATGAAGAGATAGGAACAGCTTTATTAGATATACTTTTAAAAGGAAAAGTAATTCCGTCTAAAAAGGAAGGAAGAAGACTTATTGATCAAGGAGGACTTCAAATTAACGATAATAAAGTAGAAGATCCAAACTTTATTTTAAAAGAAGAAGATCTTAAAGATGGAAGTGCCCTTGTTAAAAAAGGTAAAAAGAATTACTACAAAATAGTTATGCAATAATATTTCCTTTGTAAAAATTCTAGGGGGTGTGAAATAAATGGGTGGAATTTTGCAGATTAATAATGCTTATAATATAGATTCGAAAAAGATGCATAAGAAACTATCTTTTACAGTAGGAGAGCAAGTTACTGCTAGAATTGCTAGTGTAGATAAGCTGACTAATGAAGCTGTCCTTAAGCTTCTAGATGGATGGCAATTTTCAGCACAACTTAAAGACTCAATAGATTTCACACCTAAAGAATTGATAAAGTTTCAGATAGAAGGTTATGAAAATGGAAAGCTCATTGTAAAAGTTCTTAGTGACTCTGGAGAAGAAACTCAAGAGAACGTAATAGGAGATATTCTAGAAGAACAAGGAATAAATATAAAGCAAGAAGATTATAGCATTATTGAAAAAATGGTAAAATATAAGATGGCTTTAACAAAAGAAAATATTTCAAAGACAAAATCTTTAATAGACTTTCAGATGAAAATTCTTCAAGATGTTAGAGAAGAAGATAGTTTCATAATGAAGTATTTAAGTAATAAAGGTATAGATATTAATAGTGAAAAAGGACAAAATATATCAAATTCACTTAAAGGATTTTTTCATGAATTTAAAAATCTTGATTTAGATGAATTAATGACCTTAATTGAAAATGATATAGAATTTACTGAAGAAAATATTAAAAGTTTTAACAAATTAAATAAGGAATCTATGTCTTTATATAAGGATATTAAAGAATTAGAGAGTGAATTATCTAAAGCAGATAAAGGAAGTATTAGTCCAAAGGAAATTGAAATAGAAACAAAAGATGTAACTATGAATAATTTACAAAGCAAAGATGGAGTTGTAGATAATAAGGCCAATACTCCTTCAAGAAGTAGTGCTTACATTCAAAATGCTTATGAAAATAATGAAATTAAAGAGCTAGATAAAAAAGAGATATTAAGAAGATTATTGGATTTAGGAGATACAAATAGCTCTGATATAGAAGATGGAATAATAAATAATATAGGGAAAAATAAACTTCAAGTTGATATAAAGAATATTGATAGGGATGGCAGTTCGGAATTTATATTGAATTCTGAAACTGAAGGTTTGTTAGAAGATAACTTGTCTTCTAATATATCAAAAGATATACACCTTGAAGAACTTACTGAAGATATACATATTAAAAAGCTCAACAATGAAAAGGTAGAAACATCACAACTTGTAAAGGAACAAATAGATACTAAGATTAGTGAGATGAAAGAATTAATAAAACAAGTTTTAGAAGAAAGTAACAATGTTAATAAAGATATTGCAAGTAAAGTTCTTCAAGGACTTGAAAGTAAGATGAATGATTTTAAGGTGTTCAACTCTGTATCTAATCAATATTACTATGTAGATGTTCCTGTTAATTTGAAAGATAAAGAATATCCATGTAAGCTAATAGTTAAAGATGATAGAAAAAAAGGCAAAAAAATAGATTCAACTAATGTTAAATTTGTAGCCTCTGTAAAAACTATTAACATGGGTGTAGTGGATGCTTATATTAAGGTATCAAATAGTACTATAAATATAGATATTAAATCTGAAGAAAATTGGGTTAAGATTTTAGAAATAGGAAAAAGTAAAGTTGAGAAGAGTCTAAATAATATGGGTTTTATAACTAGTGTTAAGGTTGATAAAAAAGAGAAGGAAGCAAATTTAGTTAAGTGTAGAGATTTTTTTGAGGATAACGAATTTACTAGAATTAATCTAAAGGTTTAATAAAAGATTATGGGGGGAGAAGATGAATAAAGGCATGAGAAGAAAAGCTGCTGCATTAAAATATGAATTAAACTATGAAGCCCCTGTAGTCACTGCAGCAGGAATGGGATATATAGCAGATAAAATAATTGAGGAAGCTGAAAAGAACGATGTTCCAGTAGTGTATAATAAGGAACTGGCTGAATTATTAACTAATGTAAATGTAGGGGAAAATATTCCATCAGAGTTATATAATGCAGTAGCAGAGGTTATAGCATACATAATGGATATAGATACATTAGCAGATAGAAGGTGAGAAAGTGGCATTATATGCGATATCAGATTTACACTTATCTTTTGCAGGTGATAAACCTATGGACGTTTTCGGAGAGCATTGGCTTAATCACCACGAGAGAATAAAAGAAAATTGGATTAAAAAAGTTAATCCTGAAGATACAGTTTTAATAGCAGGAGACATATCTTGGTCTATGAGAATGGAAGATGGAATTAGAGATCTTCAGTGGATACATAGCTTACCAGGTAAAAAGATTATTTCAAAAGGAAATCATGACTACTGGTGGGGAAGCATAAGTAAATTGAATGATTTGCATGAAGATATAAACTTTATTCAAAATAACTTTTTTATCTATGGGGATTATGCCATTTGTGGAACAAGAGGATGGAATCCACCAGGAGATAAATATAGTGAGCATGATAGAAAGATATACAGTAGAGAACAGATAAGATTAAAGTTATCTCTAGATAAAGCTGTAAGTGCAGGATATAGTAAGATAATTGTAATGATTCACTATCCCCCTGTTAATGATAAGTTTGAAGAATCAGATTTTCTAAAAATTTTTCAAGAGTATAAAGTAGAGAAGGTTGTATATGGTCATCTTCATGGACCATCATTAAAGAATGTCTTTCAAGGAGAACATAAAGGAACGGAATACATAATGACATCTTGTGATTATATAAACTTTAATCCTATACAAATCCTATAAGTTAATAATGAATATTCTTTAGTGACTAAAATATTAAAAAGTTGCTAGTCACAATAAGGTGCACAGAAGTACCCAAAGTAGTGATTAGCAACTTAAATTTATTTAATAGTTTTATTTGTTAAAGAAGGATGAAAAAAATCCTTTCTTCTTATTAGAAGTAGACTCGCTTTCAGACTCATCTTTTTCTAAAGATGAACTTTTAATAAGATCTTTTTGATCTCTTGCCATTTCTTTAAGTCTTTTATTTATGTTAGGAGTAGTAATTACTTTACTAAACCAAAGTAATGCATCTTCGTTATTTCCTAGTTTTCTATTAAGTTCGCCTATCAAATACATAGTAGTAAATCTATCCATACCATAAATAGGAAAGTCTTCATTAAAATATGCATCATTAAAACCTTTTAGTGCTTGGCTTAGATATTCATTTTCAGATTTAGAATCTTCAATTACTCTACACATCCATGCTAACTTTAAACAATTCATTGCTTTTTTACTAGCAGGAGAGTCCATATAAAAATAATTTAGTAAAGATAATTTATAGCGCTCAATTGCAGTGTTAACATCATAGGGCTCACTATAAACTCTCCCTTTCCATTTAGATGATATATTTTGTTTTATTAGATATTTTTGAAAGCTTTTAATTTTTTCAAAGTCTGCTTTCATAGCAGCATATCCACAACTATTGCAAAGCCAAACATCATAAAAATAAGGATTTACTAAGTCATACCTAATAAAAAAGTCGCTATCTTTACCTTGTGTTCTATATGATGATGTTTTTACGGCTTTCACCGAAAAATTTTCACCACAAACAGGACAAATAATTTTTTTATCATATAAATGTATTAATTCATTTCGTATTGATTTTTCAGATGCTTCTTCTAATTCTTTTTCAAATTCTTCTTTATTTTTTTGATACAAGTCTATAGAATCAACATTTTCAAAACCCAAATCATTTAATCCTGAAAAAATATCTTTCATATTTAACCACCACCCGAAGTAATTACAAAATATACGCATAAATAAATTATATCAAAAAAGTTTACAAAAAGTACACAACAGATGAAATAATAATTTATATAATGTACAATTATGTATTATAATATTATAAGATATATAAAAGTATACAATAATAACGTAAAGGGTGAATTATATGGCAGTAAGAGAGTGGAAAAAGTTTTTAATACCTTACGAGCAAGCAGTAGAAGAATTGAAGGTGAAATTTAAAAGTATTAGAAGAGAATATAGAAGGAAAAATGAAAATTCACCTATTGAGTTTGTAACAGGTAGAGTTAAGGAATTATCTAGCATATTAGAGAAGGCAAATAAATTTAGCATTCCTATTGAAAGAATTGAATATGAGTTAGAGGATATTGCAGGAATGCGAGTAATGTGCCAATTTGTTGATGATATATATAAGGTAGTAGATTTAATTAGAAAAAGAAAAGATATGCAAATTATATATGAAAAAGACTACATAACAGATGTGAAAATGAGTGGATATAGAAGCTATCATATAGTTGTAAAATATCCAGTAAACATGGCCGATGGAGTTAAAGATATATTAGCTGAATTCCAAATAAGAACTTTAGCTATGAATTTTTGGGCAACAGTGGAGCATTCCTTAAACTATAAGTACAAGCGTCAAATACCTGAAGAAATAAAAAATAAGCTTAAGAATGCCGCAGATGCAGCTTTCAATTTAGATCAAGAGATGCTTGAAATTAAAGATGAGATAATGGATGCTCAAAAGTTATTTGAAGTTAAATCAAGTCTAGTTTCAGACATAATGAACAATGTCTTTACTCTTATTTCTATTGGAAGAAATACAGAAGCAGATAATTATCGTATACAGTTAAATAAACTTGTAGCAGAAGGAGACGCGGCTGAACTTAGTAAATTACTTGAAGCAACTGAAAGAAGTATTAGGATATATAAATAAAAGGATTTTGCCCTTGGCAAAATCCTTTTATTATTATTTAGCTACTATATTTACAAGTTTTCCTTTTACAACGATAACCTTCATAACAGTTTTTCCTTCTAAAGCTTCTTTAATAGTTTCATTGTTTAAAGCAGCTTCTTTAATTTCATCCTCAGTAAGATTAGTAGGGATGTTCATTCTAGCTCTTATTTTTCCACTAATTTGGATAGCTATTTCAACTTCATCTTTTATTAATGCATTAGGATCGAATGTTGGCCAAGGAGCATTAAATACTGAGAAATCCTTTCCTAAAGATTCCCATTGTTCTTCAGCAAAATGAGGAGCGAATGGAGCTAGAAGTTTAATGTAGTCAGTTAAGGCTTCTTTAAGGAATTCTATATTTTTATTTTCTTCGTTTAAATATTTAGATAAAGCATTTGTAAATTCCATCATTCTAGCTATTGCAGTATTAAATTGGAATTTATCTGTGTCCTCAGTAACATGATTAATAGCATAATGTCTTGCATAGTTTAATTCTTTTTCGGATCTTCCCATATCAAGATTTGTATTACTACCATTAGCTATTTCAGTTTTACTGTCTTCTAAAAGTCTTTGAACTCTATCTATAAATCTACCCATAGATTTAATACCATCATCAGACCAAGCGCCACCTTCAGAATATGCAAATCCAAACATTAGGTACATTCTAAATACATCAGCACCAAATTCTTTTATATAGTCATCAGGAGAAATAGTATTTCCTTTGGATTTACTCATTTTCATTCCATCTGGTCCAAGTATTAAGCCTTGGTGAGTTAAAGATTTAAATGGCTCATCGAAGTTTACATATCCCATATCTCTTAGAGCTTTAGTTATAAATCTAGCATATAAAAGGTGCATTACTGCATGCTCAGGACCACCTACATATTTATCTACAGGAAGCATTGCATTTACTTTATCAGAATCAAAACACTTTTCTTCATTTTTATTATCTACATATCTCAAATAGTAGAAAGAAGAACAAACAAAGGTATCTAATGTGTCAGTTTCACGTATAGCATGCCCTCCACATGTAGGACAAGTAGTGTTTAAGAATGCATCATTCTTAGAAAGTGGAGATTTACCATCAGGAGTAAATTCTATATCGTAAGGTAGTTCTACTGGCAATTGATTTTCAGGTACTGGTACTGTTCCACATTTATCACAATAAACTACTGGAATAGGTGCTCCCCAATATCTTTGTCTTGATACTAACCAATCACGAAGTCTGTAGTTTACTTTCCAACCACCTAATCTATCTTTTTTTAGTTTATTTATTATAGCTTCTTTAGCAGCTTCACTAGATAGACCATCAAATTCACCACTGTTAACTAAAGTGCCATATTCAGTATAAGGAAGAGACTCTCCACCTTCAATAACTCTAATTATTGGCAAATTATACTTTGTAGCGAAAGCAAAGTCACGTTCATCATGACCAGGAACGGCCATTACACAACCTGTTCCATAAGTTGCAAGAACATAATCTCCAACCCATATTGGAACAGTCTTCCCATTAATAGGATTTATAGCATAAGCCCCAGTGAATACCCCTGTTTTTTCTCGTGTAGTAGATTGTCTTTCTATATCTGATTGTTTTTGAGCTTGAAGTTTATATTCTTCAAGAGCTGCTTTATTTTCAGCAGTTGTAATCTCATCTACTAAAGGAGTTTCAGGTGCTAATACTACATAAGTAACTCCATTAAGAGTATCAATTCTTGTAGTAAATACATCAAAGGTTAAATTAGAGTCTTTAATTTTAAAGGTTACTTCAGCACCTTTAGACTTACCAATCCAATGTTTTTGCATTGACTTAGTTTTTTCAGGCCAATCTAAGTCTCCAAGTTTTTCTAAAAGTTCATCTGCATAGTCTGTGATTTTAAAGAACCATTGAGTTAATGCTTTCTTTGTAACCTCAGAATCACATCTCTCGCAACAACCTTCTACAACTTGCTCATTTGCAAGAACTGTATTACAACTAGGGCACCAGTTTACAGGAGCATTTTTTCTGTATGCCAGGCCTTTTTCAAATAGTTTTAAGAATACCCATTGAGTCCACTTATAATAATCAGGAAGACAAGTTACCACTTCATGATCCCAATTAAACATAGCTCCCATAGCTTTTAGTTGTTCTTCCATATTAGATATGTTCTGAATTGTAGAATCTTTTGGATGAATCCCAGTTTTTATAGCATAGTTTTCAGCTGGAAGACCAAAAGCATCAAAACCCATAGGTTGAAATACATTATAGCCTTGCATTTTTTTGAATCTTGCCCAAGAATCAGTAGGGCCATAGTTAAACCAGTGACCTGCGTGTAATTTTGATCCTGACGGGTAAGAAAACATTTCAAGTACATATAGTTTTTCACCTGGTGCATTTTCATTAAAGCTATGTAAGCCAGATTCTTCCCATTTGTTTTGCCATTTTTTATCTACTAATGTTCCGTAGTTTGCCATTTAAAGTTGACCTCCTTGAATGTTTAAGTATGTAATTAATTTTAAAAAACAAAAAAACCCTCATCTCTACACTGTAAGAGACGAAAGTTACTTCCGCGGTACCACTCTTAATTAAGCAATATTGCTTCACTCATAAACATAACGGTTTAACCGTATCTGATTTTCACAGATAAGCTCAAAGGCAAGTTCATGTTTTATCAATACTGTCTTGCACCCTACGGCAGCTCTCTGGAAATGAAAGTAACACTACTACTCCTTATCAACGCAATTATAATATATTCTTCTAATTTTTCAATTATAGTCTAAATAGGAAATAGTGTCAAGAGGTATATTGAAAACAATACCATACTTATTGAGGTCTAATACTAAAATTAAAAACATACATACTATATATTAAAAATTAGTGATTTCTTTAATATTTAAACATAATTTGGTATACTATAATAAGTAGAGTAAAATTATCATTAGAAAAGATAAGGAGAGGTTATATATGATAACTGAAAAGTTTGAAGAAGGTTCAATGAGTGAAATTATGGAGCACATAGATAAAACTATGAAGCCTGTTCACAGTGGAGATATCATTGAAGGAGAAGTTATATCCGTATCTGAAAAAGGAGCCTTGGTCAATATAGGTTATATGGCTGATGGAATAATAGATAGAGCAGAAGTGTCAGAAGAAGAAGTTAATCCTACTGAGATTTTAAATCCAGGAGATAAAATTACAGTATATGTATTAAAGGCAAACGATGGGGAAGGTAATGTAGTCTTATCTAAAAGAAAAGCAGATGCAATAAAGATTTGGAATGAATTTGAAGAAAACTTTAAAAAAGAAACTTTATTTGAGGTTAATGTTAGTGAAGTTATAAAGGGTGGAGTTATTTGTTACATAAAAGGAATAAGAGCATTTATACCAGCATCCCATGTATCTAATTCCTTTGTAAAGGATTTAAATGAATTTAAAGGTAAGAACTTATTAGTTAAGATAATTGAATTTGATAAAGATAAGTATAGGATTGTACTTTCAAGAAAAGAAGTTGAAAAGAAAGAAGAACAGGTAAAGAAAGATGAACTATGGGCTACTCTTAAAAAAGGGGAGAAAAGAGCAGGTGTTGTTAGTAGACTTGCTAAGTTTGGTGCTTTTGTAGACTTAGGTGGAATGGATGGATTAATTCATAATTCGGATTTATCATGGAAAAGAGTAAATGATCCTTCAGAGGTAGTGAAAGTAGGAGATGATGTAGAGGTTTATGTATTAGATTTTGATAAGGAGAAAGGGAGAATATCTTTAGGACTTAAAGATGTAAAAGAAAATCCTTGGATTAATGCAACTGCTAAATACAAAGTTAATGATGTAGTAGAAGGAAAAGTAGTAAGACTTGCAGATTTTGGTGCTTTTGTAGAGTTGGAACCAGGATTTGATGGGTTAGTGCATATTTCTCAAATTACAGATGATCATATTGCAAAGCCAGCACAGGTTTTAAATATAGGAGATAAGGTAAAGGTTAAGATATTAGAATTAAACGTAGAAGGAAAGAAAATGTCTCTAAGTATTAAAGAAGCTGATACTAGTGTAAAGGAAGAGCTAGATAAGTACAATAAGGATAACGATGAAGGAAACTTCTTGTTTGCAGACCTTTTTAAAAACATGAAGTTCTAAGGAGTAAGAGAATAATAGATAAATCTCTAATCCCTAGTCACCATTCGCTATAATAAGAGATTAGCGAATAGCGACTAAAAAAAGATATATCATGCGGAGAACGCATGATATATCTTTTTTTAGTTGGCTACCCAAGCAGGATTCGAACCTGCGAATACTTGAGTCAGAGTCAAGTGCCTTACCGCTTGGCGATTGAGCATTATTTACTAATAAGATTATAGCACTTTCCTATTAAAAGTCAATATCTAAAGGATCATTTTACAAATTTACCCTTTAGATTAGTGTTAAAATAAGCTACAAATAGAGTTAATACATAGTCATATATGAAAAATGCTATTTGTAGTAAAAACCAAACTATATATAGAGATAATCTTATTTTTGATAAATCTACTAGATTTACTAAAAATGCATCATATAAAAAGAACAATATTCCAAGGCAAGAATTAAAAAATAAAACTTTAAGAGTTATCTCTATAGGAAGTATACTTAATCTCTCAATATAGTATTTTATAAAGCCATAAGCTCCGAAAAATATTAAATAAATAATTGCTATACCTTTAGATGTAAGGAGAAAGAAACTTAATATACTTACTGATATATATAGAAGAAAGCTACTTTTTAGCCCTATAATTAAAATAGAAGAGATTATTATAAATGAAGATAGGGTGAGTAAAGCTAGCTTATTTGTAGGTACTATGGAAGCTAAATATATAAAAATAAGGCTTAAGGCAGCAAATAAGCCGCCTCTTGTTATATTTGAAGTTTTAAACATTACAATATCTCTCCTTTAGCAGCAGGAAATAAGATCGCCGCCACAGCATTCGCAAAGAGAGTCTGCACACCATAGTTTACAACATAAATCACAACATTCATCATTGTTTCCATAACTACGCCTATATGGACTTCTATAGGAATTATTTCGTCTATTGATGGATTTAAAGGTATTTGCATATTCCTTATTAAATGGATCAAGCCTACAAGCTGTATTCATGTAATTATAAGCAGCATCATACCAACCCTTGTTAATGTTTATAACCCCCATTAAAAAATTCCACTCTGCATTGTGATCAGTCATATTATTTAATTGCTGCTCAGCAAAAGCATAATTTCCATGTTCAATGTTCATTCTTATATTCTTATAATTGGCATTATTAGAAGTATGATGGTTGTCAGAATAGCTTGAGGATGTTTGAGCATTTTTAGTTAGATGCTCATAAGCTTCATTTAATTCCCGCATTTTATCCTCAGCAAGATCTTTTAATGGATTATTGCCATATTGATCGGGATGATATTTTCTAGCAAGTCTTCGATAGGCTTGCTTAATTTCTTCAAGAGAAGAGCCTTCCTTTAATTCAAGGATATCATAAGGATTTTTCATTTATAAATTCGCTCCTTTTAAATACTAAATTCATTTTATTTAGTAATCCATAATGAAGTATATTTTCAAGTAAGTCAACATTTTTCTTTATAGGAAGTTTCAAAAAAGATTCATAACACTGTCTAGCACAGCTAGTAAGTGTAAAATCTACTCTTTCTTCTATAATAGGTTTTAGTTCATTATATGATAGATTATTAGCATTTAGCGATACATTTAAAGCATTAAATTTATTTTTATACATATCTTTTTCTAAATCATCATAAGCATCTATAATATAAATCCATTTGCCAAGATTATAGCCAAACCAATATAAGTCTAGTTTATAGTTAGTGTCTGTAATGTAATTTGATATGATAAAGCCTGTTAAGTCAGCAAAGCTATGGGATAGTTCATCTAAAGTTTTTCCTTTAGAGTTATGTTCCATTATATAAAGTTCATTAAGCTTTTTCTCAGTATAATCCATAACAATCTGAAGATTGGAGGGAGTATTTTTTAAGTAACTGTTTAGGAAATATCCGAATAGTTTACTTTTTACTGATTTGTCATCCCTATAATCATCCATAAGCTTATGATAAGTTAAACATATATTACAAAAAGCTGCATAGTCTAAAGCTGGATTATCTATAATGATATTTTTATGCTTAAGGGGATAGGCTATGCAATTACCTTTTATATAAGACACTTTACTAGAGTCTAAAGAATCTATTAGTATACCTAAAAAGGTCATGTCATAGTTTAAAGAGAATCTAGGTAGATTTCCATAATTTTTTTTTATAGCAATGCAAAGACCACAATAATAGGAATTAAATTTTTCATAATCTCGTACTTTCATTTCCATTTTGTATGGACCAACATATCCAAACATTATAGACCTCTTAGACCTTTATTTTGTAATAGTTCATAAATAGTTTTAGAAGTAGTATCTTTTAGAGAATATCCTAGAAGAGTAACTACTTCTTTTAATTGCTCTTCATTATTGGTTTCAATTTCAATATAGGGAAAAGGACAAAAGGATTTTTCATTAATATCAATTTCAATAAGAGTATCCTTATATTTGTAGCTTTCTCTATACTTTTTAATAGACTGGACTAAATGAAGTCCAAGTGCTTTAAAAATATTCTCACCTTCAAGAGCATCGGTAATTAGAACTTCATTTTCATCCATGACTTTGTATTTTTCCTGGCTTATTAATTTTTTTACTGTCATATAGTATAAGTTTTTATTATTAAGTTTATCTTCAACTATTCTTATTCTTGCATAGCCTTTTTCATTCAAGAGCCTTTTATCGTTAAAGTCATATATATTATTAATTTGATTTTCTTGCTTTACTTTAACAGCATTAATATTCAATAATTTTTTTCGAATATCATCTACATCTATATCTATTATTCTAGTCTCAATCTCACGCAATTAATTCACCTCATAATCTTTAGTAACCTAAATTATACCATAACCAGATTATAAGGAAAAGAAGCTTATTTTAATTCACTTGAGTCTTTAAAATCAACTGTAAAGAATTCATCTTTTTTCATTTCAAAATGTCCTGAACTATACGGATTACCTTCAATAGTGATATAAACTTTATCTACAGTATAGTATCTTGCTAAAGAATTTGTAATACTCTTTAGGATAGCGCCTTCAGTAGCGGATCCAGCATTCATCTCACTAACTAATTCTTTTGAAAAATCCACCATAACAACGTTTTTTTCAGTATCAGGATAAAGTTTGTTTATCTTAGTGTTCTTACTAATTAATGGTATTAAGTTTTCAGTTGGTGGATTTTTGAAGTATTGTTCAAAAATATTTTTAATTTCTTCATTTGTATTTAGTGTTATATTTCTTTTTACAAAACCAACTTTAATATCATTTTCTACATTATGAGGATAAAAAAATTGTAGACTTTGTGTTAAAGGTACATTATTACGAATTTCCTTTAAAGAAGTTGTTACTTCAAAATCCTTTGATGCAAATACAGATTTTACAAAACCTATATTTAGCACATAGTAATCCTTAATTGTATAATCAGAACCTTCTGTAGTAACTTCAAGAGCAGTATAGTCTCCGGAAGGAGTGTTTATATTTATAGAAGTACTTGTAATTGTGCGTTTTGCTCCATTTGGAAGTGTCCAAGAAGTACCTACAAGTAAAGGTTCTTTTAGTATAACCTCTTTATTGGTTGTGTTTATATTCATAGTAGTTAAATTATCCTTATAGTAAAACTCCTCTTTATTATATAAAATAGATAGCTCTCCATTTTTATTTTGTATTAACCTACCTAGAGTAGTTCCACCATTATTTACTCTAATTTGAATTACATTATCTTTTATAAAGTCTGTCATTATGGTTTGAGAAGCATATTCATTTCCTTTTCCCTCATATATCATCTCTATGTTTTCTTTAAAAGGATAATAATCACTTATAGTGTAGGCTTTAGGATTATTATTGTTCTCAGGAGTAGTAGGAGTAGTAGGAGTAGTTGGATTAGAATCTTTTCCGCATCCAGTGAAAGCGAGAATTACTATAAACATTAGATACATAATAAATTTTTTCATAAAATTCACCTCTTTAATTTAATATTATATATTTAGAGAATATTGAAAAGTTAATCACTCTATTTATATTATAATACGTAAAAGTATTACATAAAGTTATTATACCTATTTTATTGTTTTTTTAATAAAGCAAGTATATAATTACTTTGGTATTTGATAAGTGACGATAATGGAGTTTATAAAATTATCACACTAAATAGAGTTATTAATTAGTGAAATTACAACTTGGAGGTATCTACGTGGAATATATAAATGAAATTACTATAAATGAAGCTATTGTACATATTTTAGATAATAACTCAGACGAACCCATACTAAATGAGTATACATTGGAGCTTAATGAAGAAATATATGCATTCTTGTATAAGCATATACAAAAATGTTTTAGAGATGAGGAACTAAAATATGCTATTTTTAGTGAAGATAGAAATATTGTAAAAGATGTATCTCAAGAATTTTTAAATGGAGAAAATAATTTACTTCAGATATCTAAAGAGTTAGCAAAACAGATGTTTTTACTTATGAGGTCTAAAGGGAGCATAGCATCCTGTGATATAATGCTTATTTCAATATCTACAGAATATGGACCATTACTTGGTATTATGAAGATGGATTATGTTAAGAATTATGTTCATAATGTAGAGTTTATAGATAATAAAATTGGAATAAATATTATACCTCAATTTACGGGGTTGCCAGCTAGTGGACAAAGAATTCAGAAATGCGCTTTTATAAAACCTTTAAGGTCTGAGAATACTTTTGATCTAATGGTAATAGATAAACAAGCAAAAAGTAAAAATAATGAAGAGTATGGTTCAAATTATTTTATAAGTAATTATTTAGGGTGTTCAATAATTAATAATGAGAGGGATTTAACTAAAAGCTTCGTACAATCAGCAGAAAAATGGACTAGAACAAACTTAAAAGAAAATGCAGAGGCTCAAGAAAATATAAGAAGTGTAATAAAAAAGAAGCTTAGAGAAGAAGAAGAGCTAGATGTAAAGGAAATGGCAGAAGAACTATTTGGAAATGAAACAAGTGCTAAAGAAAACTTTATAACTTATTTAAAAGAAGAGGGTGGAATAGAAAAAGTAGCTATTGATAAAGAATGGGTTGATAAAAAGCTAAAAAGAGTAAGACTTAAAATAGATAAGGATATTGATCTTTATATAAATGAAGAGGCTTATAATGATAATAGTAGATTTGAAGTAGTTCGTAATGGAGATGGAACTATTAATATGATTATAAAACATGTTTCTAATTATGTAGAAAAATAAAAATGAAGTTGCATTTAGCAACTTCATTTTTATTTTTTAAAGTTTATTATTAGATCCTAAAACATCTAAGATTTTTCTTTCAACTAATGATTTAATTAAATCTCTTCCAACACCTAAGTATTTTCTAGGGTCGAATTCAGATGGTTTTTCTCCAAATACTTTTCTTATACCAGCAGTCATTGCAAGTCTTAAGTCAGTATCCATATTTATTTTACACACTGCCATTGAAGACGCTTTTCTAAGCATTTCTTCAGGAACACCTTTAGCTTTAGAAGGGATTTTTCCACCGAATTCATTAGAAAGTGCAACAAGTTCAGCATCAACAGAAGATGCTCCGTGAAGAACTATTGGAAATCCAGGTAACTTTGCTTGGATTTCTTCTAATATATCAAATCTTAGCTTAGCTTCTCCTTCAAATTTAAATGCACCATGGCTAGTTCCGATAGCTATAGCTAGTGAATCACAACCAGTTCTATTAACAAAATCTACAGCTTGATCTGGGTTAGTGTAAATATGAACATCACTCTTAACATCATCTTCAACGCCAGCAAGAACTCCAAGTTCTGCTTCTACAACAACACCATGAGCATGTGCATAATCAACCACTTCTTTAGTTTTAGCTATATTTTCTTCGAAGTCAAAATGAGATCCATCAAACATTACAGAAGTAA
Organism: Clostridium sp.; assembly: GCA_036677665.1. Classification (GTDB taxonomy): domain Bacteria; phylum Bacillota; class Clostridia; order Clostridiales; family Clostridiaceae; genus Clostridium_H. Next base: position 139,213 of record JAVBVX010000049.1, on the reverse strand, counting down.
ATCCATTTTCAATACATAGTTTAATCGTCTCTAAATCTGGACCGTGGTCTAAGTGAAGTGCAACATCTACACCAGTATCAGCTATAGCAGCCTCTACCATAGCCTTTAAGTATTTAGGGCCAGCATAAGTAAGAGCGCCTTTTGAAACTTGAACTATAACTGGAGATTTTTGTTCTTTGCAAGCTTCCATAACACCTTGTAATATTTCCATATTATTGATATTAAAAGCTCCTATTGCATACCTACCTTCATATGCGTCTTGAAACATTTTTTTAGTAGTTACTAATGCCATATATATTCCACCTTCCGAAATTAGTATAGTTATGTAGGACTATATTTGTCAATTAGACAGGATTTATCCTTCTATATTATACCTCAATATTAACACATTTACCATACTATATAATATAATGTAGCTAATATAATGCCTTAAATGATAAAAGTACATTAAGTTTCAATAAATAGTATATTACATTTGTTTTTAAAAGATGTTATCTATTGTTATTTTTTCCATAGATAAGATTGATTTTAGAAAAAATTTAATTTCATGAACTACAGCTAAGGATTCAGATTTGTCTTTAACTTTTACGTATTGAGTCAACTTTAAGACTTGATCATTTATAGCCTCTACATGAAAATGATTAATATATGCGGAAATAACTTTTGAGTCTTCTTTCCATTCTTCTAAAAACTTTATTGACATATCATAAGCTGTATTCCAGGATTCTTTATTAAGTGAAGTTTCAAGAGAACTTGCCATTCCCTCATAGTAAGAGCATTTTTTATTAAGAAAATTTAGAGATACTACTATTCCAGTAACCATAATTATAAAAATCATGAATGAAATTATTAAATTTCTCATATATAAGTATATCCTTTCTAAAAAACTCATCTTATTTTTACAGTCATTGATAATTGTTTATTGGCTTTATATAAGTAAAAAGCTTAATTACATTTAAGAACTTCACTTATTATAAGATTGGCAAAAGAAGTTACCCCTAGAGTCTATAGTAGCTAAAAAAACATCTTTTATAGATTTAATTTTTTTAGATTTTAACTGATGTAGTAACCAATCTTCATTTTTATTGGCTAATTTCAAATTATGTTCGTTTAGTTTTCCATCAAGAATTAAGGTTATGGGAAGTGTTTCTTCAGCAATCTTTAAATTTAGATCTTCTCGGCATACAGGTGCAGCGCAGTTTTTAGGCATTATTGATATTTGACCACTAGTTTCTAAAATAGCATACTGTATGTCAGAAATATTAAAATATCCGCTAATTCTTATTTCTTCAATCAAATCATTATAAGATAGTCTTTGATTTTTTAATTCTTGTATGTTAATTTTACCATTTTCAATTAGTATACTTGGAGTACCAGTTATTATAGCACTAGCTTTTTCACTTTTCATTTCTAAAAGGGTTATAGTTAGCTGAACTATAAGCAGGGTTACTATAGGAATGACTCCATGTATTAAAGGAATTCTTACATCCTGCATAGGAAGAGCTGCAAGCTCAGATACCATTATAGCAATTACTAATTCAAAGGGTTCCATTTCACCCACTTGTCTTTTGCCCATTAATCGCAATATAATGACAACTAAAATATAAAGGATTACAGTTCTAATCATTAATATAAACATTTCTGAGCACTCCTTTCAAATATCTATTTTTAGCAAAAAGTTATAAAATATAAGGGGGATAAGATATTATTTTGTATTTATAATATATAATAATAAAGAAGATGTTATTAAGTGAAACTTAATTCAGGTGTGGTTTGAAACCACACCTGAATGCTGGTAGTCATCAGATAAAAATAAATATAAGATAAATTTGATAATAATAAATAAGGAGAAATGTCATGGATAAGTTAAGTATAACTTTAGAAAATGATAAAGTAGTAAAGGTAGATAAGGGAGTAACATTGAGCAAGATTATTATAGACAATAATCTTGAAGAATATAAAAAATGTATATTATGCAAATTTAATGGAAAGTTACAAGAACTTAGCTATAAAGTTGATGAAGATGGATATTTAGAAGCAGTTAGCGCTACCGAAAAAATTTCTGTTAGTACCTATATTAGAACTCTCCAATTCGTATTTATTAAAGTGGTTTATGACTTATATCCAAAAGCAAGAGTTTCTATAGAACACTCTTTGAGTAAAGGACTGTATGGAGAAATTTATAAAGATTCACCCCTTGATAAGACAGATATAGAAAAAATAAAAAAGAGAATGAAGGAAATAGTTATTGAGAATATCGCTATAAATAAAGTTTCTGTTAGTAAGGAAGAGGCTATAGATATATTTAAGGGGTATGGGTTTGAAGATAAAGTAAGGATGCTAAAATATAATAGTAATAACAGTTTAAAGCTTTATGAATTAGGTGGAAGATATGACTATTTTTATGGTCCAATAGCTATATCTACAGGATATATTGAGCTATTTGATTTAATTTATTATGCACCAGGTTTCATACTTATTCCACCTAAAGAAAATGATCTTACGAGTTTACCAGAGTTTGTAGAACATAAAAATCTAGCAAAGGTATTCTATGAAACAGAGCAATGGGGAAAAATTTTAGATGTAGCTGATGTAGGGTCTTTAAATGAAAAGGTGGTAAGTGGAGAGATAGTTGATATTGTAAGAATTTCAGAAGCTTTCCATGAGAAAAAAACAGCACACATTGCTGATATGATTGAGAATAGAGGAAATGTTAAGGTTGTTTTAATAGCAGGGCCTTCATCTTCTGGAAAAACAACTTTTACTAGAAGATTAGCAATACAACTAAGAGTTAATGGTTTGGTTCCAGTTCCGATTTCGTTAGATGATTATTTTGTAGATAGAGAGAGAACACCTAAAGATGAACATGGAGAATATGATTTTGAATCAATTTATGCTCTAGATTTAGAGTTATTTAATAAAAATCTTAAAGATTTATTAGAGGGTAAAGAAATAATAATGCCTCAATTTGACTTTTTAACAGGAACAAGAAAATGGCATGAAAACTCACTAAAGCTACCTGAAAATGGAATGATATTAATTGAAGGAATTCATGGATTAAATGAATTACTTACTACATCCATACCAAAGGAAAATAAGTTTAAAATTTATATAAGTGCATTAACGCAACTAAATTTAGATAATCATAATAGAATAGCAACAACTGATGTTAGAATAATAAGGAGAATAGTTAGAGATTCACTCTCAAGAGGATATGCTGGAGAACAGACACTAAAGATGTGGCCATCTATAAGAAGGGGAGAGGAAAAAAATGTTTTTGTTTTTCAAGAGGAAGCAGATGTTATGTTTAATTCAAGTTTAGTCTATGAACTTTGTGTTCTGAAAAAATATGCTGAGCCAGAACTTGATAAGATACAGCAAGATAGTGATGTATACTATGAAGCTATGAGACTTAGAAGTTTGATACATTTTTTTAAAGATGTTGATAAGGATATAACACCTGATAACTCTATAATAAGAGAGTTTATAGGAGCAAGTTGCTTTTATAAATATTAAGAGTTAAATGTAACTACTTTTATTACATGACCATATACTAAAACAAGACAAAAGAATGTAATACAAGTAGGTGTGTTCTATGAAAAAGTATGGAATTATGATAGCAACGTTAATTTTAGTATTTATCAGTACATCTTCTAATCTAACAAATGCAGTAATCTATTCAATTGGAATGATTCCATTAGCTATACTGTTAGGAGATTTAACTTCAAATATGTCTTTATATATAGGAGAAAAAAGAGGAGGACTCCTAGCGGCAACTATTGGAAATTTTCCTGAACTAATGATGGGAATTTGGTCTATAAGTTATGGTATGATCCCAATGGTAAGATCAGCATTAATAGGTTCTATAATAAGTAATATGCTTCTAGTTTTAGGAATAGCAATATTCTGTGGAGGTATTAAGTTTAAGGAACAAAGATTTAATAAAATAATTGCTAGAACTAACTTTAATATGCTCCTTTTAGCTATGTCAGCAATGGTAGTGATGGCATCTATAAAAAGTTATGGAAATGTATCAGAAAGTTTGATGTTTGGACTTAGTATAAAGGTATCAATAGTGCTTATGGGAGTATATATATTAGGATTGATCTTTTCACTCTTTACTCATAGTAACCTTTTTGTAGTAAGTGAAAGAGAAGAAGAAAAGATAGATATTAAAAATAAAAAGAAAAGAAATATAATTATTATAGATATAGTAATAAGTTCAATTTTATTGTTTTTAATAAGTGAAAAGTTAATAGTTAATATTAGAGGATTAATTATTGATTACAATCTATCACAGGAATTTATAGGTATAATCCTAATACCTATATTAGGTAATATGGGAGAAAATATCTCAGCTATTATATGTGCTGCAAAAAACAAAATAAATATGAGTCTAGAGATTGCTATAGGTTCAAGTATACAAATTACTCTTTTTGTTACACCACTTCTTATAATATACTCATATTTTATAGGGGTAGAGATGAATTTCGTATTTAGTAATTTTCAAATTATAATGAGTGCTATAGCTATAGCAATGTCATTCTTTGTGTTTCAGGATGGAAGATCCTATTGGTTAGAAGGTGCAATTTTAATAGCCATATACTCCATGATTACTATGGGATACTATTATTTGGTATGAAATTAAGTACTTTATAATATAAATATTATGATATCAATTCGTAGGGTGATTAATTGGGAAGCAGAAAAGTTATACAAACATATTATTCTGATGTAAATAATTTAACAGATCTATTGGGTAAGTTAGTGAATTCTTATAGAATCTTGATTGGAGCAGCTGATGAGCTTAATAAAATTGCCTTATCAAAAAAAACAGATGTAAGAGATGCATTAAAGAGAGCGGATAAATTAGGAGACATTATAGATGAAATAATTGATGTATTAGAAAATACTAGTACAAATTATGCAGAGTACTGTGATTTAAAATCAAGTATATTGAAGAATAAAATAAATGAAAACTATATATATACAGAAATTGAAGAAGATATAAATTTTAAAGATTAAAAAAGTGTGACTGAAAAAATGTCACACTTTTTTTATCTTTAATTTACTAATCATAAGATAAGATAAAATAATTATTAATATACCAGTCATAAAAACATTAGAGGCATTTTTAAGGGTTATATAGGAATATAAGGATACTAACATACCAGCAGCTGTTATAGGTATTCCCATAAAAGTTCCATCAAATTCACTACAGTTGTATCTTGCTAATCTGTATGCTCCAGATAGCGGGAAAACTAATACTAAAACATAGCCTAAAAATCCTAAATCTATAAGATTATATAAATTGAAAACCAGAATTGAAGGAGCAACACCAAAAGATACTAAATCAGCTAAGGAATCTAGTTCTTTCCCGATTTCTGATGAAGCACCTAAATATCGGGCTATTCTTCCATCGTATCTATCCATAATACCTGCTAATAAAATAAAAATACAAGCTGTCTTATATTCGCCTTGAAATGTCATAATTAAAGATATTAAACCGCAGGCAAGGTTTCCTAAGGTAAATGCGTTTGGCACTACACTCTTTGTCATCATATCACTCCTAAATATTAATCCAAAAAAAAATAGAAATACACTACTATTATAATGCTTATTATACAATTATATAATATTTCTAACAAATATTTAAGTAGTAAAAGAAAATTTTTATAAATATTATAATATTTTTGGGTAAAAATAAGCTGAGGAGGTGATAAGTATGGATATGAAAAACATAATGACTAAGATTGTAACTACTATAACTCCAGAGGATACAGTAGAACGTGCAGCTCAAATGATGAAAGAGCATAATGTGGGTTCTATACCAGTATGTAGAGGAGAAGAGGTAGTAGGAATAATAACAGACAGAGATATTACATTAAGATCATCAGCTCAAGGTCAAAATGTACGTCAACAAAAAGTAAGCGAAATAATGAGCTCAAATCCAGTAATTGGAACACCAAATATGGATGTTCACGAAGCTGCTAGATTGATGAGTGAAAGACAAATAAGAAGACTTCCAATAGTAGATAATAATAAAGTAGTAGGGATTGTAGCTTTAGGAGATTTAGCGGTGGAGCCACAACTTGCAAATGAAGCAGAGAGTGCTCTAAGTAGTATTTCAGTACCAGCTAGCCCTGAAATGTAGAGATATAAATGATTTTATAATAAAGATTAATATCAGATAATTAATAAATAAAGCTATATTTTAAAAGTCTATGAATTTCTTAAGTCATAGGCTTTTTAAGTTTACATAAAGCTAATAATTAGTATAATAATTAATATATGAAATTTTAAAATTATACATATTAAATATAGTTTGTTAAATAATCTTATTAGGATTATAATGGATATATAAATTAATGTAAAATAAAGAATAAAAAGTAAAGATATTTAAGGTTTGATAGGAGAGTATATATGAATAAGGTTAAGTTTATTTATAATCCATATTCAGGTGAAAATTCCATAGTAAGTGATATTGATAAAGTGATAATGCTTCATCAAAAATATAATTATATTATAGAGCCTTTTAGAATAGGTATGGATAATGAATTATGCGAAGCTTTTGAAGATATTGATGAAAGCTATAAGTATATACTTATAGCAGGCGGAGATGGAACTGTTGATAGTGTAGTCAATATTATGAAAAAATTAAATATAGATATTCCTATAGCCATTCTTCCAGTAGGTACAGCAAATGATTTCGCAAAGTTTATAGGTATACCATTAAATGTTGAAAAGGCTTGTGAAAAAATATTGAATAGTGACCCCGTTCCCCTAGATATAGGAAAGATAAATGATAAATATTTTGTAAATGTAGCAAGTACGGGACTTTTTACAGATATATCTCAGAAAACAGATGTTAACTTAAAGAATACTATAGGGAAGTTAGCATACTATGTGAAGGGGATTGAGCAGATTCCTTATTTAAGAAAGCTTAAAGTAAAGGTCTCCTCACAAGAGACAGAGTTTGATGGAGATATGTATTTAATGCTTGTCTTTAATGGTCAAACTGCAGGGAACTTTAAGTTAGCATATAAAGCAGATTTGAGAGATGGAATGCTAGATGTAATAATTATAAAAGCAGGGATGATAAAAGAAATAATACCTATGTTTATAAAAATGTTAAAAATTGAACATCTTGAAGACAATAAAGGACTTATCTATTTTAAAACAGATAAGCTTACAATTGAATGTGATGAAGATATTGTTACAGACATTGATGGAGAAAGAGGGCCAGATTTTCCAGTAACTATAGAATGTATTAAAGATGGAATAAGAGTTCTTGGTTTTAATGATATAAGAAGTTAAAAAGTGTGAATAATTCCAAGGAATATGAAATAACTATAAGTAACAACAATTTCTTGGAGAGAATGTATTGAAACCGTATATTTATCTGATACTTTTATTATTTATGTTATTTATTACATATGAAGGCTTTAGAAAAAGCTTAAAAAATACTCCTAATAAGATAAGACTGGTATGCATGTTTGCATTTACAGGAATACTGCTTCGATATGCGTGCCTTTTAGTTTTATTTTTAATTCAAAACATAGGGTATTTATATATTTTAAAACCATTATACTTTTTAAACCTAATATGTATTCCTATTGTTGGTATTATGACTCTTTATATACTTCTTAGAAATGATAAGATAAAGTTTTCTTATATATTTCTAATAAGTGGAGTTTTAGTAATGCTTTACTCTTATATAATATATAGTAATCCTATAAGAGTAAAAGTAAGCTTACTATATGGATATTACATGGAATTTATAGATAATCCCTATATTTATGTTGCTTATATGCTTATAAGTGTATTGTTTATAATTATTACTTTATCTTATTGGAAAGAAAATAAATATAAAATAGGAATAATTTTAGTAGTAGTATCAGCATCGACTTTAATTTGTGAGGGTATCCTTAGCTTAAGATTACAAGGTATATTTGAAACTCTTATTATAAGTGATATATTATGGATTTTAACTTTGAATTATGGATTAAATAAAGTAAAAAAAGTCAGGTAGAAAAATTCTTCTGCCTGTCTTTTTATTTATATTTAGAATATTACTTTGCAAAGATCCTAAATATTAAGAAAAACGGAGTAATTTGAATTATAATTTAAGTATATTGATATAAATAAAAAATTTAAAATTATATTGCTGAATATGGTTGCATTTTAGAAATAATTTAATATAATCTATAGTAGATATAATTATTTTTTAACTCTTGAAAAAGATTTAAAATTAAATTTTATTCTAAATAAAGTGTAAGTCTACTAGTTAGTTTTGGTAAATTAAAGAAGAATATTGAAAAGAGGTGCATATTAATGGAAGGTGGTCCCCTTGAATGGAGATCAGAAAAATTTAATACTATGAGGAAAATATATAGAGAAACTTTATGCTGAATTAAAATTTAACAGTTGAGAGTTGACAGAAAATTTATGTCAAGCTGTCAGTTGTCAACTGTTAAATTTTATATTTATTAGTGGAGTTTCTCTATGTATGATGAGGAGGAATATCCATGAAAAAGCTAAATAGTTTTTATTTAAGCGAATTACTCCAAAAAAATATATATGATGAGTATGGTTATTGTATAGGTAAGTTAGTGGATATATATGTTACTACTGGAGATGGATATCCTAAAGCTATAGGATATCAGGTGAAAAAGAATAGTGAAGTATATAATAATGAATTTAGAAATATTGAATTCTATAATGAGGATGGAAAAATCCTAATTAAAGTTAGAGGAGTTAAAGATATAATACCAAGAGCATATACCTATCTTTTATCTAAGAATTTATTAGACAAGCAAATAATTGATGTAAACGGAAAGAAAGTTGTTAGAGTTAATGATTTAAGAATTGCAGATATTTCCTCGGAGATTAGAGTAATAGCTGTAGAAACAGGTTTTTTAGCATTAAGTAGAAGATATGGTATTGAGAAATTAGTTAATTTTATGTGTAAGCTTTTAAGAAGACAACCTAATAATACTATAATTATGTGGGACGATGTTGAATCACTAGAGATGATGGAACATAATTTAAAAATATCTATTCCATATAAAAAAATATCAGAGCTTCATCCTGCTGATATTGCAGATATTCTTGAGGAAGTAGATTCAAAGTATAGAAACAAAATTTTTGAAAGTTTAGATAAAGATTTGGCTGCAGAAACATTAGAAGAAATAAATCCAGAAATACAGGTTAATATACTAGAAACTATGAATCAATCTAAAGTAAGTGAAATATTAAATAATATGGCCAATGACGAGATCGCGGATATATTAGAGGAACTAGATGAAGATACTGCAGAAAAACTTTTAATTAATTTAAATAGTGAAGCTGTAGAGAAAGTTAGAGATCTCATGAGGTATGAGGAAGAGACTGTTGGAAGTGTAATGAGTACAGATTTCATATCTTTTAATGTAAACATTACTGCTAGTGAAACTATTGAACTTTTAAGGGAAATTCACCCAGAAGATAAGAATTCACATTATGTGTACATCATAGATGAAGATGAAAAATTAGAAGGTGTAATATCTATTAATAAATTAATTTTTTCAGATAGTAATAGCAAGTTAAAAGATATAATGGAAACAGAAGTTATAAAACTAAGTGATGATGAAAAATTAGATTCAGCTATTGGAAAACTTGTAAAATATGATTTAATAACTATGCCTGTAGTTGACGAAGAGGAAAAGTTACAGGGTATCTTATTTATTAATGATATAATAGAAGAAATGTTTCCGCAAATAGGTAAGAGAAAGTTAAAAAGAAATATCTAAATAATAAAAAAACTGCTACATAATATTGTAGTAGTTTTTTTATGTGTATTTTTTCAAAATATGCACAAAATAAATGTAATAGATTCATTATATTTAAACTTTTAGGAGGAATCTTTTGATGATGAGCAAATTAGGTTGGAGGAGAGTAGGAGTTCTTGTTGTACTAATTTTATTTACATTCTTTAGTACATCGGATTTTATTATTCCCTACTGTAATGTAGTAAAAACAGTAACCTATAAGTATGGCTCAAAAGGTCAAACGGTTAGGGAAGTACAAACTAGACTTAAAAGATGGGGATATTACAATAGTTCTGTAGATGGAGTATATGGTTATCAAACCTATCTTGGAGTAAAAACTTTTCAGAGAAAAAACAAACTTACTGTTGATGGAGTAGTTGGAAATGCAACATTAAAAGCACTAGGAATAAATGTTCCAAGTACAAGTGGTGGAACTGCTGGTTCAACTAAAACTGCATCAGCTAAAGTATCTACAAGTAGTTCTGATGAGTTATTATTAGCAAGACTTATAAATGGAGAAGCAAGAGGAGAGCCATATGAAGGTCAAGTTGCAGTAGGGGCAGTTATACTAAATAGGGTTAGAGATTCAAAGTTTCCAAATAGCATTGCAGGAGTAGTATATCAACCAGGTGCATTTACAGCAATTGTGGATGGGCAAGTACATGCAGAAATGGCACCAAATTCAATTAGAGCAGCAAGAGATGCAATTAATGGATGGGATCCCTCATCAGGAGCAATGTATTACTTTAATCCAGATACAGCTACTAGTGGGTGGATTTGGTCTAGATCACTGATAAAAATAATAGGAAAACATAGATTTTGCAGCTAAAAAATGTTGACAATTATACTATAACTTCATATAATAAAAATGTAATCCTTAGTGAAATAGTAGGAAATGCTATGATAGAGGAAAGTAATATAAATGATATATTCAGAGAAGAAATCATTTGCTGAGAGATTTCTATATGGAGTTTATATGAAGTGCCCTTTGGAGTTTTGCACCGAAATAATAGTAGGCTGCAACGGTGTTACCCGTTATAGTAATAGAGCATGAATAGTGCTTAAAACTTAAGTGGGATTAATATCCAATTAGAGTGGAACCGCAGAGTATAGCTTTGTCTCTAGAATATTTAGAGATAAGGCTTTTTGTTATGTTTTAATTATGTTATGGGGGGAACGATATGACTAATTTTTTTAAAACAATAAAATACGATATAAACAATATTCTACAAAACGATCCAGCTGCAAGGAATGGAGTAGAGGTATTTTTACTTTATCCAAGTGTTCATGCAGTTATAAGTTATAGAATAGCACATTTATTTTATAAGAAAAGACTATTTTTTATAGCTAGATTTATATCGCAGTTTGCAAGATTTCTTACTGGTATAGAAATACATCCAGGGGCTACAATAGGAAAAGGATTTTTCGTTGATCATGGTATGGGAGTAGTTGTAGGAGAAACGGCAGAAGTTGGAGATAATGTAACATTGTATCATGGGGTTACATTAGGTGGAACAGGTAAAGATAAGGGGAAGAGACATCCTACTATTGGCAATAATGTTATTATAGGAACTGGAGCCAAGGTGCTTGGACCTATATTAATAGGAGATAATTGTAGGATAGGAGCAAATTCAGTTGTGCTTAAAAATACTCCTTCAAATTCAACAGTAGTAGGTATACCAGGTCAAATCGTAACTAAAGATATGACTGAATAGTTTATTTAAAAAATAGAAGAAATGAGAAACTAATATCTAGAAGGGATATTTTAAAATAGTGAATTTAAAAAATGAAATAATAAATTATTGTAGTAGTTTAGGCCTAAATTTAGTTGGATTCACCCGTTGCAGAATATTTCATGAATTAAAAGAATTTTATTATAATAGAAAAAGTTCAGGGTTTGAAAATGAGTTTGAAGAAAAGGATATAGAGAAAAGAATTAATCCTTATATATATATGAAGGAAGGAAAAACTATTATATCAATAGCCTTTCCATATATTACTGAAAAGACTGAGAGTTCTAAAATTTACTTTTCTAAATATACTTTAGGAAATGATTATCATAGAGTCGTATCTAAGTATTTAGAGAATATTTGTTGTTATATAAGAACTTTAGGAGGAGAGGCAAAGTATTTTGTGGATAGCAACTCATTACCAGAAAGATACTTAGCTTACCTTAGTGGGGTTGGCTTTATAGGAAAAAATAATATGCTTATTACAAAAGAATATGGATCCTACGTATTTTTAGGGGAGATAATAACAGACTTAGAGTTAGAGAGTGATAAACCTATAGAAGTATTATGTGGTGAGTGCAATAAGTGTATCGAAGCATGTCCTACAAAAGCTATAAGTGAAAGAGTAACTAATTCTAATATATGTCTATCGTATATAACTCAAAAAAAGGATATTCAGGATTATTGGTTTAATAAATTTGAAGGAAGAATATTTGGATGTGATACTTGCCAAGATGTATGTCCTTATAATTATAAAGTAAAATTATCTAATTTAGAAGAATTTACTCCTTATGATTTTATGAAGAATATAGATAGTGAAGAGATATTTAATATGAGCAATAGGGAATTTAAGGACAGGTATAAACTAACCTCTTGTGGATGGAGAGGAAAAAATGTTATTCAGAGAAACTTGCTTATTAACATGTTTAATTTAGAAAGTATAAAAAAAGAATTGGAATTTTCTTCCACTTATTTACAAGAATATTATAATAGACTTTTGAAAATTTCTGAAAAATAGTGTATTATATATAAAGAAGATTATGAAGGGTGGAATAAATTCATGTTATTATCAATTTTCAGTGGAATTATAAAGCACCTTCCAAAATGGCTAGTAAGATTTATATCTAGTAAATGGATAAATGCTTATGTTAATAAATACGCTAAAATAAATATAAAAAATGAAGAAAATATAAATAAAGTTAAAATGCCTGTTATATTTATATGTAATCATTTAAGTAATTCAGATGCACTTATTTTAAATAGAGTACTAGAGAAGTATGATACAACATTTGTAGCAGGAGTTAAATTAGCAAGTAATTCTTTTACAAGTTTAGGATTAAGTATTGTAAAAACTACACCAATACGTCCAGATACAGCAGATAAAGAAGGCATCAAAAAGGTTATTGATATTGTAAAAGCTGGAGGTAATGTTCTTATATTTCCAGAAGGGACAAGAAGTAGAACTGGTAAAATGATTAAAGCTAAAAAGGGGATAGTGTTAATAACTAAAATGTGCAAGGTTCCTATAATTCCAATAGGTATGACTGGAACTGAAAAACTTATGCCAATAAATCAAGAAGGACAAATGAGTAAGGAGAAATTTCATCACGCAGATGTTAATGTAAATATAGGTGAGGCATTCACTCTTCCAGTAAAAGGACAAGATGAATCAGCAAAAGAGTATGAAGATAGAGTTTTAGCATTGATTATGGGAAGTATAGCATCACTTCTACCAGAAGATTATAGAGGTGAGTACAAATAAAGTGCTTTTTTAGGGCAATATATAAAGAAAAGAGTACTAGAATAATTTTAGTACTCTTTTTAAATTTTTGAAATTAGGGTATAATATCAATAAAGATTAATACTTTATTATGGTAAAGTCACATGAAATTAGTATGAAGGTGGTAGCTTTGAAAAAAGAACATAGAGAAAAAGTTATAGAAATATTAGAAACTACATATAAGGGTGCAAAATGTGGGTTAGATTTTAGAAGTCCTTATGAGTTATTAATATCTACTATGTTGTCAGCTCAATGTACTGATGAGAGAGTTAATAAAGTAACTAAGGACTTATACTCAGACTATAATAATCCAGAAAAAATGACAACTTTGACTGAAGAAGAATTAGGCAATAAAATAAAAAGTTGTGGATTATACAAAAATAAGAGTAAGAATATATTAGAAACCTCTAAGATATTACTTTCACATTATAGGGGTGAAGTTCCTGAGACTATGGAGGAATTAATTAAACTTCCAGGAGTGGGAAGAAAAACTGCTAATGTAGTATTATCTAATGCTTTTGGGGTTCCTGCTATTGCTGTTGATACTCATGTGTTTAGAGTATCAAACAGAATAGGTATAGGAAAAGGAAATAATGTTAATGAGGTAGAAAATCAGCTTATGGAGAACATACCAAGAGAAAAATGGAGTGATACACACCATTATATTATATGGCATGGAAGAAAAATATGTAAGGCAAAAAAACCTCAATGTGAAGAATGTCCAGTAGCTCCTTATTGTGAATACTTTAAGGGTAAGGAAATAGATTAACTATAAATAATTATGGGGGAGATTTAGTTGAGCATTAAAGAAGAAGCGTTGAAAATTCACAAAGAAAATGCAGGAAAAATAGAGGTAACAAGTAAGATAGCTATTAATAGTAAATATGATTTATCTCTTGCGTATACGCCAGGGGTAGCAGAACCATGTCTAGAAATAAAGGAAGATAAGAATAAAGTATATGATTATACAATGAAGGGAAACACTGTTGCAGTAGTTACCAATGGAACAGCAGTACTCGGTCTTGGAGATATAGGACCTGAAGCAGGGCTACCAGTTATGGAAGGAAAGGCCCTTTTATTTAAGGAATTTGGGGGGATAAATGCTTTCCCTATATGCTTAGATACAAAGGATCCTGATAAAATAATAGAAACAGTAAAGTTAATAGCACCATCTTTTGGTGGAATTAATCTTGAAGATATAAAAGCACCTGAATGTTTCTATATAGAAAGAAGACTTAAAGAAGAACTAGATATTCCTGTTTTTCATGATGATCAGCACGGAACAGCAGTAGTTGTTTTAGCAGGATTATATAATTCACTAAAACTTCTAAATAAAAAACTTGAGGAAGTAGAAATTGTCATAAATGGAGCTGGTGCAGCTGGAATTTCTATATGTAGACTATTACTTTTAGCTGGAGCTAAAAATATCATTATGTGTGATAAAAATGGAGCTATAGCTGAAGGGGAAGAGTGGCTTAATGACTCTCAAAGAGAGATATCCATGATTACTAATAGGGAGTTTAAAAAGGGAACATTAAAAGATATCATAAATAATAAGGATGTTTTCATTGGAGTTTCTGGACCTAATGTATTAAATGAAATAATGGTTAAGTCTATGAATAAAGATAGTATTATATTTGCTATGGCAAATCCAACTCCAGAAATAATGCCAGATATAGCTAAAGCAGCAGGTGCAAGGATAGTGGCTACAGGAAGATCAGATTTCCCAAATCAAATAAATAATGTTTTGGTATTTCCAGGAATATTTAAGGGAGCTCTTGAAATTCGATCAAAAGAAATAACAGAAGATATGAAACTTGCAGCTGCAAGGGGAATATCAGATCTTATACAAAGTGAAGAATTAAATGAAGATTATATCATCCCAGATGCCTTAGATAGAAGAGTTTGTGAGGCTGTAGCTAAAGAAGTGAAAAAAGCAGTTGTTTAATTACAACTGCTTTAATACTTTATTTAGTTCTTTACTTAATTCTTCCAGAGTATAGGGTTTATTAATTACTCCTTTAAAGCCATACTCTTTATAGTGGGAAATAACACTGCTAGCAGAGTAGCCACTTGATACTATAGCTTTAATATCGGGGTCAATTCTAAGAAGGTGTTTTATTGCCTCTTCTCCTCCCATTCCACCTGGGATTGTAAGATCCATAATTACTGCATCAAAAGGGGTATTGCGTTTTAATGCATCCTCATAGAATTTTATGACTTCAGCTCCATCTTTTGATAACTCTACTTTATAACCTAAGTGATTTAGCATAGAGCTTATTACTTTTCTTATTTCAATCTCATCATCCATTACTAAGATTTTATTTTCACCATGGAAAACTGATTGTGAAATTTGTTCCATTTCAATTGGAATCCCTTCACAGGCTGGTAAGTATACTTGAAATACAGTTCCTTTTCCTAGCTTTGACTTAACTATAATATGTCCGTTATGTTTTTTTATAATGGAATAACAAGAAGTTAGTCCAAGACCACTTCCAGTTTTTTTTGTAGTGAAGTAAGGATCAAATATCTTAAGAAGATTACTTTCATCTATTCCTATACCTTGATCTTTAAAAGAAATATTAATATATTTTCCAGAGGATAATCCTATAATTTCGTTATCAAGTAAGGTTACATTTCTGGCTTTAACAGTAACAATTCCTCCATTTTGCATAGCTTGATAGGCGTTTATAATTAAATTGCTTATTACCTGGCTTATTTGACCAGGATCAATTTCAACAGGCCATAAATCATTAGGAAGATTTAAATTACACATTACATTAGTACCACATAGAGCTAGTGTAGCAGTTTCCTTTATTAATACATTTATATAAGTTATTTTCTTTAGGGGATTACTTCCTTTAGAAAAAGTAAGTAATTGTTTGGTTAAATCCTTGGCTTGAAAAACAGTCTTCTCTATATTTAATAACTTTTTTTCTGTTTTTTCATCAATATTTTTATAGGTTTTTAACATAGATATATTTCCAAGAATTATGGTGAGTATATTGTTAAAGTCGTGGGCAACGCCACCAGCTAAGGTTCCTATGGAGTTTAGCTTTTCGATTTTTAACATTTCTTCTTCAGTTTGTTTACGCTTTGTGATGTTTCTTGATATAACCATAGCTTCATTATCTGAGAAGGGAGTTATTCTTGCCTCAAAGTGTTGCAAACCTTTAGGTAAATTTAAATCATATTCATACAGTACTAAAGATTTTGTTTTAATTGATTTTATTATAGAAGATTTTAGTTCATGTCCTAGAGGATTAGGGAGAAGATCTATTATATTTTTCCCTATTAACTTAGTAGGAGGAGCAAGCATATCATCTATATTTTGAGATTTACAGTCTAAAAAAGTACCCTCTTTATCAAGTTTGAAATATATGTCAGGAAGAGCCGTGAAGATAGAATTAAGCTGCTTTTCACGCTCAATTAAACTTAGTTCTATTCTTTTATGTTCTGTGATATCGTACAGTAGTAGTATTATTACTTCAAGATCATCATTGGAATTATATATTTTATTAATTTTTATTTGAAAATACAGGTCTTTATCACCACTGATTATTTTTTTGTCAAAAGTACATTCAGTTAAGTCATTATTAATAAAATTTAGAACAAGTTGTTTAAGATAAGTTAGAATAAATGGAGTTTCACAATATGAATTTTCGAATAAACTTACCTCTAATTTTTTTAATAAATTTTCAGCGTATATATTCATGTTTTGAATTTCACAACATGTATTTAGTGCAATAACAGGAACAGGCAAATTTTTTAACACATTAAAACAAGTATTATGATCATTTATCATGGAACATCAACTCTCCTTGATTAAAAAACTAAGTAGTAAATTACTATATACAATATTCCATAAAAATCCTTAAAATCCTTTTTATTCAGACTTAAAATTACATATAGTACTAAGAGATGAATAGTTTAAGTATTAAAATAAAGGATACTTCTGTTTTAAGGTTAAATATACCATATTAAGCTATATACTTTTCTTATGTAATTATAGAATGTTTTGTAGTATAATATATGAGAAAGAGGGGGAAAAGGATGAGTAGAGGAAAAAAAAATAAAACTAAGCAAAAAAATGCAAAAAGAGTAAAAAAAATGTTGTTTGCAGTTATTTTGCTTTTAGCTTCAGTGTCTATAAGTTATGCGTACTTTACAATTGAAAAGTACAATAATGTGATGTTTCCAGGTGTAGTAGTAAAGGGCATTAACTTGTCGGGAAAAACAAAGGAAGAAGCGATTAATATATTAAGAAATAGTTTTGGAAATTCTATTTTAAATAAAAAGATAAGTATTAAAACTCCAAGTAATACTTATGAAATGAGTTACTCTGAGTTAAATGCACAGTATAATATTATTGAAACTGTTGATGAAGCTTTATCCTATGGCAAGGATTTAAATATAATTTCTAAATTCAAAGCTATAAGAAGCCCAATTAAGAAAGAGTACAGCCTTAAATTATCTTATAATAATAAGCCTATTGACAATATAATAAAAAGTATTGAGAAGAAAATAAATGAGTTACCTAAAAATGCAAGTATACAAATGGTAAATGGAAAATTTAATATAACAAATAGCCAAAATGGTATGGAACTTGAGAGTGATAAACTTAAAAATACTATTATCTCAGAAATAGACAGAAATCTTGAAGAAGATATAGAAATAGAAGCACCTATTAAGATTTCAAAACCTAAAATAACAGAGGAGGCTTTAAAATCCATAGATTCTAGAATTGCTTCATACTCCACAAGCTTTGCTACATCTTCATCGTCGAGATCTACAAATATTGATTTAGCAACAAAGAGTATTAATGGAGTAGTTTTAATGCCTGGAGATTCCTTTAGCTTCAATGAAGTAGTTGGAGAAAGGACAAAGGCAAGAGGATACCAAGAGGCAGGAGTAATTGTGAACCAACAATTGGATTCAGGAGTAGGTGGAGGAATATGTCAAGTATCATCTACTTTATATAATGCTATATTACAAGGAAATATAAAAACCACTCAAAGAGTACATCATACATTCCCATCAACTTATGTTGGAATTGGACTTGATGCTACAGTAGATTGGGGAAATATTGATTTTAAATTCATGAACTCATACGATTATCCAATATTTATTCAAGGATATACTAGCAATAAACATCTTTATTTTAATATATATTCAAATTCTTCTTTAAATAAAAGAACATATTCTATTAGTACAGAAATATATGGTCAAGTCGAGCCTATTATAAAGTATATTGATGATCCAAACTTGCTAGAAGGTAAAACAGAAGTAGTAAAAAAACCATATACGGGGTATAGGGTGAAAACTTATAGAAATATATATGAAGGCGGAAAATTTATTAGTAAAGAACTTGTTACAAATGATTATTATGTGCCTGTAAACGGAATAATAAAAAAGGGCACAAAAAAATAAAATCTTATGCTGATATAGTATTTACTATATCAGCATTTTTACTAAAAGTTATTTTTACTTTATAATGATAATACAAAATTTTTTAATAAAGGAGAGATTCTATTGACGTATAAATTAATTTGTTTAGATATGGATGGAACATTGTTGAATAATAAAAAAGAATTAACAGAAAGGAATAAAGAAGCTATAAAAAAAGCTCATAATAAGGGAATCAGAGTTGCTATATCTACAGGAAGATTATTTACTTCAGCAAAGTATTATGCTGGACTTTTGGAAATAGAGGCGCCTGTTATAGCTGCAAATGGAGCGTATATAAGAGAAAAAGATAGAGATGAAATTATATATAAGTCAGCAATATCTATTGAAGATTGTAAAGATATATTATCTATAATAGAAAAATACGATTTTAAATTTTACTATAATACTTTTAATACTATAATATCAAAAACACCCTTTCCAAAAGGGTACACTTATCTAGAAATGAATCAAGATTTACCGGAAGAAATGAAAATACAATTATGTGTAAATGAAAATCTAAGGAAAGTATTTGAGGAAAGAGATGGAGAAATACTTAAATGTATTTGTATCAGTAATAATACAGATAGTTTTTCTAAAGCAAGAGATGAAATAAGACAACTTGGTAAATTTGAAGTTGTAAGTTCACTAAGTGATAATTTTGAAATAATGAATAAAGGTATATCTAAAGGAAATGCTGTAGAGATTTTAGCGAATTTTTATGGATTAACAAGAGATGAAGTAATATGTATTGGCGATGGAGAAAATGACTTATCCATGATAGAATATGCAGGAATGGGTATTGCTATGGGAAATGGTGCTAGGTGTGTAAAAGAAGCTGCAAATTATATAACTGATACAAATGAAAATGATGGGGTTGCAAAAGCTATAGAAAAATTTGCTCTATAAGAACTTAATCTTTACCTTATTCTTCAATTAAGGTAATATATTTATTATGTATCACTTGAGAGGGAGGAATAATAAGTGGAATTAAGTAATTTAAATATAATTTTATTTGAACCAGAAATACCTCAAAATACAGGGAATATTGGAAGAACATGTGTGCTAACCAATTGTAAATTACATTTAATTAAACCCTTAGGATTTACATTAGATGACAAACAAGTAAAAAGAGCAGGTCTTGACTATTGGCCGGAACTTAAATTAGAAATCCACGAGTCTTTTGATGATATGATATCAAAGTATCCAGATGCTAGAGTGTTCTTATCTACTACAAAAGGTACTAAATATCATCACGACCAAGTAAAATATAAAGAAGGAGACTTTATTGTTTTCGGAAAGGAATCCTCAGGATTACCTGATTATATTAGAGACAGGTATGAAGAAAACAGAATTAGAGTTCCAATGGTAAATACAACAACTAGGTCTTTAAATCTTTCAAATACCGTAGCTATAGTAGTTTATGAGGCTTTAAGACAAATAGGATATCCACAAATGGAGTAGGAGTGTAGCTATGGAAAAAATAAAGATAATAACAGATAGTACCTGCGATCTCAATAAAGAAATTATTAAAAAATATGATTTAGAAGTGATTCCTCTAACAGTAAATTTTGGAGAAGAAGAATATTTAGATGGTGTAGAAATAGACATAAAAGAATTTTTAAGAAAAATAAATGAGGAAGATGTTTTTCCAACAACCGCTGGAGTTAATCCTCAAAGATTTTATGAAGTATATAAAAAGTATTTAGATGAGGGATATAAGATTATATCAATTCATCTTTCGTCTAAAATGAGTGGTACATATCAGTCAGCATGTATTGCTAAAGAGATGACAGATAGTGATGATATAATTGTAATAAATAGTTTAAATGTAACAGCAGGACTAGGTGTTGTTGTAATAAAGGCAGCTGAACTTAGGAATGAAGGTCTTAGTATAGAGGAAATTGAAACAAATATTATAAGTATCATACCGCATGTTAAAAGTGCTTATGCATTTGTAAGTTTAGATAACTTAGTTAAGGGAGGAAGACTCTCAAAAACGGCAGCCACAATAGGAGGGTTTTTAAATATAACTCTTATATTAGGTGTAATTAATGGTAAAATGGAACTTATAGATAAAGTAAGAGGAACTAAAAAAGCTATAAAAACAATTTTGAATTATTTAGATAGCAATAATCTTGATAATACAGAAACAAGTATATTGCTTCATATTTATAATGAAGATATATTTCCGGTGTTACAAAGAGAACTTACAGAAAGAACAATTAATTATATAGAATGTGAAGCAGGATGTGTAGTAGGGACTCACTCAGGTCCTAATGCATGTGGTATAGCATATATAGAGAAAGTTTAATTAAAATTGTTTTTATGTTTAAATTTATGTACATAAGTATGTACAAAGTGGTGATAAAATGAAGATGGAATTCAAATTAAACTTAACTCAAGAACAAAAGTTAATTATGACTCAACAAATGCAATTATCTGTGAAGTTACTTCAAATGTCAAATTTAGAAATTCAAAAATATATAGAAAAAGAACTTCAAGAAAATCCTGTACTAGATGCGGAGTATAATAAAAAAAATGACGAAAATGCAGAAAAAATAGAAGATAAAATAAAAGATGAAATTGATTATAAGGCATTATTAAAACATCTTGAATTTGATGACTATGGTAATGGGGCTTATTATAATAAGAATGATGAGGACGTATCACCATTAAATTTTATAATTGCTAAAAAGTCTTTAAAAGAATTTTTGTTTGAACAAATAATAGAATTAAGTGAAAATATGCAAATAAAATCTGTTTGCAAGTATTTAATAGAAAATATAGATAACAGAGGATATTTAAGTAACAGTATTGAAGATATACAAAAAGAACTAGGTATAGCCTCATCGCTATCAAAGAAGGCATTAAAGATTTTACAAAGTTTAGAGCCACATGGAATAGGGGCTAGGAATATAGAAGAATGTCTAAGAATCCAGCTTCATTTAAAAGGAATTAAGGATAAAAATATTTATGAGATTGTAGATAAATATCTAGAGCTTATAGCAGAAAATAAATACAATATTATATCAAAAAGTTTAAACATAAGTATAAGTCAAGCTCAAGATTACGGTGATATTATAAAGTCTCTTGAACCCAAACCATCTCGAGGCTTCTATACAGGAGAAGAAACCAGGTATATAGTTCCAGAAGCCTATATAAAGAAAATAGATGGAGAAGTTTGTATTTTTATGAATGATGATTCTATTCCTGTATTAAGAATAAATCAACTGTATAGGCAAATTATTAATAATGAGAAAGATAAGGATACAATAAGATTTGTAAAAGATAAATTAAATAGTGCTATATTTTTAATGAAAAGTATTGCACAAAGAGAAACTACAATATACAATATTTTGAAAAAAATTGTAGAAGTACAGAAAGATTATTTTAATTTAGGGGATGAATATCTTAAGCCTATGACTTTGAAAGAGATAGCAGATGATTTAGAGATACATGAGTCTACTGTAAGTAGAGCTATAAGAGAAAAATATATTCATACAGATAAAGGAACAATAAAAATTAAGGACTTATTTACAACGGGGATATCAAGAAACGACAATTTTGAGGATATATCAACTAGAATAATAAAAAAAGAAATAAATGACTTAATTGACAAAGAAGATAAAAGTAAACCATTGTCAGATCAGAAAATCTGCGACTTACTAAAGGATATTAACATAGAAATATCTAGAAGAACTGTTGCTAAGTATAGAGAAGAGATTGGAATAAAATCATCAAGTAAACGAAAACGGTTTTAAAAAAACGTATTATAGGAATACTAAGAGAGAGGAATAATTCTCTCTTATTTTTTTGAATATTAAAAAAATGTCCATAATTTTCTTATTTTTCATAAAAACTCTTTTAAAACAAATATATCTGAATTATAATAAGAGTGGGACTATAAATTAATATATGGGACTATTTTAGTCCAAAGAGGTGATTCTTTGAATTATGCTTTAGAAGCTCAGAAGAAAATTGTTCCTGAATTATTAGAATTACTAGATAAAAGATACAGTATCTTAACAACAATATATTATAATCAACCTATCGGTAGAAGAATGCTATCAAGTTATCTAGCAATTGGAGAGAGAATTGTAAGAACGGAATTAGATTTTCTAAAGAAGCAAGGTTTAATAGATATTAATTCTGATGGCACAAAAGTAACAAATGAAGGTAAGGAAGTTTTAAATGACTTAAAAGGATTTATTCATGATTTAAGAGGATTATGCGAATTGGAAGAAATTATAAAAAAAGAATTAAATTTGAAGGATATTATTATTGTACCAGGAGATGTTGATGAAAAGGGTCTTGTCCTAGAAGAAATGGGGAAGAGCGCAGCGAATTTTCTAAAAAGTATGCTAAAAGATAAGATTATAATAGCCTTAACTGGAGGATTAAGTATAAAAAAAATAGTTGACAATATGGTAAAAATAAACGATTATAAAGATGTGCTAATTGTTCCAGCAAGGGGAGGACTTGGAAGAAATGTGGAGATTCAAGCTAATACTTTAGCTGCAAAACTTGCTGAAAAACTATCTGCTGATTATAAGATGTTGCAACTTATTGATAACGTAGATTATGCAGAAATATTTGAAATTTTAAATGAAGAAAGCATTAAAGAAGTGGTAGAGAGCATACATAAAGCTAATATTTTAATATATGGTATTGGAAAAGCTGAGGAGATGGCATTAAAAAGAAAGCTAAAGGAAGAAGAAATACGTAAGCTTAAAGATAATAATGCAGTAGGAGAAGCTTTTGGATGTTATTTTAATCCTCATGGAGAAATAGTCTTTTCTACTCCCACCGCAGGAATAAAAAGCCAGGATACAAAAAAGATAAAAAAACTAATAGCTATAGCTGGAGGAAAAAGTAAGGCTAAGGCTATTATATCAGTTCAAAGGTATAATACTAATAATATTCTTATAACAGACGAAGGTGCTGCTAGAGAAATTATAAATATTATAAAAAAAGAGAAGACTACTACGGATAGCTAAGGACTATAAAAATAGTTTAAATATTTATTTTTAGGAGGTAATCTAAATGAAAAAAGTGGCAATTAATGGATTTGGAAGAATAGGGAGAAATGTATTCAAAGCACTAGTGAACAATTACAGTGAGGATTTACAAATAGTTGCAATTAATGATTTAACAGACCCAGCTACATTAGCTCATCTATTAAAGTATGATTCATTATATGGAATATTTAATGGAGACATACAAGCAAAGGAAAAATCTATAGTAGTAAATGGAAATGAAATAAAAATATTTGCTGAAAGAAGCCCTAAAGATATAGACTGGAGCAGCACTGGAGCAGAAATTGTTCTAGAATGTACAGGAATATTCACTGATGCAGATAAGGCAAAAGATCACATACAAGGAACTGTTAAAAAAGTACTTATATCAGCACCAGCTAAAGGTGAAGATATTACAATAGTTATGGGAGTTAATGAAGATAAGTATGATGCAACAAATCACAATATAATATCAAACGCTTCATGTACAACAAACTGTTTAGCACCATTTGCTAAGGTTCTTCATGAGGAATTTGGAATAGTAGAAGGATTAATGACTACAATTCACTCATATACAGGAGACCAAAGATTACTTGATGCTCCGCATAAAGATTTAAGAAGAGCAAGAGCAGCAGCTGAATCAATGGTTCCTACAACTACAGGAGCTGCTAAAGCAGTTGCATTAGTATTACCAGAATTAAAAGGAAAATTAAATGGATTCTCTATGAGAGTACCAACACCAACAGTTTCTGTAACTGATCTTGTATGTACTCTATCAAAAGATGTTACTGTAGAATCAGTTAATGCAGCGTTCAAGAATGCAGCAGAAGGAAAATTAAAAGGAATTTTAGGATACAGTGAAGAGCCACTAGTATCAATTGATTACAGAGGAGACGAGAGATCTTCTATAATTGATGCATTATCAACTATGGTTATAGGACCAAGAATGGTTAAGGTTATTTCTTGGTATGACAATGAATCAGGATATTCAAACAGACTTGCTGATTTAGCTAAGTACGTTGCAGATAGATTATAATTATTAGTATTCTAATAGTAAAAGCATTGTTTTGACAAATTGTCAAAACAATGCTTTTTTATAGTTAGGTTATATATTAAATATATCTAGAGATCTATCTAGGATTCCTGTAAGAAATGCTAGGAGAACTCCATAGTTTACAATGGGGACCTTGTTTCTTTCGCATATATCTATTCTTGTTTGAACTGTTTTTTTATTTACCATACATGCCCCACAGTGAATTACTAAATCATATTTTTCAATATCCTCTGGAAAATCAGGACCCATCTTAAATTCATAGTTAAGTTCTTTTCCTACATGTTTGTTTATTAATTTAGGTATTTTAACTCTTCCAATATCTTCGTGAGAAGTGTTATGAGTACAGCTTTCAGATATTAAAATCTTAGAGTCTTCATCTAAATCTTTTATTTTTGATATTCCATTAGTGAAGGATTTTAAGTCTCCCTTATGTCTTGCGAACAGTATAGAAAAGCTAGTTAGTTTTATATTCTTAGGTACAAGTTCACTTACTTTTTTAAAAGCTTGGGAGTCTGTTACCACTAAATCAATATCTTTAATATCTTGTAGGGCATATTCAAGTTCTGTATCTCTCACCACATAACTCTTTATTCCATGATCTAAGCAATCGCGTATAAGCTGGACTTGAGGAAGGATAAGTCTTCCTTTTGGAGCTTCAGAATCTACGGGTACTACCATAATAACCTTTCCGTTATAAGGAACTAAATCCCCTAATATGGTTTCTTCTTTATCATCTTCTTTAAGTCTTTTAATTAGTTCATCTTTTAAGAAGAGTATATTTTCTTCTTCTTTTGCAGAAACAAAAACAGCATTATCAAATTTCTGTTTAGCTAGATTTATAGTTTTCTCCTCAGCTGTATCAACTTTATTTATGACAATCATATAAGATATCCCATGTTTCTTAAAATTATCCACAGTTTCTTTATAATTATCCTCATCTATATCATTTATATCCACAACGTAAATAGCGAAATCTATCTTTTGAAGAGTTTTAAGACTTCTTTTTACTCTAAGTTCGCCAAGTTCACTGACATCATCAAGACCAGCTGTATCTATAAAAAGAACAGGGCCAAAGGGGATAAGTTCCATAGCTTTACTTACAGGATCTGTAGTAGTTCCTTTGATTTCAGATACTAAGGAAATATCTTGCCCTATAATTGCATTTAATAAGGATGATTTACCGGAATTAGTTTTACCATAGATTCCAATATGTGTTCTATTAGCATTTGGTGTAGTATTCATATTACCTCCTATTTATATATATAAATCTCTTTCGCCATTTTTAATTTTTTCTATATTATCCGATGTTAAGTTTCTAATATCTTCTCTTTGAATCTTTTTTAATTCTTCTTGAATTAAGGCTTCACCTTTTTTATAAAGTTCTTCATCACTATAATCCATTAAAAATTCCATTAATGTCATAAGGGCGTTTGGAGTACATACATTTTGAATTTGTCCTGATTTTGCAAGACTCATAAATCTATCACCAGTTCTGCCTTTTCTATAACATGCTGTACAATAACTTGGTATATATTTGCTATCTATTAGTTCTTTTAAAACTTCCATAGGAGTTCTGTTATCACCCTTTTCAAATTGACCTATATTATTTCCATTTTGACTTTCTCTGTACCCACCAACCCCTACACTAGAGCCAGCACTAAATTGAGAAACTCCATATTTTATAACTTCTCTTCTCATTTGTGCTGTCTCTCTTGTAGACATAATAATACCTGTAAAAGGTACAGCTATACGAATGATTGCTACAAGCTTTTTAAAGAGTTCGTCGGTTACTAGATGTGGAAATTGATTTAAATCATTACCTTCAGCTTTTTTTAGTCTTGGCATAGATATTGTATGAAAACCAACACCGAATTTTTTCTCGAGATGTTCGTTGTGAAGCATTAGACCTAGAACTTCAAATTTAGGATCAGCAAGTCCGAAGAGTACTCCTGCCCCTACATCATCAATGCCACC
The DNA here is from genome assembly GCA_036677665.1 of Clostridium sp. Taxonomy (GTDB): domain Bacteria; phylum Bacillota; class Clostridia; order Clostridiales; family Clostridiaceae; genus Clostridium_H. The sequence goes on along the minus strand of JAVBVX010000049.1, from coordinate 112,403 downwards.
TGTAATAGCTCTATCAAAGGCAGTTAAATGATATTCATAATCTCCTTTTATGCTATTAGGATGCATTTTTTCATAAGTTGGCTTATGGTAGGTTTCCTGAAATAGTATATAAGTTCCTATCTTCGCTTCTTTTAACTTTTTATAATTTTCAACAGTAGTAGCTGCAATATTTACGTTTATTCGTCGAATTACGCCATTATCATTTTGAGCACTATATACATCATCTATACAATCTAGTATATAATCAATATTGCAATTTACAGGATCTTCTCCTGCCTCTAATGCAAGTCTTTTATGTCCCATCTTCTCAAGGATTTTAACCTCTTCTTGGATTTCTTCTCTTGTTAGTTTTCTTCTAGGAAAAGTATTATTTTTCTTATATCCGCAGTATACACAGTTATTTTCGCAGTAATCACTTACATAAAGGGGAGCAAACATAACAATTCTATTTCCGTAGATAGATTTTTTTATATCACCTGCTATTGTGTACATTTCCTCTAATTGGTCTTTATCTTCAACTTGAAGAAGTGTTGCTATATCCTTATGGGATAATCCTTTTTTTTCTTTAGCTTTATCTAAAACTTCTTGTACCTCTAATTTTTTAGCATTTTTAGCTTCATTTAATAAACTATATATATATTCGTGATCAATAAACATATCATTTTCTCCTCCATAACTTATTATCTCCTCTAGACATCTCAAGAGAAAAACCAGCACTTTTTATTCTACCTTCAATACACATTCTGCATTCGGCAGCTTCATCACCTGTACAGATTTTTCCATCATATAAAGCATACTTTGACCTAACCTCTGTAGGAGATAAATTTGGCATTACTACGTTTGCACCTGCTTTTAAGCCTTTTTCTCTTCCAAGTGGGTCTATACTTCCAAGGGCAGTAGTGGCAGGAAGCAAAACCTCAGGTAGTAGTAATCTAATAAGAGCTAGTAAGACTATAGTATCCTCAACTGTTCCCCCTTCCTCTTTTCCAAGGGGAGTATATTTTTGAGGTATAAATGGTCCTATTCCTACCATTTCAGGTTGAAGTTCTTTTAGGAAGAGTAGGTCATTAACGTAGTCAGCATTACTCTGTCCAGGGAGGCCTACCATAAATCCAGCTCCAACTTGATATCCAATATTCTTTAAATCTTTTAGGCATCTTATTCTATTTTCGAAACTCATGCCAGGATGTAATTTTTCATACAACTCTTTAGTTGCAGTTTCATGTCTTAAAAGATATCTATCTGTACCAGCATCATAATACTTTTTATAAGATTCATAGGACTTTTCGCCTATGGAAAGAGTTATAGCACAATCGGGAAATTTAGACTTTATCATTTCTACTATTTCAACAATTTTCTCATCAGTATAATAACTATCTTCTCCACCTTGAAGAACAAAAGTCTTATATCCTAACATATACCCCTCTTCACAAGCACTTAAAATTTCATTTAAAGATAATCTATATCTATCAGCATTTTTATTTGAAGTTCTAATACCACAATAAATACAGTTCTTATTACAGTAATTAGTAAATTCGATAAGACCTCTAGGGTATACTACATTCCCATAGTGCTTAACTCTAGTTTCATGAGATTTAATTAGTAAATAGTCTTTATCATCCTTACTCATACCATTAAGTAAGTGGAGAAGTTCTTGTCTCTCTAAGTAATTGTCTTTGTATAATTTATCAATTAAATTTTTCATAGCTTATATCTCTTTTTTGGATATTGATGTTTTGACTGTAACATGGTCAATATTACCCAGTTTTCCTGTAAGACTATTTATTTCATCTAAACTTCCAACTACAGTAATACATATTACGGCTATTCCGTTTTCTTCAAAAGGAATACCCATTCTACCCTTAATAATACCTTTAAAAGAAGAGACAACTTCATTGAATTCTTGTTGACATTGTTTTGGTTCTTCTAAGATAGCACTTATTACACCAATCTTTTTCACTATATTTCCTCCTTAAATAACAAATATATAATTATTAACTTACTAATCGTATTTAGACATAGGTTTTAAAAATAAAAAAACTTTCCTAAATGGGAAAGTTTAATTTACATAACAGAAAGGCTTTGATATTTTCAAAGCCATAGATATGTTTATAAATTATAGTTCCTTTTAGATTAGAATACTCTTTTCTATTAGGTTAGTATTTGCATAAACAAATAATTAAAGACTACTCTCTAAGTATTTGAAATTTAGCTTTTCTTATTAAGTATATTGTATTAATTATAGTATATGAATGTCAATAAAACAGTTAAGATTATTCATAAAATCATTTTTTTATTAAATAACTATTTAAATTTATGGAAATTTATACTATAATAAAGTGGGACTCTGAAAATATATAAGGGACTTAAAAAGACCCCCCCCACTAATATCTAGTGATCATAATAAATAAATTAAAAACGGTGTACAATAATAAACATGAGGCTAGGCTGAAATATTAAAAACTTTAATTAGAGTAGAAGTTAGGCAACTACATAGATTAAGCAAAATTTAAACTTATAATAAAATATTCTAGTTTGCCAAATATTTTGATATTATTCCAATTTAGTATTATAATGATTTAGTATGCTTTGATTTATACTTTAAATTATGAAGGGAGTATAATTATGAAATTAAATAAGAAAACTGTTGAGGAAGTACAATTAGAAGGTAAGAGAGTACTAGTTAGATGTGATTTTAATGTACCACTTAAAGATGCAGTAATAACAGATGAGAATAGATTAGTAGGAGCAATGCCTACAATTAAATATTTAATAGAACAAGGAGCAAAAGTTATTCTTTGTTCGCATCTTGGTAAGCCAAAGGGAGAAGCAAAACCTGAATTATCTTTAGCACCTGTAGCTAAGAGACTTTCACAAATGTTAAATAAAGAGGTAGTATTTGCAGCAGATAGTAATGTAATTGGAGAAGAAGCTAAAAATGCTATATCAAAGATGAATAATGGAGATGTAGTTTTATTAGAAAATACAAGATATAGAAAAGAAGAAACTAAAAATGAAGAAAACTTTTCAAGAGAACTTGCATCTATAGCAGAAATATTTGTAAATGATGCTTTTGGAACAGCCCATAGAGCACACTGTTCAACTGTTGGTGTAGCAAGTTTTGTAGAAGAAGCAGTTTGCGGATATTTAATTCAAAAGGAATTACAGTTCCTTGGTGAGGCAGTAGAAAATCCAGAAAGACCTTTCGTTGCAATCCTTGGAGGAGCAAAGGTATCAGATAAATTAGGAGTTATAAATAATCTATTAGATAAAGTAGATACTCTAATAATTGGTGGAGGAATGGCTTACACATTTTTAAAAGCTTTAGGTCATGAAATAGGTAAGTCACTTCTAGAAGAAGATAAGATAGACTATGCTAAAGAAATGATGAGTAAAGCAGAAGAAAAGGGAGTAAAAATATTACTGCCTATTGATGTAATATATGCTGATAGATTTGATGAAAATGCAGAGCCAAAAACATCAGAAGGAAGAGATATTCCATCAGATCATCAAGGATTAGATATAGGACCAAAGAGTGCAGAACTATTTAGTGATGCAATTAAAGAAGCTAAAACAGTAATATGGAATGGTCCTATGGGAGTATTTGAATTTGCAAACTTTGCAAAAGGAACTATAGCTGTAGCTAAAGCTATGTCAGAGGTAAATGCAACTACCATAATAGGTGGAGGAGATAGTGCAGCAGCAGTAAATATACTGGGCTTTGGAGATAAAATGACTCATATATCAACAGGTGGTGGAGCATCACTTGAATTTCTAGAAGGAAAAGAATTACCAGGAATTACAGCACTTAAAGATAGATAATAAGTGGAAGATGGAGGAGTAAATATGAGAAAAGCTATTATTGCAGGGAACTGGAAAATGAATAATACTATGGATGAAGCAACTAAACTTGTAAATGAGTTAAAACCATTAGTTGCTGATGCTACTTGTGAAGTAGTAGTTTGTCCACCAGCTATATATTTAGATTTAGTAAAGAAAGCTACAGAAGGAACAAACATAATGGTTGGGGCTCAAAATATGCACTTTGAAGAGAGTGGAGCTTTTACTGGAGAGATTTCCCCAGTTATGCTAAAAGAAATGGGAATTCAATATGTTATTTTAGGCCATAGTGAGAGAAGACAATACTTTGGAGAGAATGATCAAGACTTAAATAAAAAGATGAAAAAGGCTTTTGAATACAATCTAATTCCAATACTTTGTGTTGGAGAAACACTTGAAGAAAGAGAAGCAAATATAACTGAAGAAGTACTAGCAAAGCAAGTAAAGCTTGATTTAGCAGGACTTGAAAAAGAGAAAGTAGAAAAATCGGTTATAGCTTATGAGCCGATATGGGCAATAGGAACAGGAAAAACAGCTACAGCAGAACAAGCAGATGAAACTATAGGATTTATAAGAAGTATTGTAGGAAAAATGTTTGGTTCTGATACTGCTGAAAAGATAAGAATCCAATATGGTGGTTCTGTTAAACCTTCAACTATAAAGGAACAAATGGGTAAAACTAATATAGATGGAGGACTCATAGGAGGAGCTGCACTTAAAGCAGAAGAGTTTGCTGCAATAGTAAATTATGATAAGTAAATAAGAATTTTACTTTGTAAAATTCTTATTTGCAGACTTTTGGGGGTGAAAAAATGGGCAAAAAACCTGTAATGCTAGCTATTCTGGATGGTTTTGGTATATCGGACCATGATGACGGAAATGCTGTTAAATTAGCTAGTAAACCTAATTATGATAGACTCTCAAGCACTTATCCATATACTACAATAGGTGGAAGTGGATTATCTGTGGGACTTCCAGATGGACAAATGGGAAACTCAGAGGTAGGACATTTGAACATAGGAGCGGGAAGAATAATATATCAAGCTTTAACTAGAATAACAAAGGCTATAATGGACGGAGAGTTATCACAAAATGAAACTCTATTAAAAGCTATTAATAATGTTAAACTAAATAATTCATCGCTACATCTTTTAGGACTATTATCAGATGGAGGAGTACATTCACACATAGACCATTTAAAAGGTTTGATTTCTTTTGCTGCTGAGCAGGGAATAAGAAAAGTGTATGTACATGCATTTTTAGATGGAAGAGATACACCGCCAGACTCTGCTCCAAGCTATATAGAAGAGTTAGAAAGCTATATGCATGAGCTAGGTGTTGGTAGTATTGCTACCCTATCAGGAAGATACTATGCTATGGATAGAGATAATAGGTGGGAAAGAACTCAGTTAGCCTATGAAGCAATGGTATTAGGTAAAGGTGAAAATGAAGTAAGTGCAAAAGAGGCTGTACAAAGATCTTATCACGATAATAAAACAGATGAATTTGTACTTCCAACTGTAATATTAAATGGTGATAAGCCTACAGCAACAATAAAGGATAGTGATTCTGTTATATTCTTCAATTTTAGACCAGATAGAGCAAGACAAATGACTAGAGCGATAAATGACAAAGCATTTGAAGGTTTTAAAAGAGAAAATCTAGATTTAACATTTATAACATTAACTGAGTATGACAAGACTCTAGAAAATGTTCATGTTGCTTTTGGTCCAACCTCATATAAAAACACCTTAGGTGAATATTTAGCTGGACTTGGCAAAAAACAGTTAAGAATAGCAGAAACAGAAAAATATGCTCATGTAACTTTCTTTTTTAATGGAGGAATAGAGGAACCTTATGCTAATGAAGATAGAGTTTTAATACCTTCACCAAAGGTTGCAACCTATGATCTAAAGCCAGAAATGAGTGCCTATGAAATGACTGAAAAAGTAATAAATAGAATAGATTCTGATGTATATGATACTATTATACTGAACTTTGCAAATCCAGATATGGTGGGCCACACAGGAGTTGTAGAAGCAGCTGTTAAAGCTATTGAGACTGTGGATGAATGTTTAGGAAAGATTGTGGATAAAATACTAGAGGGAAATGGCTCAATATTTATAACTTCTGACCACGGTAATTCTGAACAAATGATAGATTATTCCACAGGTGGACCTATGACAGCTCATACTATAAATGCAGTTCCATTTATATATGTATCAAAAGATACAGAAGGAAAAGAGTTGAGAGAGGGAGGAGTCCTTGCGGATATTGCTCCAACAATACTTGAAGAAATGGGATTAGAAATTCCAAAGGAAATGACAGGAAGAACTCTATTTAGATAATTTTATGAGTTTAACTTTAAAATTAAGGTATATCAGTAGATAACTGTTTTGATTATGTTATCTACTACATATAAATTCAATGTGATTTTTAGGAGGAGATTTTTAATGAAGACTTTTGTAGAAATAGTAGACGTGTATGCTAGACAAATACTAGATTCAAGAGGAAATCCAACAGTAGAAGTGGAAGTAGAACTCGAAGATGGTACAGTAGGTAGAGCAGCAGTTCCATCTGGAGCATCAACTGGAATATTTGAAGCAGTAGAATTAAGAGATGGTGATAAATCAGTTTATTTAGGAAAAGGCGTTCAAAATGCAGTAGATAATGTAAATGACTTAATAGCTGAAGAGTTAGTAGGAATGAATGCATTTGATCAAGTTGCTATTGATAAAGTTATGATAGAACTTGATGGTACAGAAAACAAAAGTAAGCTTGGAGCAAATGCAATGCTTGGAGTATCCCTTGCTTGTGCAAGAGCTGCTGCTGATTATTTAGGAATTAGTATTTATCAATACATAGGTGGAGTAAATGCTAAAGTTCTTCCAGTTCCTATGATGAATATATTAAATGGTGGTTCTCATGCTGATAATAACGTAGATTTACAAGAATTTATGATAATGCCAGTAGGAGCTGAATCTTTCTCAGAAGCTTTAAGAATGTGTGCAGAAATATATCATACATTAAAAACTATATTAAAAAACAAAGGCTTATCAACTGGTGTAGGTGATGAAGGTGGATTTGCACCAAACCTAAATAGCAACGAAGAAGCTATCCAAATTATATTAGAAGCAGTTGAAAAAGCAGGATATAAAGCAGGAGAGCAAATATTTATAGCGTTAGACCCAGCATCTTCTGAATTCTATAACTCTGAAACTAAGATGTATGAATTAAAGGGAGAAGGAAGAACTTTAACACCAGCTGAGATGGTTGACTACTATGCTAACTTAGCAGAAAAGTATCCAATAATCTCTATTGAAGATGGTATGGCTGAAGAAGATTGGGAAGGCTGGAAGTTAATAACTGATAAGTTAGGTAAAAAAGTTCAGTTAGTTGGAGATGATTTATTCGTTACTAACACTGAAAGACTTTCAATGGGAATTGAAAGAGGAGTTGGTAATTCAATTCTTATCAAGCTTAACCAAATAGGAACATTAACTGAAACTTTAAATACAATAGAAATGGCAGCAAGAGCTGGATATACTGCAGTAGTATCACACAGATCAGGAGAAACAGAAGATACTACAATATCTGATTTAGTTGTTGCAGTTAATGCAGGACAAATCAAAACAGGAGCACCAGCAAGAAGCGAAAGAGTTGCTAAGTACAATCAATTATTAAGAATTGAAGAAGAGTTAAATGGTATGGGAGAATATAGAGGAATTAATACATTCTTCAATATAAAAAGATAGTAAATTAAATTTAAATTCAATAAAAGCCTGCAATTATTAAGTTGCAGGCTTTTATTGTAATTACATAATGCATATGATAAAATATTTATAATGAAGTAAACGTGTGATGAAACATAAAACATTGGAGGTGCATTTTTTTGATTAGAGCTTTACAAATCGTTCAGATAATAATAGCAGTTGCGCTTATAGTTACTATATTAAAACAGCCAGGAAAAGCGGACGGATTTAATTTAATATCTTCTAGTGGAGAAACCTTTTATTCAAAAAATAAGACTAAAACTTACGAAGCTTTCTTATCTAAGTTAACAGTTTTTTTAGCTGTAGGTTTTGCAATTATAACATCGCTTTTAACTATACTAAGATAGTACATATATATAATTTAAAAGAGTATACTAGAATGTAGAAAGACGTATAGATCCGATAAAGGTATTTGTGCGGCTTTTTTTTTTACATAAATTTATACTAAACTTTAAGTTAAGCTAATAGAATATAAATAAGCCTGTTACAATACGGGTTCATTTAAAAAAAATTATCTATATGCAGAGGAGGGTAAAAAATGAATTTATATTTGCCAATAATATGTGGGGTTTTAGCACTAATTTTTGCATTTGTATTAAGTGTAAGTATTACTAAAGAAGATGCAGGAAATGCAAGAATGAAAGAAATAGCAGGGTACATTCATGAAGGAGCCATGGCTTTTTTAATGAGGGAATACAAGTACTTAACAGCTTTTATAATAGCTATAGCAGTTATTATACTTATAGCTATTGATTATAAAACAGCTATATGTTTTGTTTTTGGAGCTTTATTTTCTATTCTATCAGGTTACTTTGGAATGACTGTAGCAACTAAAGCAAATGTAAGAACAGCTCAAGCAGCACATCATGGACAAAGTAAAGCTTTGAAAATTGCATTTTCAGGTGGAGCTGTTATGGGAATGTGTGTTGTAGGACTAGGTGTATTAGGACTTACAATACTATATATGATTTTCGGAGATGAGATTAGTATTATAACTGGTTTTGGACTAGGAGCAAGTTCTATAGCCCTTTTTGCTCGTGTAGGTGGAGGAATTTACACAAAGGCAGCAGACGTTGGAGCAGACCTTGTTGGAAAGGTTGAGGCAGGAATACCAGAAGATGACCCAAGAAATCCAGCAGTTATTGCAGACAATGTTGGAGATAATGTTGGAGATGTTGCTGGAATGGGTGCAGACTTATTTGAATCTTATGTCGGTTCTATAATATCAGCTCTTACTTTAGGATTCTTTTTATTCACAGGTGAAAAGGGAAAAATTGCTTTCCCACTTATTTTATCAGCTATTGGAATAGTGGCATCTATAATAGGAGCAGTATTTGCAAGAAATAGTAAAAATGATAATCCTCAAAAGGCATTAAATACAGGAACATATATAGGTGGAATACTCGTAATTATAGGATCAGTAGTATTAAGTAAACAGACATTTGGAGATTATAAGGCTTTTGGAGCTATACTATCAGGTTTAATAGTAGGAATAGTAATTGGTAAAATTACAGAAATTTATACTGCAGATGAATATAAACATGTAAAGAGAATCGCAAAACAATCTGAAACAGGGGCAGCTACAACTATAATTTCAGGTTTTGCTACTGGTATGTATTCAACTATGTTACCTATATTATGTATATCAGTTGGAGTATTATTTTCCTTCTATATAATGGGTGGAGCAAGTAATATTAATATGGGGCTTTATGGAATATCTCTTGCAGCAGTTGGAATGTTATCAACTACTGGACTTACAGTAGCAGTTGATGCCTATGGCCCTATTGCAGATAATGCTGGTGGTATTGCTGAAATGTCTGGATTAGATCCAAGTGTTAGAAAAGTAACAGATAAACTAGATTCAGTTGGAAACACTACAGCAGCTATTGGAAAAGGATTTGCTATAGGTTCAGCAGCACTTACAGCATTAGCACTATTTGCATCTTATGCACAAGCAACTAATCTTACTGCAATCAACCTTTTAACACCTGTTACTTTAGTTGGTGTTTTAATAGGAGCGATGTTACCTTTCCTATTTGGAGCACTAACTATGGAATCAGTAGGAAAGGCTGCAAATGAAATGATTGAAGAGGTAAGACGTCAGTTTAAGACTATACCTGGAATTATGGAAGGCACAGGAAAGCCGGATTATAAAAAATGTGTTGATATATCAACAACAGCAGCATTAAAGGAAATGATGATTCCTGGAGTACTTGCAATAGTTGCACCGCTTGCAGTAGGAATGCTTCTAGGAGCTGAAGCTTTAGGAGGGCTTATTGGTGGAGCTGTAGCTTCTGGAGTTCTTATGGCTATAATGATGGCTAATGCTGGTGGAGCATGGGATAATGCTAAAAAGTACATTGAAGGTGGAGCTCATGGTGGAAAAGGTAGCGATGCTCATAAAGCAGCAGTAGTTGGAGATACAGTAGGAGATCCGTTCAAGGATACATCAGGTCCAGCTATGAATATTTTAATAAAATTAATGACTATAGTATCATTAGTATTTGCAACAGTTATAGCAAATAATGGTGGAATACTATTAAATCTTTTTAAATAGATAAGACATCAACTTTTCTAGGAAGTTTCATTAATATATTTTAATAAGCTAAAGGATATGTAGTTCTATTGAGGATTACATATCTTTGTTTTATAGATAGAATTTTAAATGTTATTTAAGAAAATTATAGTATTAAATCCATAGTTTGACTTGTAAATCTAATTAGGTTACTATATACATAACATAATATTGTGTATTAAAGATAATATAGTGAATACTATTTATGATAATAGCAAAAAATATAATAAATTGTTTATAAAAAGGCTTTATATAAACATATGATGTTATAGGAGGAGTGAAAATGAACATAAAAAATGCAGTCTTAGACTTTATGAGAGAACAAGCATATAAGCCCATGGACATAAATGAACTAGCATCATCTTTTGGAATCAATAAGAGCGAAATAAAAGATTTTAAAGATATATTAAAGTTTATGGAAAAAGAAGGAAGTGTAGTTAAGAATAGAGCAAATCTTTATGGACTTCCAGAAAAAATGGGTCTTGTAGCAGGAAGACTTCAAGGGCATCCAAGAGGTTTTGGATTTGTTATACCAGATGAAGGTGGTGCAGACATTTTTGTTGTATCTTCTTCTATGAATGGAGCTATGCATGGAGATAGAGTACTTGCTAAAGTTTTAAAGGAAGAAAATAAGAGCAAAAAACGTGAGGGAGAAATAGTTAGAGTTACTGAAAGAGTAAATAAGACAATTATAGGAATTTACGAGGAAAATAAAACTTTTGGATTTGTAATTCCTGAAGAAAGAAGAATACAACAAGATATATTTGTACCTGCAGAACATGCTAACGGAGCAACACATGGAGATATAGTAATAGTAGAAATAACAGATTGGCCTGAGAAGAGAAGAAATCCAGAAGGAAAAGTTACAGAAATATTAGGTAAAAAAGGCGATAGAGGAATAGATATCTTAACTATTATAAAGAAATTTAAACTTCCAGAAGAGTTTCCACCAAAGGTTCAAACTTTTGCTCAAAATATTCCTAATGAGATACCAGCTGATGAGTATAATGGCAGAGAAGATTTAAGAGATATGAAGATGGTAACTATAGACGGAGAGGATGCAAAGGACTTAGACGATGCAGTATCTATACAAAAGCTTTCTAACGGAAACTATTATTTAGGAGTTCATATTGCGGATGTATCTCACTATGTAAAGGAGAAGAATCCGCTAGACAAAGAAGCATTGAAAAGAGGAACTTCTGTTTATTTAATTGACAGAGTTATACCTATGCTTCCAAAAGAATTATCTAATGGAATATGTAGTTTAAATCCTAAAGTAGATAGACTTACTATGTCTTGTTTCATGGAAATTAACGACCAAGGTAAGGTTGTAGATTATAAAATTACAAAAAGTGTAATAAGAACTAATGAAAGAATGACTTACACAGATGTAACTAAAATTTTAAGAGATAAAGATGAAGAACTTATAGAAAGATATAATTATCTATATGAAGACTTTAAAGCTATGGAGGAACTATTTGAAATCCTTAATAAGAAGAGATCAAAACGAGGAGCTATAGACTTTGATTTCCAAGAGTGTAAGATAATATTAAATGAAACTGGAAAGCCGATAGATATAAAACCTTATGAGAGAGCTGTTGCAAATAAAATAATAGAAGAATTTATGCTTGTATGTAATGAAACTGTAGCAGAGCATATGTTCTGGACTAAGCTTCCATTTGTTTATAGAATTCATGAAGATCCAGATGAAGAAAAACTTCAAAAGTTTAGAACTTTTGCTTACAATTTAGGATACTTCATAAAAGCAAGTAATGATATTCATCCAAAGGCTCTTCAACAAATAGTTGAAGAAGTAAAAGGAAAAAAAGAAGAAGTAGTAGTTAATACACTTCTATTACGTTCTTTAAAACAAGCTAGATATTCTCCAGAATCTGTGGGTCATTTTGGACTTGCGGCAAAATATTATTGTCACTTTACATCACCAATAAGACGATATCCAGACTTAATTATTCATAGAATCATTAAAGAGTCTTTAGTTGGTATTGTAGATGATAGCAGATTTAAAGAGTTAGAAAAAGCTGTTGAAGTAGCAGCAGCTCAATCTTCAGACATGGAAAGACTTGCAGTAGAAGCTGAAAGAGAAGTTGATGATTTAAAGAAAGCTGAATATATGAGTGAAAGAATTGGGGAAGAATATAGCGGTATAATATCTTCAGTAACAAACTTTGGTATGTTCGTTGAATTATCAAATACAGTAGAAGGATTAGTTCATATAAGTAATATGGATGATGACTACTATGTATATGATGAAGAACATCTATGCTTAATTGGAGAGAGAACTAAGAAGCAATATAGACTAGGTGATGAAATAAGAATAAAAGTTTCAAAAGTTGATATGGGTTCTTATGATATATACTTTGATATAGTTAAAGAAGAAACCGAAGAAGAAGCTGTAGATGAACTTCCAAAGACTAGTTTTGTAAAGCTTACTGAAGAAGAAATACAACAAGCTATAAAAGAAGAACATTTAATTAATGAAATACAAACTTATATATAGTTAGAGATGGAAAGTGGAAATTATCCACTTTCCTTTTTAAGTAAAAGCAATTAGTTGTAAATTTCTTGACTTGTAGATAAGTATGGTGTAAAATAATGCCACAAACTAGTAATGTGAAGTAGGTGTTAATATGGGGAAAGAAAATAAGAATACTACCCTAGCGCAAAATAGGAAAGCACATCATGATTATTTTATAGATGAAGTATTCGAAGCTGGTATGGTACTTGTTGGAACAGAGGTTAAATCTATTAGAGCAGGTAAGGCAAACTTAAAAGAGAGTTATGCACAGATTAGAAACGGAGAAATATTCATATCAGGTATGCATATAAGCCCTTATGAAAAAGGCAATATATTTAATAAAGATCCTTTAAGGGAAAGAAAATTACTTCTTCATAAAAAAGAAATAGCTACTTTACTTGGATATACAGCTCAAAAAGGATTTACGCTAATACCTTTAAGCTTGTATTTAAAAAAAGGAAGAGTAAAGATGGCACTTGGAGTAGCTAGAGGTAAGAAAGATTACGATAAGAGAAATTCTATAGCAGAAAAGTCTGCTAAGAGAGATATAGACAGAGAATTAAAAGAAAGAATGAGATAAAGACTGTACTTAATGTGCAGTCTTTTGTTTTTTAAATTTAATAGGAAGAAAATAACACTGGTTATCCCTAAGTAACTAACTTTATATCTCCCGCATAATCTAATAATATACATTTTTTTATGAGGAGGGATACCAATGATTATAGAATTAACAGCTCTGCACTATGCTTATTTGATTTTCATATTAGTAATTATTGCAGCAATGGTAGTGAAGAAAGATATATCTTTGATATGTATAATAGGTATATTTACTCTAGGATTAATAGGAACAGAGTCTATATATAAATCTTTAATGGGGGTATTTAATAGTTTTATTTATGCTACTAAAGAATTAATGCCAACTATATTAATTATCTCGGTTATAACAGCTATGAGTAATGTTTTAGCTGTTTCAGGAATAAATGGGGAGATAGTATCTCCATTTAAGAAAATTATAAAATCCTATGGGGTAGCGTATTGGGTTATAGGTTTAGTTATGATGATACTTTCATGGTTTTTCTGGCCATCACCAGCTGTAGCTCTTATAGGAGCACTATTTTTACCTATAGCTAAGAGAGCAGGACTTCCAGCTATGGGAGTAGCTATAGCCATGAATCTATTTGGACATGGTATAGCCCTATCAAGTGATTATGTAATACAAGCTGCGCCTAAACTTACTGCAGACGCTGCTGGATTAGAGGTATCAAAAGTAATTTCAGCTAGTATTCCTTTAGCTATTACTATGGGAGTAGTAACCACTGTAGTGGCCTTCTATATGTTACGAAAAGATATTAAAAAAGGTGATTTATCTACTGAATACGAAATAGTTCAAGATGAAGTAGAAGTAGAAAACTCTCAATTAATAGCTTCAAAAGTTACAAGAAAACTTTTAGCTTTACTTATATTTATACTATTCTCAGCAGATATAGTTATAATGTATTTTGCGAGACTTCAAGGGGGAGATGCTACTGCTTTAATAGGAGGAACATCAATTTTTATACTATCTTTAGTTTCTGTATTAATTTATAAGAAAGAGGCTCTAGAGAATATAACAAATGATCTAGTTAAAGGGTTGCAGTTTGGGTTTAAGATATTTGGAATAGTAATACCTGTAGCTGCCTTCTTCTATCTAGGAGACTCAGCTTTCAATGATATATTTGGAAAGATACTTCCGGAAGTATCTAACGGAATAGTTAATGATCTAGGAGTAGCTTTAGCAAATTTAGTACCGCTAAACTCAGTAGTTGCATCTATAACATTAACCTCTGTAGGTGCTATTACAGGACTTGACGGTTCAGGTTTTTCGGGAATATCTCTAGTTGGATCTATAGCTAGATTATTCTCAACAGCTATAGGTGGAGGAGTAGAAACTCTAACAGCACTTGGACAAATATCAGGAATATGGGTAGGAGGAGGAACTATAGTTCCTTGGGCTTTAATACCAGTTGCGGCCATATGCGGAGTAGATGCTTTTGAACTTGCCAAACGAAATCTAAAGCCAGTTGTTATTGGACTTGCAGTTACTACAGTTGTAGCTATGTTCTTGATATAAATAAGTTTTTTTATGCTAGGTAGTGAGTTGCGACGGTAAGAGATTACTGGTAATGTTTAGAGTAAGAGCTAAAAAGAAGTGTGTAATTAGGAATTGACAAGGACTATAAATTGTCAGTTCCTAATTTTGTTTTTATTTTATCCGACCAATATCTGGCGTATGATTCTTGATAAGGATTTCCCTTAAAGGAAACTTATATATAAAATATAAAAAGTTGATTAATGTAACTCTAAAACCCTATTGATAACTTTATGTTAATAAGGTATTATACTAATTGTCACCAAGTTAGTTCAGACTTATATGGATAAAACTTTAGAAATATTGACAAAATAGAAAAGTAATGATAGAATAATATATTACAAGAATGATTTTTGAAAACTGAATATACTGCTTATAAAGCAATATATCACACATGGGGGCGTACATGGCTTTCGACGGGGGTATGTTGTACTACAGAAGCGAGTCGATGGTTTCCTGGACCAGCGTTAAAAAACTGGGAACTAAACGTAAACGCAAACGATAATTTCGTTTTAGCAGCCTAGTCGCTGCTCGTCCTACCCAAGAGTCCCACGACTTGGGATAGGGCGTCATGAAGTGGGGAACCGAGCTTAGGAAAGCTTTGACCTAGGAACGGAATTTATGAAGCTACTGAAACTAGAAGCCTGTCCTTAGGCGTCTAGTGGAGGGAATGTCAAATTAAGGACTGCACTCGGAGATGCTGTAGTATTGCTACTTTCGGACAGGGGTTCGATTCATAAAAGAGTCGCCTTATGAAGTGATTCATAAGTGAAAACCTAGCTTTATCGGTGAAACCGTAACGTACATTAAGACGACGGCAATACCGAGTGGTATGTGAGGAAACTCAACAGCCACGTATCGACTCATAGGCTTCTAAGTCCATAAGTTATTGGATATTGAAGTACTAGGATAGAAGTTAAAAAACTATATTATGGCTTCTATAATACGCTAGGGCACTTACAAGTAATATGTAAGCGCGAGATATAGTCAGCACTATTAGAAATAATAGATAGATGTGTCCCCTCGCCTCCACCATACATAGTAGAAAAAACACCAACGTAAAATTGGTGTTTTTTTACTTTATACTAATAAAATCATTGTAGAATTTCTCTTTAGATTCTAACATTTCTTTAGAATATCTACCATTTCTAGGAGTAACCCTCTTATAAACATCTATAATTAATCGTGCTCTTTTCTTTTTACTTTCTATAACTAAATAGGGTTCTATCTTTTCAAGTAAATCAATAGCATCATTATATTTAACAATATAGGTAAAAGAATTTTTATGTTTCTCTAAACAGTAATTCTTTTTTTTCTTTAATAGTACCAACTCTAGTTTTGTTCTTTAGCCATTCTAATAGTTCTAAAGTTGTTGAACTTATACTTATGCAAGGAGCAGGGAACTGGTTATTATGAAATTTCAATAACATTATACTTCCTTCTCCATCAATTATACCTGCAATGTAGGCTTTTTCTTCTGTAATCAAAATACCACCACCTGGGAATAGGGTAGTATATATTTTAGGAAATGTAAAGTATAAAAATGTGGCAATACAGGGAAAACTAAAAAATTATTAAAGAATAATGCAAAGTTTTAACAGGAAATTGAGATATTAAGAGAATTGTCGTAGGAGATAGTGTATGATAATTCAACAAGTGACTGTCACCCTAGTGAGAAGGCTTGCCTACGAATTCCCTAATAAATACAAAAAGTGGTAAATAAGTTTATTTTATAGTATAATATTGCAAGAAACTAAAAAATATGTAGAATATAAAGGAGTAAATTGGGGATGAAAAGGGCAATGTTTTTTTCAGCTTTTTTATTAGTGCTAACAATTTTTTTTAGCTTTTCCTTAAGAAAGAAACCAATATTAATTGGGTTTTCAGCTAAGTTGACTGGTAATCAAGCTGAATTAGGAGTACAAGAACGGAATGGAGTTCAATTGGCTGTGGAAAAAATTAATTCTGAGGGAGGAATTAATGGCCATAATATTGAGCTTTTAATCCGGGATGATTATGGTATACCTGAGGAAGCAAAAAGAGTTGATAAAGAACTTATTGATGCTGGAGTTGTTGCTATCATTGCACATGCAACTACCATGCAAACCATGGCAGCTTTAGAAGTGACAAACCCTGCAAAAGTTGTTTTGATAAGTCCAACTACATCAACACCATTACTAACTGGTATTGATGATTATTTTTTTTCAGTTTGTCCATCGTTTAAAGATAGTGCACAAGCTTCGGCTAAATATGTCTATACAAATTATAAACAAAAAAATATAGCTGTAATTTATGATAGTGACAATTTATTCTATTCTAAAACATATAGTGATATTTTTAGTACTACACTTAAATCATTAGGTGGAAATTTAACTAAAGAAATTGGTTTTTCTTCCAAAGCACAAATAGATTTTTCAGATAAACTAGCAGAGATTAAGAAGTCTAAAGCAGATGGATTATTAATAATAGCTTCAGATATTGATACAGCTTTAATTGCACAAAAGCTTCGCTTAATGGATTATAATATAAATTTATATAGTACGGGTTGGGCTAATACGTCTACTTTAATAAATAATGGTGGAAAGGCTGTAGAAGGGATGCTAATAGATCAAGATTATATTTTTGATTGTAAGACATCAAGGTTTAATGAATTCAAGGATAAATTTAAATCTAGATTTGGTGATGATGTATCCTTTGGGTCAACCTTTGGTTATGATACGGTCTTAGTGCTAAGAGAAGCATTAGAAAAGACTGGTGGAAAGGCAGAGGGTTTGAAAGAGGAGTTGAGTTTAATTACTAAATATGAAGGAGTATTAAATACCTTTATTATGGACAACTATGGTGATACTGAGAGAGATCGTTATTTAAGTGTTATAAGTAATAAAAAATTCAATATAATTACTAAGATACAGAATGTGGAGGTAAGTAATGAACAATGAAAAAGATATTCCCTTACTCCTTCAAGTATTTAAGCGATTGTTACTTTTTCGTTTATTTCTACCATTAATATTTTTAACTTTAATAATTTCTATTGGAATAAGTTACAATGAGCGACAAAATATTGTAGATTTGCAATTAAAAACAGCTCAATCTATGGCAAATATCATTACGTATCATGTTAATTTAGGTAGTAATATTATAGATGCAATAGCTAAGACTGCTGAAGTATCTGAAAAACACAGTCTAAGTATTTTTATGGAAAGTACGTGGAAAGCATATGGCTATTTTGACACTATATATTATTTAGATGAAAATAATAGAATAGATTTACTTATACCTTTAGATCCTCGAATTAATGGATTTGATATGTCGAATATTCCAGACTTTAAAAAAGGAAAAAGTAAAGATGATATTATAATTTCTCGCCCATTTATATCAATTAGGACAGGAGAGCCAACTGTTTACTTAATCAAGCATCTTATTAAGGGTGGTACTATTGTAGGGGAATTAAAATTAGGAATTTTGCAGCAAGAAATTTCAAAAATTTTAGCTAATTCCAAAAATGATTATATCTATATTATGAATGCATCAGGAGGTATATTGGCACATCCATCCTTAGATTATGTTAAGCAGCAAACAAATTTTAGCGATTTAGAAATTTTTAATAAAGCTAAGGATGGAGAAACAAATGCAATTTATAAATATAATGGGAAGAGTGTTTTTGGTAGTGCAATTAGGATGGATAAGTATGGGTGGTATATTGTAAACCAACAATCTGTGTCCGTTTTTTTTAATATTTTTTTAAAAGCTTTTGCAATAGTAATAGTGGGGTTTTTTATTATTTGGTCAGTTATAAATTGGAGTCTTAGCAAACAGCTTGATAGATATATTATTATGCCATTGGAGAAGTTAAGTAAAGGTACAAATGCAATGGCAGCAGGTAATTATAAAGAGGCAAATTCTATTTGCTCTAATCTTAACGCCTTTGTTGAATTAAATATACTTTTAAAAGACTTTAATGCTATGAGCCAAAATCTTCAATTACGTGAAAATGCATTAAAGGAAAGTGAGAAAGAAAAAAGGAGAGTTCTAGAACAAGCCCTTATTATGAAAGACGAGTTTATTTCATTAATTAGTCATGAATTGAAAACTCCCTTAAATGTAATATACTCAGCTATTCAATTAATTGAAGGTGTGTATATTGATCAAGTTCCAGACAAGGTTAGAAGTCTGTTAGATAGTATTAAACAAAATACCTTTAGACAATTGAGGCTTGTAAATAATCTGCTGGATATTACAAGATTAAATTCAGGGCAAGTTAAGTTAAATGTGAAAAAGAATGATATAGTATTTTTGACAAAAGTCATCGTAGAATCTGTAGAGTTATTTTCAAGTGAAAAAAATATAAAAATAGAGTTTAAAGGGAGTATAGATGAAAAAATTATTAGTATTGATGATGAAAAATTTGAAAGAATTATATTAAATATACTTTCAAATGCGATAAAATTTACAAATCCAGGTGGACAGATTACTGTAATACTTGAAGAAATAACTCAATCAAACATGATTCAAATAAAAATTAAGGATACAGGTATCGGTATTCCGAAAGATAAAATGCAGTTTATTTTCGAAAGATTTGGACAAGTTGAGAGCAATTTATCTAGGCAAGCTGAAGGAACGGGGATTGGACTATATATAGTTAAGTTATTAGTTAGCATTTTAGAAGGTAGTATTTACGTAGAAAGTGAAGTAGGTGTTGGTAGTATATTTACTTTAATGCTGCCTATAAAAGAAGGGTCTGAAAATTGTAATTCAGAACAATGTCTAAATATTGATAATCGTCTAGTAAATGAAATTAAAGTTGAGTTCTCAGACATTTATTTTTAATACAGGTTTTAATATTAAATCCTAACTTATACTAGGAAATTCTTATGACAAAATAACAAGAAATTATGTACTCTACCTTTGCGCAAATTGAGGCAGCCATTGAGCATGGAAATGATACTTTAATATCGGAAATTAGAGGTTTGAAAAATTTAGAGAATAGAACTTCTTTCTATCTACAAGAAACCAACTGGTATTTCTTATGTTTTTTAGAACTATTTATGGAAATATTAGCCTAAATAGAAAATTTTGAAGATGCAAAGTGGATAATCACTAGTGAGAAAAAATATGATTGCTTCATAAAAATAATTTAGATTTTGACTAATTTGCTTCGTATCCACCATATATATTAAATATGGTTCTATGGATTTAAGTAAACTATTCCTTCTACATAAATTATACCTGAAAAATAGACTTTTTCTTCTGGAATTAAAATAAAACCACTTGAAAATAAAGTATTATATAGAATAAATTCGACAGATATAAACTTATTATACATATAGAACTAGGTTCTTAATGCCAATAGCAAGATGTTACATATAATGATATTGAAAGATGTAAATAAAGTGAGAATAGATTTTGCGCTCGTAATGTGAATAACAGAACTTCCTAATCGCAGCATAGAGTGAATTTATTAAAAAAAATTTAAGATGAAAGGTAGCGGTTGAATATATAGAAGGAGTTTAGTTCATAATAATTACATTGTAATAAATAAAAGAAAGGTGTGATATTATGAATTCAATTATTTCTAGAGTTTCATACTTAAATGGCTTAATTGAAGGTTTGGGTATTACTAGTCAAACTAAAGAAGGAAAAGCAATTACTGAACTTGCTAGTATACTAAGAGATATGGCAATAGAAATTGAAGATCTTCAAACAGCTCAAGAAGAAATTGAAGATTTCATTGATGATATGGATGATGATTTAGCTGAGGTTGAAGATGAAATTTTTGAAACTAGTGATGAAAATGATGAAGATGACTGTTATGACGCTAATGTAGAATAACCTTCATCGTAATGAAAGATTAAAATTAGGTCAGTATAAACTACTAAAGTTTATACTGGCCTAATTTAGTTAAATCTAAGTTATATTTAGAAGAGGGTAGAGTGTATCACATTATGTTAATAGTTCTGCTAAATTAGCAGTAACTTCTTCTATTTGATTAGGGATAATGAATATAACTTTTTATTTGAATGTTTTTGAAAAAAAGTTGACATAAACAGTATTCAAGTTATATATATAGTACATGCTTAAAAATATGGTATATTATAATTTAATATTGAATTATATTCAATATTAAATTAAAGATAGAGAGAAGAAAGTAAGGGAGTGAAATTGTTATAATATGTAAGTGAATTAGAGAGAAGTACAAAAGAAATAAATTATCATATATTCTAAACTTATAGGGGTATATTTATTAGAATAATTTTTATGATAAGAAATTTTAATATCTGGGGCTTTTCAGTAATAGGGGGAATTTATCTTGAATGATATGGATCGTAGCAAAAAGGACATTATAAATGAGTTGATTCAACTCAGGCAACGCAATTTTACATTAGAAGCATGTTTAAAGTATAAACTTTTTCATGATTCATATTTTAATATTAATTATGATTTTTATGAAAATATGTGTAAATGTAAAGAGTACCTAACTAGTTCAGAAGTAATATGTCGAATGAGTTCTGATTGGAGTGAGATGTACCAGTTAAGTAGCAGGGAGTTTTTGAGTAATATGGAAGAGCCAAGTAAAAATTGGCTTCAAAAATACATACCACCCGAGGATCAAATTAAAGTTAAAAATACTATAAATGAAGTTATTAGTAAGAAAAGTATTTTTGAACTTGAACATAAAGTTTGGCGGGCTGATGGTAGTATAGGATGGGCTTGCTCATGTGTAGTTCCTATAATAAATAATAAGGGTGAAATAGTTGAATGGTTTGGTACAGCAAGAGATATTACAGAGTACAAACGTCGTGAAAATCATTTATATTTTTTAGCCACAATTACAGAAGAATTTACTCACCTTTCGTCAGCTGATGAAATTATACAGATGGCATGTTCTAAAGTTGGTAAGTTTATGAATGCAACTAGCTGTATTCTGGCTAAAGTAAATGAAATACAAAATGAGGTTAGCGTGAATTATTCTTGGTACGCTGAAAATATGTCCAAGGAAATAGATGGACAAGAGTTATCTTCTTTTATGATAGGGCAACTTGAAAAGAACGTTCATGATGGAAAAAATATTATTATACATAACACACAAACAGACTCGGGGATTTATGCTGGACTCAACTCTTATTCCTATGTTACCTTATTATTTCATTATGGTAGACAAGAGAAATATTTATTCACTATAAATCAATCTTCTGCTCGCAACTGGTTAGAAGATGAAGTCCAGCTGATTTATGAAATAATAAATCGGATGTTTCTACGTATAGAACGAATTCGATCAGAAGAAGCGCTACACCAGAGCGAAGTTAAATATAGGACTTTATTTGAGAACATAAATGAAGGCTTTTTTTTGGCGGACATAATTTGTGATGAATTAGGTAAGCCTATAGATTATATGTATTTAGCAGCTAATTCTGCTTTAGAGAAAATTTTCAGTATGAAGAATGAGGAAATTATTGGTAAAAGGGGGAGTGAGGTACTAGCTATTCCTAATTCTTGGATTGAAGTTTTGGGGAATGTAGCCTTGACTGGACAACCAGTAACTTATGAGGATTTCTTAGTTAATGT
Organism: Clostridium sp.; assembly: GCA_036677665.1. Classification (GTDB taxonomy): domain Bacteria; phylum Bacillota; class Clostridia; order Clostridiales; family Clostridiaceae; genus Clostridium_H. Next base: position 89,988 of record JAVBVX010000049.1, on the reverse strand, counting down.
AGACTCTCACTTCTGGATTAGAGTCTACTCACCAGCATATGGTCAATTTGCCTGTCTTATTAAGGATGTTAGTGAAAATAAAAAACTAGATATAGAATTAAAATGTCAAAAAGAGATGTTTGAATCAGTAATTGAAAATATGCATGATGCGCTTATTATCTTTAATAAAGAAGGTTATGTAATCTTTATGAATGCAGAGACTCGTAAGCTTTATCCTAATATGGATATTCAAACACATATAAGTAATGCCTTTAGCACTTTTGAATTTTTTGATCTTAAGAATAATGTAATATTAGAAGAGGATTTACCTATGAGGAGAGCTTTTAGAGGAGAAAAAGTAAGAAATGAAAGGATAATTACAAAACGACCAGATAAAGTACAGTATACGGAAATTAATGCAACGCCTATTTTTGATAATAAAAATAATTTATCTTCTTTAGTAGTGTGTCATCGGGATATAACAGAGCTTATACAGAATCAGCGGCGAGTGAAGTATAAGCATAATCAATTACTGAGAGTAGAGAAAGAAAAAAGAGAAACTCTTCAAGCTGATATGAAATTAAAAGATGAGTTTCTTTATTTAATAACTCATGAATTTAAAACACCAATGGCAGTTATTTATTCAGCTTTACAAGCAATAGATTTTATTTGTAAAGATGATGTTACCGAAAGACTTGAAAAATATTTAAACACTATAAAAAACAACACTAATAGACAGCTTCGATTAGTGAATAATTTGCTTGATGTTACAAAGATAAACTCTGGAAATATAAAACTGAGTAGATATAATTTTGATATAGTTTACGTAACAAAGTTTATTGCTAAATCTGTTGAAATTTATGCAAAACAAAAAAAGGTTAATATAAATTTCAAATCAAGTATAGATAAAAAAGTAGTTTATTTAGATGAAGAGAAGTTTGAACGCATAATGTTGAATCTTTTATCAAATGCATTAAAGTTTACTAAAGAAGGTAAATCAATAAATGTGTTACTAGCGATTAAAAGATATGAGAATGAAGACTTTATTAGTATAAGTGTAATTGATGAGGGAATTGGTGTTCAAAAGGATAATCAACAAATGATATTTGAACGATTTGGTCAAGTAGATACAAATCTATCACGCCAAGCTGAAGGTACAGGCTTAGGGTTATATCTGGTTAATCTTTTACTTAAGGCATTAGATGGAAAAATATTTTTAGAAAGTGAAGTTGGAAAGGGTAGTAATTTTACGGTATTACTACCTATGGTTAAGCTTTCTCAGTGTGATGAAACAGCTAATTCTAGTGATCAAAATAATCAATTGATAGATGGAGATAATCGAATTATTCGAGCTATATCCATTGAATTTAGTGATATATATTTTGATTAGAAAATGATATATGAAAAATAAAGATTACTTATCAATAAAAACCTCTACAAAAATAAAATGTGGAGGTTTTTTAATTTTTAACGTCAATTTTAACGAAGCATTAAGGCAAAATTGATATTAATTTTACTACTATTAATTTTAATACCTATTGTTTTATCAGGAATATATACTTACAATAAAACAAGTGATTTTTTGTATAGTGAGTTTAAAGCCTCCACTACAGAAACCTTGGATTTAGCCAATATAAAAATTGGACAAAATGGTTATGTATTTGTAACCGATTCCAAAGGGATTATGATGGCTCATCGCGATAATAAGTTGCTTGGTGGAGAAAACTCCTTATTCTCATTTACCGAGGCAAAAAATATTTCATTAATATTTTTCACTCCAAGATTAGATATCTGCTGATTAAGCCAATCCTCTGTAAGATTTAGTTTTGCTAAAACATTCTTGTATACCATTCCCTCAATTACTATAGGATATGCTAATGGGGGAATATTTTTATTTAGGTTAAGATCTTCTACAGTCACTTCAGATTTATTTGGCTTTTTTAATACAGATATATTTCCATTTGATTCTATAATCCCTAAGTGTACTTCACTAATATCAAAAACATCTTTTTCTCTAAGCATTTGAAGAACATTATCATAGGATTAAAACACCAAACTTAATGTTGGTGTTTTTGTTTATTATTGTAATAGTAGCACATAGGTGTGATAAAACAGCTTACCATTTAATAAAATGATATGTGGCAAAATATATAGAATAGTTTATCTATAATTAGTGAAAAGAATTTCTCTAGAGAATAATCCTAAGGGGGAAATGTAAATGAAAGAGGTTGTAGTCATTGGTGGTGGATGGGCTGGATGTGCAGCTGCTATAAGTGCAAAAAAAGCTGGAGCAAAGGTAACTTTATTAGAGAGAACAGACCTATTACTAGGACTAGGGAATGTTGGAGGACTTACTAGAAACAATGGAAGATATACAGCGTCAGAGGAGTCTATATTATTAGGTGGCAGAGAATTATTTGAAATAACAGATGGTTTTTCAAGACATAAAAATGTTGATTTTCCAGGACATAAGCATGCAAGTATATATGACGTAAATTTAGTTGAAAGTGCAGTAAGAAGAAAATTGCAAGAGATGGATATCGATATTTTATTTTATACAATAGCTAAGAATGTAGAAATTGAAAATAATAAAATAAAAGCTATCATATTAGAAGATGGAAATAAAATTATAGCAGATGCTTTTATAGAAACTACTGGATCTACTGGTCCAATGAATAATTGCCACAAATATGGAAATGGATGTGCCATGTGTATACTAAGATGTCCTACCTTTGGTGGAAGGGTAAGTATCACAGAAAAATGTGGGATCAAGGATATGATGGGAAGAAAAAATGATGGAACCTATGGCTCTTTTAGCGGTTCTGTAAAAATAAATAAAGATACATTAAGTAAAGAACTTCAAGAAAAGCTAAATAAGGACGGTGTAGTAATTGTACCTTTATCTCCTGAAGAAAGAAATGCCGAAAAGTTAAATATTAAAATATGTCAGCATTATGCCCTAGATGCATTTGCAGAAAATATAGTTTTACTTGATACTGGCCATGCTAAATTAATGGCGCCATTTTATCCTACTGAGAAATTAAGAAAAATTAATGGATTTGAAAATGCTAGATTCGAAGATCCGTATTCAGGGGGAGTAGCTAATTCTATAAGACATCTATCTATTGCTCCAAGGGAAAACACAATGAGAGTAAGGGGAATAGAGAATCTCTTTATAGCAGGAGAAAAAAGTGGATTTTATATTGGACACACAGAAGCTATTGTTACTGGATATTTAGCAGGTCATAATAGCGTAAGATACGCATTAAATATTCCTCAGCTAGAATTACCAAATAACTTAGCAATAGGAGACTTTATATCCTTCTCTAATGAAAAGATGTATGGAGAAGATGGAGATAAATTAAAGTTTACATTTGCCGGTTCTGTTTACTTTGAGAGAATGAAAGAAACCAGTCTCTATTCAACAGATCATGATGAATTATATAGTAGAGTAGAGAAAACTGGATTACTCAATATATATGATAAGAAGTTATGCTAATCTAGGGAAAGTAATAAGGTGGATTTAAAGAAAAGGGGTGGCTAATTTTATATAATCACCCTTTAACAATAGGGAATGATAACTTAGTAATCACTTATTATATAAAAAATAAATATTATGTAATGATAGCAATATATAAGGTGAGTTTAATGTTTAAAAAAGGTGATTTTCATATGCACTCCACAGCCTCGGATGGGGAACTTAGGCCAGAGGAAGTAGTAAGACTTGCAAAAAGCAGAGGAGTAGATATAATATCTCTTACTGATCACAATACTACACTTGGAGTAGAGGAAGCTATAAATGCAGGTAAAAGGTATGGCATTACTGTAATACCAGGGGTTGAGTTATCCACTAGGTATAATGGAGAACGTATCCACATTTTAGGGTATTTTAGAGATGATAGGTATAAGGATGCAACATTTCAAAAGGCATTAAGTCTTATAAAAAATAGAAAGTCCGATACAGCTATAGAGATGTTCAAGAAGCTTAGGGGATTTAAATTTCATCTTGATGATGTTAGAGGGGGAAGCAGGCTTACAGTTACAAGTGGTATAGATTTTCTTAAACTATTTGGAGCAGTAGTAGTTTTAGCTCATCCTGTTGTTATAAGAAAGGAAAGTCTAACCTACATTCTTAATTTGCCCTTTGATGGGATAGAGGCAAAATATTTTAGAAATAGTGAAGATGACACAGAATTTTTTATAAAGCTTGCAAAGGATATGGGAGTATTTTATACAGCTGGTTCTGACTTTCACAAAAGTAAAGAGGTAGATTTAAAGCATGGACTAATTGGAGATAGGTATCTTGATGAGAGAGAAATAGAAGAGTTTTTAAGAAATTTATAAGTTAACTTATTTTAGTAAAAACGTAAACTTATTTAGTCTACGTTTTTATTAAGATTTACTAAGTATAATATTTATTTAAAAACTTTAACCCTATTATCTAAAGGTTCAAATTGTTTTTCATCAGGTTTAACTGTAGGCTTTCCAAATGGCATTTGAGCGATAAGCTTCCAGTTATTTGGTATATTCCATTCAGTTTTTATATCAGCTTCAATTAGTTCATTATAATGTTGTAATGATGCACCAAAACCTTCAAGCTCTAATGAAGTCCAGATAACATATTGATGCATTCCGCTTGATTGCTGAGACCAAATAGGGAAATTGTCTTTATATAAAGCAAATTGTTGTTGTAGAGATTCTACTATACTATTATCTTCAAAGAATAAAACTGTACCGTATCCATTGGCAAATGAATTTATTTTATCTTCAGTAGGTTTAAAACGGTCAGGTGGAACAATCTTTCTTAAGGCTTCTTTTGTAATATCCCATAACTTGTCGTGATGTTTTTTCAATAATAAAACTACTCTTGCACTTTGAGAGTTAAAAGCTGATGGAGTATGCTTTACTGCATATTCAATAATTTCCTGAATCCTTTCATCGGAAACAACCGATTCCTTACTAATTCCATAAAAGGAACGTCTATCTGCTACTGCATTAAAAAAATTCTTTTCCATTTAGTTTTCCTCCCTTTATTTTTAAAATCGAAAGTAGTTATTAATTAATTAAGAGTACATGTAAATAAATATTCTCCGTATATAGGCAAATTTCCTCCATATTTTAAAAAAAATTTCAGCATATTAATAGAAGATTTTATCTAACGTAAATATCATATGTATTATATCGATATCTAAGGTTCTTTTTTACCTTCAAATATTTTACTGTTTATTTCTTTGAAAATATTATTCCCGCTACTAGAAGGAGGGTCAGGAGGGATATTAGAACCAAGAGCTGCTTTAATTTGTGATATTTCATTCATTAATATATTAAAGTCCTCCTTTGTTAGAGGTTTTTTATTTTCTTTTAACTCGTAACCTAATTGTCCACTAACTTCAATGGTAGCGTATTTAAGATCATCAATTGAAGATACTCCAACTTGTCTTAAGCGAGTTTCAAGTTTGTCAACGGATAATCGTAGTCTTCTTAAATTATTAAGGTTTAGAGTTCCGTTTTCAACAACCATGACTGATTTACCTGAAAATAAAGTTTCAATAGGGTCTATTTTAACTTGAAGATATTCTGCAATTATCATTAATATAGTTAGTAAAAATGCTGAAAGAAAAGTAATAGTAAGTCCTCTTCCAGCAAGAGGTTGAATTAGTAAAGAACCGAGTCCAATCATTACAACTGTCTGAGCTATAGTCATTTGAGAAATTGATTTTCTTCCACCTACTCTTAATATAAAAGTTCCAATAAAAAATATAATAATTGCATGCCAAATCCAACTAAGTTCCATTATTTTCAGCTCCTATTAAAATAATAATTAATCTATTTTTTAGTATTCTCTAATTTTTATTTTACATCCAATAAACCATAAATAGTAACAACAAAGTAAATGTAAAATAAATGTAACAAACATAATTCATTTATATAGAATATAGTAGGGGGAATAATGTGAGGTGAGTGGGATGAAAAGTATGAACCCTATGAATAAAATAAAAATGGTAATTTGTTTATTTGGTTTTATGGTTGGAGCTATTTTCCCTATATTAGTAGATTACTTTGTCATCTGGATACCTGAAAGAAAAATTTTATTTAATATATCTTGTATAATAGCTGGACTTATAGTTGGAATGTTTGCTTATTTAGTAGTAAAAGTAGTGTTATATAAAATTGACAAAGATTATAAAAATATAATTAAGCTAAAGCTAGGAGTGCAGATTGAAAAGAGATTTTCAGATAAAGGAGATATATTAATTACTATGGAGAAAGAGTTTCAAGTAATGCTAGAAGAATTTTCAAGAATAAAGAAAAAAGAAGATGATAGACTTAAAAAACTTACGATTACTGATGGATTGACAAAGTTATATAATATAAGATTTCTTGAAACATACAGTAAGAATATATATATGAACTTAGAAAAGGAGATAGGAATTTTATTCTTAGATATAGATTATTTTAAAGACATAAATGACAATTTTGGACATAATATAGGGGATTTAGTGTTAAAATCCTTAGCAAATATTATGAAGGAGTTTATTGGGTCAAAAGGAAAGATAATTAGATATGGAGGAGAAGAGTTTTTAGTTTTACTAGAGAATTCTTCATTAGAAGAAACTATAAATACAGGGGAAGACTTAAGATTAGAGATAAAAAATAGTGTAATTATACCAAGCTGTAAGGAAGGAAAATCAGTAACTGTAAGTATTGGCATAGGTCATTTTCCAACACATGGTAGTAGCCTAGAGAGTATTATTAAAAAAGCAGATTATGCTATGTATAATGCAAAAAAACAAGGAAGAGATAGGTGCTGTATTTATGAAGATAATATTCACTTATTTCATTGATATAAAAAGAGATGGTAACTATATAAATTTACCATCTCTTTTGCATATAACATAGACATTTGCAAAAAGTAACTATACAATATGGGTTATGAAGAAATTTTTAGTAATTGAGAGGAGATAGAGTATGAAACTAGGAGAAATCACTTTAATATTAACAAATATAATTTTGCTAGTAGTGTTGGTATCTGATAAAGTTAAGAGAAAGAATTTGAAGCTAATAACAAGAATAGGGCTAATGGTACTTGTATTTCAATTAGGGGTAGAAGTTACTAGATGGCAGATGATCTTTTCATACATAGTTACATTATGGGCCTTTAGGAGAGTACATGTTATAAAGGAAGAAAAAGTAAGTAGAAAGACATTTTTAATAATTTCATTAATACTTATAGTATTATCTATTGTTACATCTTACTTTGCGCCACAATTTACATTCGTTAATTAAATGGAGTGAATAGAAGTATGAAAAAAAGACTATTTTTAATAAAGGTTTTAACACTTGTTTTATTAACTACTGTATTATCAGGTTGTTCGAAACTAGATAGTAAAGATACATTAAGTAAAAATACAACTGAAAAAAAGGAGCTTGTTATTGCCATAGGAGGAGAACCAGAGAACGGATTTGATCCAACTACGGGTTGGGGTAGGTATGGCAGTCCTTTATTTCAAAGTACTTTATTTGTAAGAGATGAAAAACTTAATGTGGTTAATGATCTTGCTAGTGGATATAAAGTAAGAGAAGATGGATTAGTATGGAGTGTGAGTATTAGACAAGATGCAAAATTCTCAGATGGTAAGCCTCTTACTGTAGAAGATGTTAAGTTTACTTTTGAAACAGCAGCAAAAAGCGGGTCTATAGTGGATCTTTCTGTACTTAAAGAAATCAAAACTAGCGGAAACTATTCTATTCAGTTTATATTGAACAAACCTCAATCTACGTTTATAACTAATCTTTTAAGCCTTGGCATTGTTCCAAAGCATGGATATGGAAAGGATTATGCTAGTAATCCTGTAGGCTCAGGTCCTTATAAATTAGTACAATGGAATAAGGGGCAACAACTTATAGTTGAGACTAATTTAGAGTACTATGGACAAAAACCTTATTTTAATAAAATTACATTTCTATTTTTAAACGAGGACGCGGCTTTTGCAGCTAGCAAAGTAGGAACTGTAGATATATCCTATGTAATTCCAACCTTTGCAAAGCAAGAAGTTGAGGGAATGAAACTTTTTAATATAAAGAGTGTAGATAATCGTGGTATTGCATTTCCACATTTAAAGAGTGGAGAAAAAGATTCAGAGGGAAATATTATAGGTAATGATGTAACCTCAGATATAGCGATATGTAAAGCTATTAACATTGCAATAAGCAGACAATCTCTTGTTGATGGAATTTTAGAAGGCTTTGGAACTCCTGCTTATACTGTATGTGACAATCTGCCTTGGTGGAATGAAGATACTGTTATTAAAGATGGCAATATAGAAGAAGCTAAAAAAATCTTAGCAGATGCAGGATGGAAAGATAGGGATGGAGATGGAATTCTAGAGAAGAATTCAGTAAAAGCGGAATTTAAGTTATTATATCCTTCTAGTGATCAAACTCGACAATTCTTATCTATAGCTGTAGCAGATATGATGAAGCCTTTAGGCATAAACATTATTCCGGAAGGACAAAGCTGGGATAAGTTAGAGAAAAATATGTATTCTAATGCTGTACTTTTTGGATGGGGAAGCCACGATCCTTTAGAAATATATAATATATATAGTAGTGATAATAAGGGAGTAGGCTTTTATAATACTATTTATTATAGTAACAAGGTAGTAGATGAGTATATGGAGAAAGCCTTATCTTCTATAAGTGAGAGTGAAGCAATAGAATATTGGAAAAAAGCTCAGTGGGATGGAAGTACAGGACTAAGTGCTAAAGGAGATGCACCTTGGGCTTGGTTAGTAAATTTAGATCACTTATATTTAGTAAATGAAAAGCTAGACATTGGAGTTCAAAAGGTTCAGCCACATGACCATGGATGGCCTATTACTGATAACATAGTTCAGTGGAAGTGGAAGGAAAATTAAAAGGAGGTTCATCCTATTATAAATTATAAAATAATATTTAAATTTGTAGTAAGTAAAATAATAAGAATGAGTATTCTTATTATTACCTTAAGTTTTCTTTCTTTTATGCTTATTAAATACTCACCAATTGATCCAGTTGAGGCTTATATTGGTGGTGACATTATGCGTATTGGAGTAGAGCAGAGGGAAAAGATTGCTGAATATTGGGGGCTTAACAAGCCTCCGATAGAACAGTTTATTAGGTGGGCCTCAGCAGCTATATATGGTGATTTTGGAACATCTCTTATTTTTCGTCGTCCTGTTCTTGAGATAATTAAGGATGGATTTATTGGGTCAGTTCTTCTTATGGGAATATCATGGCTTCTATCTGGTATATTAGGTTTTGTGCTAGGTATTGTTGCTGCGGTAAAGGAAGGTACCTGTATAGATAAAATTATAAAATACTATTGTTTAATTTTAGCTTCTACCCCCACTTTTTGGATAGGTATTCTTTTGCTTATTATTTTTTCAGTGAAGCTAAAATGGTTTCCCATTGGACTTGGAGTTCCAGCAGGTGTATTAAATGAAGATGTTACCTTTGGGAGTTATATGCATCATTTAGTGTTACCAGTTATGGCACTAAGTTTACTAGGAGTAGCTAATATAGCATTACATACAAGACAAAAGTTACTAGAAATATTAGAAAGTGACTATATATTATTTGCCAAAGCAAGAGGAGAGAGGGGAGCTTTATTAATTTGGAGACATGGAATTCGGAATATACTATTACCTGCCCTTACTCTTCAATTCTCTTCTTTTAGTGAACTTTTTGGAGGAGCAGTACTAGCAGAACAGGTATTTTCATATCCAGGACTAGGACAATTAACGGTGCAAGCAGGATTAAGAGGGGATGTTCCACTTTTGCTAGGAATAGTAATTTTTAGCGCTATCTTTGTATTTGTGGGAAATCTTATAGCAGACTTTTTATATACTATTGTGGATCCTCGTATGAGGGGAGGAGCTATATGAAGTATAATTTAAGACAAAAAACTGGAATTAGGCTTTTATTTATTCTAGGATTATTAATAAGTATAATAATAGGAGGACTTCTAATTAGCAGTAAAGGGCTTACTACTAATTTTGAAATACGAAATCTCCCTCCTTCTATAGGACATTTATTTGGAACAGATTGGCTTGGACGAGATATGTTTACTCGTACACTAAAGGGACTGACTCTAAGTATTGGAATTGGATTATTATCAGCTTTCATAAGCTCTATAATTGCATTAATATTAGGAATTTTATCTGCTATGGATAACAAGTTAATTAATAATTTTATAATTCTTCTAGTAGATTTATTTCTAAGTGTCCCACATCTTGTTACTCTAATTTTAATTTCTTTTGTAGTTGGTGGAGGGGCAAAAGGAGTAATTATAGGAATAGCTTTTACACACTGGCCTAGTCTTACAAGATTAATTCGAGCAGAAGTATTACAGTTAAAGTCTTCAGATTTTGTTCAAATTTCTCGTAGACTGGGAAAATCTCAATGGTGGATTTTTTTACAGCATATACTACCTAACTTAATTCCTCAAATTTTCATAGGGTTTATGCTACTATTTCCCCATGCTGTTTTACATGAAGCAGCTATTACATTTTTAGGATTCGGTCTGTCACCCCATAAACCTGCTATTGGAGTTATACTCTCTGAATCAATGAAGTACTTGTCTACAGGAATGTGGTGGCTTGCTTTCTTCCCAGGACTATCTTTATTAGTGGTAGTAAGAGGATTTGATGCTCTTGGAGATAATCTACGTATTTTAATAGATCCCCATAGTGCACATAATTAAAGATCTTTATTTGAAATTAGGTGGTGTAAATCATAGATATAAAAAACGGAGCTCCTTTATTAGAAATAAAAGATTTATCTATATCTTTTACACAGTACACAAATAGATTTAAACAAAGTGAGATTAAGGTAATTACAGATCTTAGTTTATCTATATATGAGGGTGAAGTCCTTGCTATAATGGGGGCTAGTGGTTCAGGGAAAAGTCTACTAGCTCATAGCATTTTAGGTATTCTTCCAAGAAATGCTACCACAAGTGGTACTATAAAATATAAACAAGAAGTGCTAACAAAAAAACACCAAGAAAAATTAAGAGGTAAAGAAATTTCTCTTATACCTCAATCAGTTACTTCTCTAGACCCTTTAATGAAGGTAGGCAAACAAATAAGGACATCTGTTAACAATGGTAATCCAATTGAAGAGCAGAGAAAGATTTTTAAAAAATATAGGTTGTTAACTCATATTGAAAATATGTTTCCATTTCAGCTCTCAGGAGGCATGGCAAGAAGAGTGTTAGTTTCTACAGCTATGGTAAGTGGAGCGAGACTTGTTATTGCAGACGAGCCAACACCAGGACTAGATTCAGAGGTAATTAAAGATACAATAGAATCTTTTAGAGAATTATCTAAAAAAGGATCTTCTGTAATGCTTATTACTCATGATATAGAAATAGCGCTTCAAGTTGCAAGTAGAATTGCTATTCTTTATGCAGGGACTGTTCTTGAGATTGCTCATGTAGAAGATTTCTCAGGTAAAGGAGAAAACCTAAGACATCCCTATAGCAAGTTATTATGGCAGGCACTTCCACAAAATGATTTTATATCTGCTTCAGATTCAGGGTCCTCTAGAAATGAATTTATAAAGGGATGTTTATTTGTACATAGATGTAGCATGGCAACAGAAGAATGTTTTAATAAGCTACCTGAGACTCGTGATTTAAGAGGGGGATTAGTGAGGTGTTTTCATGCTTCTTGAAGGAAGAAATATTGGATTTCAATATAAAAAAAATATATGGACTCTGCATGGAGTAAATGTTTCAATAAAATCCGGTGAGAGTGTTGGACTTATAGGGCCCAGTGGATGTGGGAAAACAACTTTAGCACGTATAATGGCGGGATATATTACTCCACATGAAGGCTCTGTATTAATAGATAATTGTAAGATAAGTTCTACTGGCTACAGTCCTGTGCAACTTGTTTTTCAGCATCCAGAAAAGGCTGTTAACCCAAGATGGACTATGAATAAAATATTAAATGAAGGCTGGAATCCAGACAAGGAAATACTTAAAAAGCTTGAAATAAAGACAGAGTGGCTTAGTAGATGGCCAAACGAATTATCCGGTGGAGAACTGCAAAGATTTTGTATAGCAAGAGCACTTGGACCTAAGACAAAATTTCTTATTGCTGATGAGATGACCACTATGCTAGATGCTATCACTCAAACACAAATTTGGAAAGCAGTAATTGATATTATAAAAAAAAGAGATATGGGTCTTGTGGTGGTAAGTCATGACAGATATCTTATTGATAGAATTTGTTCTAGAGTTATAGATTTTAAAAAATGGGGGACTTAGAATGGAAAAAGGGGAACATAATGCTTTAGGCATTAAAGAAGGAGTTGTAGCAGGACTCCCTTTAGTTATTGGATATTTTCCAGTAGCTGTGGCTTTTGGAATCTTAGCAAAAACAACGGGAATTTCACTTATGGAGAGCTTTTTATTTTCTTTTTTTGTCTTTGCTGGTGCAAGTCAGTTTATGGCTTTAAATTTACTAGCTGTAGGAGCAGGAGTTGGACAAATCATATTAACAACACTACTCGTGAATTTTCGCCACTTCTTGATGAGTGCATCACTTACAACAAGGATTACAAAAGACATGAAAAAATGGGTACCTCTAATTGCCTTTGGAGTAACAGATGAAGTTTTTTCAGTTGTATCCTTTAAAGAGGAGGATCTTACAACAAAGTTTATCCTGGGTAATTGGAAGTGTAGTTGGGTACTTAGTTGGTGAAATATTGCCACCTTTAATAAGAAATAGTATGGGGATTGCCTTATATGCTATGTTTGCAGCACTTTTAGTTCCAGAGACAAAAAGATCTAGGAAGATTCTAGTTATGGCCTTATCCTCTGGACTATTAAATTCAGTTTTAAACTATTTTAAGTTATTACCACAAGGATGGAATTTAATTTTATCAATAGTATTAATATCTGCTTTAGGAGCTGTAATATTTAATGAGGAGGAAGTTGTTTATGAATAAAATATTATTAATGATACTAGGAATGACTTTAGTAACTTATATCCCTAGATTGCTTCCTTTTTTAATGGTATCTAATGAAGATATGCCAAAGAGACTACGTAGGTTTTTAACATTAATCCCTTATACAGCCTTAGGTGCACTTATTATTCCAGGAGTTTTCTCTACAACACCAGATATGCCAGCAGCCTCATTAGTAGGAATTAGTTTTGCAGTAATATATGCTTGGTTTAAGGGTGGAATAATAGTTCCTGTAATAGGATCAATAGTGGCAACTTTTATTATGTTAGTGGTGAAATTTTAGAACAACATAGGAGTTTTAAATAATTTACATATAAGTAAAAAATTAATAATACATACTAAGTGAAGTATTTTAACACTTGAGTAGGGGTATAACATATACTATAGTATACTCAAGCTAATTAATATTTTGGAGGTATGCAATATGAAATTTGGTATGAGAAAACCAAGCTTGAAGAAAAGAATTGTAGCTAGAACTAGTGTTAAAAGAAATTTGGTACACAGATTAGGAATAAAGATGCCAAGAGGTTATGGATGGCTTAGAAGTCCTAAAAAATACGTATACAATAAAGTTTATAGAAAAACTACCTTTGATATATTTAAGTTGATAAAGAAAATATTCAAATAAGTAATATGAGTCATATATTATCACTGACATATATTAGATTAAGTTGCATACAGAACCTAGTGTTTTCATATATTAGGTTAAGTATGCAATTTTTGTTTAAAGAAGGTGAAGATATTGCCAAAATTAAAACCAGAAAAATTATTTGTAGAATATAGACAAGGAGTAACTCAAAAAGAGCCTATTTTTAATAGGTATTATACTTTAACTCATTCTGATGAGACAGGAGAACTTTTTTTAACTATAGGAAGTATGTATGCTTCAGATAAAATTAATTCCATGAGAGATGAAGTGATTGGACATTGGATTAAGCATAATGATGAATATTTCTTTTATATTTATCTATTAATAGATGGAGGAGAGATTCCACCATCTAAGGCAGAGATAAGGGATAAGATTTTCAGAAAAGAACTTCCATTAGCTCTTAAAGCTATAAGATATGGGGATAGAGTACTCTTTAATGAGAATAAAGAGCTTGATAATGCACATATAATAGTATTCTTCAGTTCATCTATGCAAGAATACAATAAGATTGAGAAGTGGGGAAAGTTCTCAGACTATAACTTAGCATATAGAAGTGTGAAGGAGTCAAGTCTAGGAGAAGGAGAAATTCTAGATAGAGTAATTGCTACAATGTTAAATCCATACATTAAAAAAGAAATCTTTAATATCTATGAAAAAGATGAAAAATTTTGCTTAAAGGAAGTTGAAGTAGGGGCTCTTGAAGAAATAGGTACGGAGGATGAATGTGGGCCAAATTATGATGTTACTATAGGGCTAAAGGTAGGAGATGACCCTGCACCCTTTAATAACTTTATTATAAATTTTACTGTAACACCTAATGAGGTAATAACTAAGTCAGTTAGAAAAGTTAAATATTATAATGTTTAACTTTTATAAGAATGATGAAAATGGTGTATACGGCAAGCCAGAGATATATGAAAAAGATGATGAGATAAAGGTAAGTATTTTTAAGGATTTAGTTATAGATTTAAAAACAGTATTTTAGTGAGTGCAGAGCAAAAGCTTTGCACCTTTTTTATTGCTAAATAGTATGTGATGTCAAAAAGTTTATTTAAAAATGAACCTTTTCAAGGGTACAATAGTCTTATATATAGAAAGAGGTGAGATGGTGGATGTAATAAACTTAGTGAGAGAGGCAAAGAAAGGGGATAAAGAAGCATTGATAGAGCTTATTATGGATAAAAAACAGGATTATTATAAGCTTGCCTATGTATATATGAAAAACAAAGAAGATGCTTTGGATGCAATGGAAGATATGATTGTAATTCTATATGAGAACATACACAAATTAAAAAAGGATGATGCATTCTATAGCTGGAGCAAGACTATTTTAGTAAATTGCTGCAAGAATGCTTTTAAAAAGAATAATAGAGTAATTTCACTAGAAGATATTAGGAATAAAGTACAAGAGGACTATGATAACAGTAAGGCAAGCTACAATGAAGAAATTGAAGAAAAAAATCAGCAAATTATTATAGAGGAATACATGTCAAAGCTAAATAAAAAGCATCAAGAAGTTATAAAACTTAGATATTTTTTAGACTTAGATTATAAAACTATTGCAAGTATATTAAAGATACCTAGTGGTACTGTAAAATCACGTATATCTATTGGACTTCAAAGATTGAAGGAATGTTTTGGAGGTGAAGAGGTATGAGTAAGGTTGAAGATATGTTAAATAATAAAAAATTAGAGATGGATAAAATAGAAGTACCAGAGGAATTAGAAGGAAGACTTAGAGGTGCACTATATAAAGTACAACCTAAAAAAAGTACAAGGCATAAAGTTATATTAAAAGTAGCCTCTTTAATTATGGCTATAACATTGATAGGATATAACATTGATACTTTAGCCTTTTATGGAAAAAAGATAATGGGTTTTGATGAAGTTATGACAGATACATTAAAAGAACTTAATGAAATGGGAAAAGGTCAGAATATAGATAAAAGTTATACCTTTAAAAATGGAGTAAAGGTAACAGTAGATGGAATTATGATAGATGATAATCAGCTTTTAATGTTCTACACAATAAAAGATCCAAGAGGTAATATAGATGATCCTAATCTTATGAATACTGATCCATATATACAAGGGATTATAGGTAGATACAATATGGGTAGTGGAGAAGGTAAGATGAATGAAGAGAATACTGAAATAAAATGGAAAACTGAATTTGAGAAGCCTTATTTCTTTGAAAAAACTTTAAAGTGGAGCTTTTGGCTAACGGAAGATAATAACAAAGAAGTAGGAGAAATAAAGTTTAAGATAGATAGAAGTAAAGCTATGGGTCACATTCTTAAGAAAAGCTTGAATAAAAGTATTAAAATCGACCAAGGCGAGATAACCTTTAAATCTATTGTAGCCTCTCCAACAGTGACTTATATAGAGGGTTCATTACAAAATATTCTTGAGCTTGCTAGAGATGAGGTTAAAGGAGAAGGCTTTAGACCTTCAAGTTTAGATATAAGACTGATAGCAAATGGTAAAGAAGTTCAGGAGCATGGCACAGGTACGAGTACTAATATGAATGGAATTACCTTTGATAATAGATTTGATGCTTTGCCAAAAGATCTTAAAAGTCTTCAGATTAAAATTGTGAGCCTTCAAACTAACAATAAGGTAAATGAACAAGTAAAGCTTAATAAGAGTGATATAAATAAAAAGCTTGAAATTTTAGGGCAGCATATAGAAATAAATAAAGTATATGAATCAAAAGGAAAAACCTACGTAACAATTACAACTGAGGAAGATGTGCTTTTATCAAATGTACACATAACAATGGATGGTAAAAACATTGGACTTAAAAATACTACTCCATTTAATCATGATAAAAAGTCAGATGGGACTATTTTATATACAAGAACTCTTTGTTTTGAGGAGACAGGTAAAGAACTAGTAATGGAGATAAAAGGAATTAGATATAGAAAAGTTTATAATGAAGTAATTGATGTTCCAATTAATTAAAGTAAAGGCCAGCCTTAAATGATGATTTTAAGAGGCTGGCAACAAATATTAAATGTTAAGAGAATCCCTCTTAACATTTTTGATTATTAGAATTATTGAGCTTTTTTAGTTGCTGCTAATTCTTGTTTTCCTGTAACTTTACTAGTGTCATCCATTTTGAAAGTAGATTGAGCTTCTGCATTAGTGAAATATACATTTCCATCAACTGTAGCATCTACTAATTCAAAGTCTTTGGCTGTAACATAAAGGTCACCTTTGAAAGTTCCGCTTTGAATTCTAGCTTTTGGGCTATTAATAGTAAGTTTAGGGGCTGTTAAAGTATATCTAGCAGTTACTTTACGGTTCTCATCTTGTGCATATAAAGCTATCTTCCTTTGTATAATATCTTTACCAGCCTCATCTTTTTTACCATTCTTAAATTCACCATTAAGTAGTAGTTCTTTATTGATGTTTAAATCTTTTATTGTTGCAATAATCCATGTCCCAGTATCACTTATAGCTTTTTCAAAAGCTTCTCCATTATCTACTATTGAAGCTGTTGTTACAACATCTGGTGTTGTTTCAGGTGGAGTAGTTTGCTTTGGAGTCTGTTCTGTTTGTGTTGTGTCAGGTGTCTTTTGTGGTGCAGCTTCGTCACGAGCACATCCAGAAAAAATAGCAGTCGCTACAAGTAATGTTGATAATATAACTTTTACTTTCATTATAAATCCTCCTTAAATTTGTTATAAGTATATGTTCTGCTTTAAATATAGCATTTCCAGAATGATAAGAATTTACACATACTCTAAAATTTTTATATAACTCGACTTGTTTTGAAAAATTGAAAGCACAAGCTTAGTTTTTAAGCCTGTGCTTTGTAGGTAATTTCATATTAGATTTTTCATAATGTGGTATCAGCATTAGTTTTTATTTTAGTTTTTACTTTTTTAGCAGCTACTGTGAAGATGAATAGTGATAAAATTGCTGCTATAATTCCTGCTGGTAAACCGATACTCATTGATAATTTAAATCCTTCTGGAGCAACTATTATATAAGTAGTACATACAGCTGTCATAAAGATAGCTGGAATTGTTGACATCCAGTGATTTCTTCCTATATTAACTAGATACATGGATGCAGTCCAAAGTACTATAGTTGCTAAAGTTTGGTTTGACCAACCAAAGTATCTCCAAACTATTCCAAAATTTATTCTAGTTAATGCAAAGCCTATTGCAAATAAAGGAATACTAATTAAAAATCTATTTTTAATTGGTCCTTGACTGAATTTTAATGAGTCAGCTATTGTAAGTCTAGCACTTCTAAAAGCTGTATCTCCTGAAGTGATAGGGCAAGCAACAACACCAAGTATTGCTAGTGTTCCACCAATAGTTCCAAGTAAACTTTTACTTACAGTATTAACAACTAAACCAGCATTGTTATTATTTGCAGCCATAAATCCTGATAGTCCATCAACTCCACCAAAGAAGCTCATTGCCGCTGCTGCCCATATTAAAGCAACAATACCTTCAGCTATCATTGAACCAAAGAAAATTTTTCGTCCTTGACTTTCTTTTGTTAAACATCTTGCCATTAAAGGTGATTGAGTTGAGTGAAATCCTGAAATGGCACCACAAGCAATTGTTATAAATAACATAGGGAATAATGGATAGCTTTCTGGCTTAACATGCATATTTCTTAAGTTACCAGCAATTTCAGGAATTGGGTAACCTCCGATTATTAGAGTAGCACCAACCCCTAGAGCCATTATCAATAGACATATTCCAAATATAGGATATATTTTACCTATTAACTTATCTATAGGAACCATAGTGGCAATTAGATAGTATGCGAAAATTATATATAAGAATGTTTTAATACTTATACTTGGAATTAATCCATTTAGTATTCCTGCTGGACCACTTACAAATACAACACCTACAAGAACAAGAAGAACTACTGAGAATACTCTCATAAATTGTTTGAAACCGTTTCCTAGATACTTACCAACAACTTCAGGAATACTAGCACCGTCATGTCTTACTGATAACATACCTGAGAAATAATCGTGTACTGCTCCTGCAAATATACATCCAAATACAATCCACATAAATGCTGCTGGTCCCCACATTGCGCCTGCAATGGCTCCAAATATAGGACCAAGTCCTGCAATGTTTAAGAACTGAATTAAGAAAATTTTCCATCCAGGCATTGGAACAAAATCAACGCCATCTTCAAGTCTTATTGCTGGAGTTTCTATATCGTCATTAGCACCAAATAACTTTTCAGTTATTTTGCCATAAATGAAGTAACCAACTATTAAAGCAATGATTGATAAAATAAATGATATCATATTCTAACTCCCCCCATAAAACAAATTTAATATAATTAATTTATTAAATTTATTATACTAAAATTAGCTTAGTTTTTATCACTTCACTCATTGAAGAGCAAAAAAAGCACATGAAGTGCATTTATATGCCCATTAAGTGCTTAAAGCTACTAATATTATTTCGACTAACAGGAACTTCTTCTGATAATCCTTTAAGTTTAACCATGTAAGTATTATTAAACCAAGGTATTATTTCAACTATTTTATCTAAATTTACAATATAAGACCGATGAGTTTTAAAGAAGATATCCGTTGGAAGTCTCTTTTGGAATTCTGATATGCTAAGATGTTCAATATATGTATCACTTGAAGTATATATTAAGGTTTCTCTTTCCTTAGCTTCACAAAAACATATTTCACATACATCTATTACTTTTAATTTATTATTTTTTCGTAATGTAATTTTTTTATATACTGGAGCCTGTGCAGTATTCTCTTCTGTTTTTTCTAGTTTCTTCAAGGTATTAACAATTCTCTCTTCTGAATAAGGCTTAAGTATATAATCAAAGGCTTCAATTTCAAAAGCGTCTACTGCGTGTTCTTTATAAGCAGTAATAAAAACAACTATAATCTTTTTTTGAAAGTTATTTATTATTCTTCCAAGTGCTATTCCATCTAATTTAGGCATGCTAATATCTAAAAAAATAATATCAGGTTTGTTTTTCTGAATGTATTCTAATGCATTTATAGAGTCATCAAATTCTCCATCAATTCTTATGGAGCTAAATTTTGATATAAAATGCTTTAACTCTTCTCTTGCAGGATATTCATCATCCACAACTATACAATTCATATAATCACCCCTTCAAAGGTCTTACAACAAAAGTGGTTTTTGTCCCTTTAAGCAATCTTTCAATATAAAGTCCTTTTCCATATAGGAGTTTTAGTCTATTATTCACATTTGCAATTCCTATCCTATTTTCTTGAAGTGTTCCTTTATGCACTTGCTGTATTATATCATCAGAAATTCCTATTCCATCATCTTCTATGATTATTTTAACTTCATTATGATCATTATTTTTTATAATTTGAATTTTAATTGTACCATTTGTATCTCCTTGGAGTATACCGTGCTTTACGGAATTTTCTACTATGGGTTGAATTATTAGGCTAGGTATTTTTATATCTATATCTTCATCTATATCGTACAATACATTTAGCTTAGATCCAAATCTTGCTTTTTCTATTTCTACATAGGCTTTAACTTGTTCTAATTCTTTATGAATATCTACAAGATTATCCCCTATCTCAAGATTATATCTTAAATAGGTAGAAAGGTTAATTATTAATTCTCTAGCTTTATTAGGGTCTATTCTTACAAAAGATACAATCGTATTTAAAGCATTAAATAAAAAATGTGGATTTATCTGTGCCTGGAGTGCTTTTATCTCTGCTTTGTTTGCAATTTCCCGAAGGTTACTTAATTTACTTATTTCTAGTTGTGTTGAGATAATTTGAGAAAGCCCTATAGCTAAATTTTTAGTTCGAAAAGATAAAGCATCTTTCTCTGAATAGTATATCTTTAATGCTCCTATCATATCTTGGCCTTGCTTTAAAGGAACCACAATTCCAGATTTTAATGAACATCCTTCCTCAAAACAATCTATTTGATTTTCTTCATCTATAAGGATTATTTCACCAGTATCAATTACTTGCCTTGTTGCTTTAGTTAATATTTTCATTTCTTTATGATGATGATCAGAACCTAAACCTACATGAGCTAGAATATGTTCTCTGTCTGTAATTGCTACTGCATCAGCTTTAATAGAGTCTCTTATTATTTCACATACCTTCTCCATACTATCATTTTCAAAAACTCTAAAGTAAGGCAAGGTTTTATTGGCTATTTCTAAAGCAAGCTGAGCCTGTTTTGCTGCTATTTCTTCTTTTTCTTTAAAAATATTTTGTACTAATAAAATTAATATAGATATACCGATAGCATTTGTAAAGCCCATAGGTATATAAATATTTTTAACTATACTGAGAGCTACTGGAAAGGGCCTTGACATGAGTAAAATAAGAACCATTTCCATGCTTTGCATTATAATTCCACCAATTAATCCGTAAAGCCATTTATTTTCCTTATTAGAAATCTTATAAAGTCCTGCCGAAACTATTCCCGTAATAATTGTTGAAATTGAACAGGGGATTGCGGTAAGTTCTCCAATACTTATTATTCCTCTGTGTATACCTGCAATAAGACCAGATAAAATACCTACAAAAGGACCGCAAAGTATTCCACCAGCGAGGACTCCTATAATACGAGTATTGGCAATTGCACCGTCTATTTCTGTGCCAATGTATGTACCTAGTATTCCAAAGGTTCCAAATATAGCAGACAAAATGATTAAATCTAATTTTTGAAATTTGTCTTTTTGTATAATTTTTTTAAAACTACTTAATTGGGAAATTATAAAAGCTATTAGGATAACATAACCCATATTGTTAGAAAGATTTTTTATTAATTCGATCACTAGTGTCACTCCATTCTTAAGAATTAAACACTTACAGTATAAAATATTATTATTAATATAACCCATTTAATTCTTATATTATCATTAATATATTATAGTTGATACTACAAATTAATATTGGTAATAGCTTGTCGTTAAAAAATACATAATACGAGGAAATGAGGGGAAAGTAAAAATAAAAGGAGGTTTTAATATTTATGAAAGATAATAAGAAAATTAATGTATTTAAAGTATTAATAATTGGAGCAACTGTTTTATCTATAGGGACTAGCAGTTATGTAAAAGTAGCTCATGCATTTGAAGAGGAGTCATCTAAAGCCACTATAAGTGCAAGTGTTTGTAGAAAAGGAAAGAGTGGAAAGTTATTAAAGAAATCTGTAAATGATTTAGTTAAAGAAGGGGTACTTACTAAAGAAAAGGCTGATAATGTACTTTCTTATGTAAAGAAAAATAAAGATAATAAAGAAGGACACCATAAACTTTTTGAAAGTATGGTAAATGAAAAAATTATTACACAATTAGAAGCAGATGCAATTAGAGAAAAGAAATATGAAAATATAATGATACTTAAAAAAGAGAAAATAACAAAGAGTCTTAAGGGCTTAGTAAAAGATAATACAATAACACAGGAGCAAGCAGATAAATTCATGGAAAAATTCGAAAAAAAGAGTAACGAGAGGAGGGACTTACATAAGAAACTTAGAGGCATGACTAAAGAGAAGAAAAAAGAATATTTAGAGCAAAATAAATTAAAAGGAAAAAGTATAATTGATGAAATGGTGGAAGAAAAAATAATAACAGAAAAGCAAGCTAAAGCTATAAAAGAGGCAATGCCAAAGGCAAAGCAGCATAAAGAATAACTATATTTTAAATTAAAGTTAGTAAGAGCTATGGGAAACTTCTCATAGCTCTTACTACTTGTATTATGTTTAATTTATCCATTACACACAGTTTTGTTAATTTACTTAAATTATACATATTTTTTGAAAATTATAAATTTTTGAGAAGGAATTTAGATGAAAGTGTAGAATAATTGTATTATAAATATTAAATGTAAAAATATGAAGTTAATATAAAGAAAGGTAATAAAAATATGTTAAGACTAACACCCATTGAATTTTTCTTAAGACTTATTCCAGAAATGATGATATTTATGTGGGGAATTTACGTCATTTCAAGAGAAAAGTTTAAATTTAGAAATTACATGTTATCAAGTCTAATCCTAGCTCTGGCTAGTTTTTGGGTAAGAGAGCTACCTATAAATTATGGAGTTCATACAATTATCAATAATGTTTTAACAATTTGCATTCTTATTGTTATAGAAATTCCAATAATAAAGGGTATTTATAGTACCTTAGCTATGACTCTACTATTGGCCATTTCTGAAATTCTTAATATGTTTATTATAAAACTATTTAACATTAATTTAGAAAAGCTACTCAGTAATACTATTACAAAATGTATACTGGGAATTCCTTCATTAGTAATTTTATCAATAATTATATTATTATTGATGTTATATTTCAATAAAAAAGAGGGGAGAAATAGTGTATCTAACTGAACGATTAGCTATTAATATTGGAATAAAATCAAAAGAAATTTTAAACGCAGATGAAAATAAGGAAAAGATTATAGTGTACGGAGCTAGTAATTTACTTCAAGTAATATGGTCCATAGGATGGACTTGTATTATGGGTTTAATTTTTGGAGTTTTATTTGAAGCAATATTATTTTCAATAATAATAAGTGCTTTAAGAAAATATTCTGGTGGTGTACATGCCTCGGCACCAAATAGATGTGTGATAATAGGAACTTTTGTAACTGTGAGTTTTGGAATTTTAATAAACAAAGTTTTAATTAAGTCTAGTATTTCTATAATGTCAGCAATTGGTATTGTTTGTATATTAATAGCTCTAATAATAGTTATTAAAAAAGCACCTGTGGATAGTGCTAAAAAACCTATTATTAATCCAGTAATAAAACAGCGTTTCAAGCTTTACTCTATAATACTTATTTGTTTTTATATGCTTTGTCTCATAATCTTTTTAGAATTATACATAGTATATGAAAACTTAATGTATTGTAAAGCTTTTCAATGTATTGCTTTAGGAGCCTTATGGCAAAGTATTACACTTACAAGGAGTGGAGCTAAGATTTTAAATAAGGTTGACGATGTTTTAGAATATATTTTAAAGGTAGGTAATTAATATGAAAAGAGGAATGGGAAGATTAATGACTGCTCTTATTGCTAGCATCTGCACACTTATGGCTTTATCAATTTCTGCATCAGCTTGCTCATGGGGATACTATCAACCAGAAGAGCCAAAAGCTTTAAGAAAATAACTTAAAGCACTAAAGATATGATGCACATAGAAGATAAAAGAGATTTTCTTATCTTATATGTGCATCATGTTTTAAATATTTTTATAGTATTTGGAGGTAATAAATGAAAGGTACTAGTGAAGTAAGTGAAAAAAATGTAAGCATAATGATATTAATTGTAAAAATTGCTATTATATTTTTTACAGAGATTGCTATATATAATAATTTATCCAACTATTTCCCATCTTTTGTGGAAAAAAATGTAATGTTTAATTTATATGCAATGATAATATTAGTATGTAATATTATGTTGATTTATGTATTTTGGTTTATAATAATAAAAAATAAATCAAAGGAAAAAAAAGATAATTTACTTTCGTGGATTGAAACTTCATTTTTTATAGCTTTTCTATCATTCTCCATGTACCTATCAAATTCTTATGAAAGTCAAGTAAAATACATATTCGTACTTCTTATTATAACTACAGTTATTCAGTATGGCTTACGTTATGGAATGATTATTACTCTTATATCCTCTTTTATAATACTAGGCTTTGATTTTGTTTATGCTCCAACAACAAACGGTATAAATAAAAACTTTGAAAGAGATTTGATTATAACAGGTATTTATATTTTTATAACTTGGGTACTTGGATATTACGTAGAAATTGAAAGAGAATACAAGCTGCGCACTACAGAGCAGCTTCACATATTAAGCAGTGAGTTAGAAGAAAGTGATAAAAGTAGACACTACATTGAGGAAGTACTGTTAAAGAATAACATGTGCTTTGAAATGCTATTTGAAAATGCTGAGAATGCTATTCTTGTACATGAGGATGGAAAAATCTTTTACGCCAATGAAAGAGCAGCTAAGCTTTTAGGCTATGATAATGCTGAGAAATTAAATGAAATATTTATGTATGAGCATTATCCTATAACGAATAAAGAATTAATTAAAAATAAGTATATAAATATTTGTAATGAAAATTTATATAGGATTATAGAAGATGAAAATATATTAGATTGCCTGGGAAATTCAATTTTAGTGCGCAATACCTCATCTTTTTTTATCTATGAAGGAAAGCCAGCAGTATTAACTTTTTTACTAGACATAACATCAGAAAAACAAATAGAGAACTTAATTAAGAATATTGAAATAAATGAGAAGCTTTTAAATGAAACTAGGGAATATAATGTACTTGTCACAGAATTTTTCACAAATATTTCTCATGAGTTAAAAACACCAGTAAATGTTATTTACACTGCTCTTCAAGCTATGAATACATATCTTGATAATTATAGTGAAGAAAATATAGAAAAATGTAAATCATACTCGAAGATGATGAAGCAGAATTGTTTTAGACTTATAAAATTAATTAATAACCTCTTAGATGTAGCTAAATTAGATTCAGGATTTTTAAAGCTAAATAGAAGTAATAATAATATTATAAGTGTAGTTGAAGATATAGCTCTTTCAGTTGCAACTTACGTAGAAAGTAAAGATATTGAACTAATTTTTGATACTAATGTAGAAGAAAGAAATATGGCTTTTGATCACGATAAAATAGAAAGAATTATTTTAAATTTACTTTCTAATGCATTTAAATATTCACCTTTTGGAGGGCAAATATTTGTTGATATAGAAGATAGAGAGTCTCTAGTAATTATATCAATAAAGGATCAAGGGGAAGGAATTCCAAAAAATAAATTAGAATTTATATTTGAACGATTCGGACAAGCAAATCGCTCTCTTTCACGGTTAAATGAAGGTACAGGTATAGGACTATACCTGGTAAAATCTTTTGTTGAAATGCATGGGGGAAATATAAGAGTTATTAGCACAGAAGGAAAAGGTAGTGAATTTATAATTCAGTTACCTGTAGAAATAATTGATAATAAAGACTATGTAGAAACTACTTATTTTGAAACTAATGTACAAAGAATAAATGTAGAATTTTCTGATATATATTCTGTATCAATTTAAAATTTGTAGCTATAAGAATATCCTCATAGCTACGAGTTTTATTTATATTTATTTTCTAGTTCCTTTATTTTTTCATATAACCAAGCATTTGTAGGAGTTGGAATAACATGTTTTTTACCAAGTTCTATAGCAGTTCCAGCAAATAGTTCTACTTCAGTTGGGCGTTTTGCTTCTATATCTTGTAGCATAGAGGGTTTGCTAGAAGGAGTTAAGGTATCAAGTACTAAAAGCCAGTATTTAATATCATCTTTTGAGAGATTTATCCCTTCTTTTATAGATAGTTCTCTAACTTCCTCCATAGCTTTTATCATAACTTCTCGGGGTTCACCAGAAACTTGAACTCCTCCATAAGGCACACCAAATACAGCAGTAACCTGGTTTAGCCCAGCGTTAAACATAAACTTACCCCATTGTCTTTTATACATATCCACTGGTACTTCATAAGGAAAGCTAGTGCTTTCAAAAAACTCAGCTACAGATCTTACCTTTTCAGAACAAGTTTCATTGCGCTTTTCTCCAAAGGAGAGTTTGCCCATGTTTATATAAGTTAAGTGATTCCCTTCTTTTACTGCATCCATGCCCTGTGCAACGCAGTATAGAACTTTATCTACTCCATAAGCATTTCCAAGAAGTTCTTCGCTAGATATTCCGTTTAATGCAGAAATAATAATTGTATTTTCTCCAATCTGATTTCTAGCATCTTCAATAGCTTCTAATAGATGAGTAGATTTTACTGTAAATATAATTAAATCAGTTGGCTCTACGATTTCATCGCTTGGAATATAGTTAAAATTACAAAGTTCATCATTACAATAAACACCTTCACTTGTGTATTTTTTTATTCGCTTTCTATTTGCAATAACTCTTAAAGAATCCTTTGGGAGTATTTTTGAAAAGTGGTTAGCGTACATTGTTCCCAAAGCCCCGAGTCCTATAATTGAAACAGTTTTAATTTTCATGTGTCATCAGCCCCTTATATTGTAATTCAAAAGTTATATTATATGAGTATTATTAATTTTATATTATATCTATATTTATATAGTATTTGTCAATAAAAGAAAAGTCATTGTAAAACAAATGAAATGTATAGTATTCTAGTATATGGTATAATAATTACAATTAATTTAGGCTAAGTTTTAAATTATACCAAATCAACAACTTTTTAAAGCATAGCCTAAGTTTAAAGAAAGGAATGATATTTTATGTTAAATATAAATAAAAAATTGAAGACGGATATTGTAATAGATGGGGAGGTGTGTGCGGAATAATCCCGAGTGTCTCCCCACTACTGTAATTTTATAATTTAGTATGGGAGGAATAAAAAATTGAATAAAATAAATTTATATGATTTAGGATTAAGCGAAAGATATATTCAGGAAGCTACAATGTATGAGGAAGGTTTATACATTGCAAGAGTATCTGTTCAATATAAAGATATGTATAAGGTAATTACTGAAGAGGATGAGATATTAGCAGAGGTTTCTGGTAAATTAAATTACTCATCAAAGCTAGCTATAGATTACCCAGCAGTTGGAGATTGGGTATTAGTAGATAGGATTGCCGACAAAAATGGAAACGCAATTATTCACCACATTCTTTCAAGAAAAAGTTGTTTTGAAAGAAAGGTGGCAGGTTCAAGAATTGATAGTCAAATAGTTGCAGCTAATATCGATATAGTATTTATATGTATGTCTCTTAATAATGATTTTAATATCCGTAGATTAGAGCGATATATTTCAATTGCTTGGGATAGTAGGGCCACACCAGTGATAGTACTAACTAAAGCAGATTTGTGTCATGACATTGATAGAAAGGTTTTAGAAGTTGAATCTGTTGCTATTGGTATAGACATATTAGTTACAAGTAGTGTATCTGAGGATGGGCATTTAATTATTAAAGAATACATGAAAAAAGGCAAAACCATAGCTTTTATTGGGTCATCAGGTGTTGGAAAATCTAGTCTTATTAATAGGCTTATGGGTAGCGATATTTTAAAAACCAATAATATAAGAAATGATGATAAAGGAAAACACACTACTACCCATAGAGAACTAGTACTAATTCCTAATGGAGGAGTTGTAATAGATACTCCTGGAATGAGAGAACTTGGAGTAGTAAGTGCGGACCTAGATAAATCTTTTAGTGACATAGAAGAGTTAGCTAGAAAATGTAAGTTTTCAGATTGTCGTCACGAAAATGAACCTAAATGTGCTGTTAGAGAAGCCATAGAAAGTGGCCTTCTTGATGTAGAGCGTTTAGAAAACTATAAAAAACTTCAAAGAGAGTTAAAGTATAGTGGACTTAACTCTAAAGAAGTGGAAAAAGAAAAAATAAATGAAATGTTTGGCAGCATGGGAGCTATGAAAGAAACCCAGAAGTTTATTAAAAATAAGAACAAAAGAAAACATTAAGAAGAAATAGAGATGAGATTTCCTAGTGGAAGAGTGGAGGCACTAAAGTGCTTACTTCTCTTCCACTATTATTTTTATTTATTATTTCCTATTTCACAGTGAGTAGTATATATCTTTATAATAGATTTAATATTAAGATATAAAAAAAGCTATTGACCTTAACGCTGCGTAAAGGTGTAAAGTAATATTGTAAGGAGGGTGAGCAAATGGAATATACAGTACAAAAGCTAGCAACTCTAGCAGGTGTTAGTGCTAGAACACTTAGATATTATGATGAAATAGGGATTCTTAAGCCGGCAAGAATCAATTCTTCAGGATATCGTATCTACGGACAAAAGGAAGTGGATAAATTACAGCAAATATTATTTTATAGAGAGCTAGATATAGACTTAGACAGTATAAAAGATATAGTAACTTCACCTTCCTTTGATGGAGCAAAGGCACTGAAGGAACATCGTGACAAGCTTCTAGAGAGAAGAGAACAACTAAATAAATTAATTGAAAATGTTGATAAAACAATAGCTTCAACAGAGGGGAGAATTAAAATGAGTAATAAAGAAAAATTTGAAGGATTTAAACAAAACATGGTTGATGAAAATGAGAAGAAATATGGTAAAGAAATTAGAGAAAAGTATGGTAATGATACTGTAAATAAATCAAATGCAAAAATAAAGAATATGTCAGAGGAAGAATATGATGAGATAACAAAACTTACAGAAGAAGTAAACACAACATTAGCTGAGGCATTTAAAACAGGAGACCCAGCAGGGGAACTAGCACAAAAAGCTGTAGATTTTCATAAGAAATGGCTAATGTTTTACTGGAATGATTATACTAAAGAAGCACATGCAGGTCTTGGTCAAATGTATGTAGATGATGAAAGATTCACAGCATACTATGATAAAGAACAACCTGGCACAGCAGAGTTTTTAAGAGATGCTATCTTGATTTATACAGGAATGAATAAGTAATAAAGTTCTATACAATCTTATTTAAAATGAATAATGATTAGCTAATGATGGCGTATTTGTAGTTAAGTTTTTCTTAATTATGAATACGCTATTATAGCATTAAAAAATAAATTAAGGATGAGTTTTATATTGCTTAAGTTAGGAAAACTAGTGGTGTAAGCCACTGGTTTTTTTTTACATTGATTATGATATAATTGGCTCTAAGATAACTCAATATAACATTTTTATAAAAATATTATATTTTTTGAAACATTATACTAAGATTTAGCATCAGTATATTGTGAAAGAATAATTTTTTAATAAAAGCTAGAAATACTATATGAAAAAAATTGAGAAATGTAATATAGGAGAGAAAAGATATGAATAAGAGTAAGCATACAATTATACTAACTACAATAATAATTATTGCAACAGCATTTATGATTTCAGCAACTTATATGGAGAATTTAGATAGAAATACTCGTATTTTAATTGGTTTTATATATACGGCTATAATTGCTGTTACAAGTGTTGTAAATCTTATATATATTTTTAAAAAGGAAAAATAATTTATTGGGTTCAATAAGTTTTGATAGTGAAAAGTTTTTTATTTAAGAACAGACTGGTAGACTGTGGCAAAACAAAGATTTACTTTTCTACAATGGAGGTTAATGACATGAAAAAATTGCTTTTTTATATAATGCAAGAATCAGGAGAACCTGTAAAACCGATTGTATCACTGAATGATAGCAATAAATTTACCTTTACCTATATTGTAGATTTAAATTATTTGTATTTGACGAGATGATAAAAATGTTAAAGGAGGATATAAAATGATTACGAACTTGGAATCATTAAAAAAGAAAAAATATACAAAAGTAATGGCTTCAGGTCTATGTATGCTATTTGCACTGATATTATCCTACTCGGAAGAAAATGATATTACAGAAAACTATTTTGTATCTATAAGTAGCCAATGGGGATGCGGTGTAGGTACAGCTGAATTGTCTATGGTTTATGTATATATAACAATAATTCTAATCTTAGGAGCAATATTTGCAAGATATTTTTGGCGTTATAAATAGTTAAGTAAAGTTACAGTAACTATATAGAATTAGATTTGAAAATTGCTAATATTACAAAGCAAAAGTATTATAATGCATACTAATCATAGTGAAATTTTTATACAGGAGGCAATATGGAAAGTTCTATATTTTGTTTAGCAATCTCAATTATTATTAGTGCTTCTATCATTTCAAAAGGAATGAATAAAAATGGTCAGTATGTTAGTGATGGTCTATTTAGTATAGGTTCTGGATTAAATGGTATCAACAGTGTAATAAATCAATCTAGTATAAGGGAGAGCCATAAAAATAATTACAATTTATTTGAAGCATCTATGTATTTAGGAATTTCAGAAAGCGGATTAACAGATCTTGTTAATAATAAAAATTCTGGAATACCCTATCTAAAAATAGATGGCACTTATGTATTTAGTAAAAATGCATTAGATAAATGGCTAGAAACAGCTAGAGTTAAAATGTGATACTAAAACAAATATGAAGTACAAATAAAAGGATTATTAC
Source organism: Clostridium sp. (assembly GCA_036677665.1). Classification (GTDB taxonomy): domain Bacteria; phylum Bacillota; class Clostridia; order Clostridiales; family Clostridiaceae; genus Clostridium_H. The sequence continues at coordinate 59,284 of JAVBVX010000049.1, read as the reverse complement.
AAGTCTTATTGTTATTAATAATCTATACTTCTAATAAGTAATAAAGGTTGTTTAGGATGGATACTAGAGGAATAAAAATATGAAATTACTTTATTGTATTTTGGGGAGTGCGATACTTGCATTATTAAATAATCCTGTATTTAGTGAGGCAAGATTTGCAATACATATGAAATATTTATTTGTAATATTATTTATTCGTCTTGTTAACATATTGTCGCTATTTGGATTTATATTATTAATAATATTTTCTAGTATATTAATTATAAGAAATATTCCTAAAGAAAAATAAGAAATTTTTTAGTAGTTGGTAATAGACAAGCGGTATGGGAATGCCCGTACGTTATTATGGGGCGCGATTTCAACCTTTTTTGGAAATATAACTATATTTATAATAAGTAGAAATAAATATGAAAAATACATAGAAAAAATGATTGAAGGACAAGGATTTAACCTTGGGGTGGGACAGGTGTACCATACTACAAATCCGTTAAGAATGTTGATAATTAAGAATTAGAAAGGAAATTTGGTATGAGAGTTGAAAAGGAGCATTTTATTACTTTACTATTCATAATTTTATTGGTTTTATTATGGTTTTTACCTAACGTTGTAAATTCAATTACTTCTGAAGAGATAAAGTATAAAGTTACTATTATAATGTGTATATCAGTTTTATCAAATCATCTTAAAAACGATAAGTTTATAAAGAAATAATAAATTATCTAAGGTATAAATTTTTTATATTATGACTTAGTATTTCAAATTTTCAGGTGATCTAATGAAGGTCAACACCATTTTTAACATTAGGATTTTTATCTATTAAGAACTGGTTTTTCAGAAGGTAATGTTATGCAAAATTAAATTTATTGGGGGGATTACTATGGCAAAATATGAAAATATAATAACAGGTAAATTTGAGGAAATTCTTAGTCATTTAGAAAATGATATTAGTAATAGTGGAATGACTATGAATTTAGTGGACAAAAGCAACTATAGTTGTGGAGATACTAAAATAGCAGTGCGGGTATATGATAAATATTTTATGCGTAACGGAAATAGAGCAAGCTTAAGTTTAACCGTAGTTGGTCATGGAATGAATATTTTTATTTCAGCAATCGGTGCTGGAGGGGGACAAGGAATGATTTTTAACTTTAGTCTAGGCGCTGAAGACGAGATGGTAGCAATAGTAGAGGAAAGCATAGAGGGAATAGAGTAAGATTTACGCGTTTTTAATATAGCTCATGAACAATTTAGTTATATTGAAAATAACATTAATAACGATATTAATGAGTTAAATGCTATAAAAGGAATAGAGTTGAAAGTATTATGATTAAATTAAATGAGCTGTGTCAAAATAACTCTATTAGTTATTTTGACACAGCTCTTTACCTTGAGGGAAGGTAAATTAATAAGCAACTATGTTTTAAGTATTTGTAGATTGAGAGATTTTATACCTAATATTTAATAAGACTATTTAAAATCATTCCAATAATAACTAATAGTATCCCTACTAAGCTAATACATGAGGGTATTTTATCATGAAATATAAATACTCCTCCGATTAACGTAAATATCACTTCACCAGACTGAGTTGATTCTATAATTGCTAATTTAGAGGTATCCCCATTTACCATATCAGTTGCTTTAAAAAATAATATTGTAGCAATAACTCCTGAAAAAATAGCAACCATTAAGGAATTAACTGTTTGTCCTTTGTTTGGTAGACCAACAGATAATACCCCATAAGCTGATATAATCATCCAAAATGGCATACTACATAGTGTCATACCGAATACTCTTTGAAATGTATTATATCTATTATTACAAATCTCTATCATTTTACGATTTCCAAGTGGATAAGCAAATGCTGCTATAATAACAGGTATAAATCCTATTAGGATTGTTTTAAAATCAGGGATGTCCTTTGTCTTTTCAAACTGCATTAAAAATATACCTAATAATATTATTGAAGAGATTAGTAGAAATCTTTTAGGAATTTTATTTCTCGTTTTATAAATGCCATTTTCAGTTTTTACAGTTTTAAAGAATAAGGGGGACATAAGTGCACCAGCTACAATAGTTATTTGCCAGGTTCCAGCAACTAACCATGAAGGACCATAGGTTGAAGCGAAACATAAAGGAGCATAAAATAATCCAAAACCAACTGTGCTCCAAGTAATCCACTGAATAGGTTTTTCGAGTATATCTTTTACCACACTAAATAATTCATTTTTTATTATAAGAATGATAAATAGGATTGGTAACATAAAAATATATCTCAATGAGGAACTCCAAATCCAACTACCACCAGAGATATCCATTTGCTGATTAAGTACAAAAGTAAATGCAAAAAAGAATGATGATATTATTCCTAATATAAGTGCTTTTGTCATTTTAACTCCTCCATATTTGAAATTAAAGATACATATTAAATAGTTTTGTGTAATATATTATATAAAAATATGCTATATTACACAAGTCGTAATTTACATAATCCTTGAACTACTATAATATAGTAGTTGTTACAGCCTAAAAATCCTATAAATAAAAGGAGTTAAAAATGGAAAATTTAAATTTGATTATAGGGAATAGATTAAAAGATATAAGAAATAAAAGAAGTTTAAGTTTAGATGAGGTAGCTAAATTAACTAGTGTTAGCAAGGCAATGCTAGGTCAGATAGAAAGAGGTAAGTCAAATCCAACGGTTTCTATGCTATGGAAAATTGCCACAGGATTAAAAGTACCTTTTTCAACATTTATTGATGAAAATCAAGAGGATCTAACCATAGTATATCAAGATGATATTACCCCAATAATAGAAGAGGATAATATGATGAAGTTGTATCCAATATTTCCTTTTGATGCTAATAAGGGTTTTGAAATATTTACTATTGAATTAGAACCTGGTTGTAATCATATATCTACCCCACATGATGAGGGCGTAGAGGAGTACATAATAATTACTGAAGGTAAAATTGAGATGATCATAAATGACAAAGAATTTGTATTACATAAGGGTAACTCTATTAGATTTATGGCTAATAAAGCCCATCAATATAAGAATAGCAGTGAGAAAAGGGCAGTGTTTCACAATATGATATTTTATTCTAGATAACTTAATTACGTTGAAATGTTTTCAAATAGGAATACTGAATGGTAATAGGTAATATTTTAATAGTTATCTCAAAAGCATTAATTGTATAAATTAAGTAGAAACTATAGTATACAAAAGCTTTTAGCTGGAGGGATAAACTTGAAGAAATATTTCACATTAACAGTTATGATATTTATTTTCTTGACCATAATTTACACATATAAGGAAGTACAAGGACAAGAGATTATAATAACACTACAAAGTGAAGTTATTAATTTTAATGATAAAAATTTAGAAACTGGAATAAGAGATAAATTAAATAAACATAAAGGAGACATAACTAAAGATGATGTAAAGATTATAGAAGATTTAACTTTAAATCATAAAAATATTTCATCACTGGATGAAATCCGGTATTTAACTAATCTTAAAAAATTAAACTTAATGTTTAATAAGATTAGCGATATAAGTCTGTTAAATTCTTTACCAAATTTAGTGAGTTTGAATTTAGGATATAATCAAATTAGTAATATTAACGCACTAAGCAATTTAACAGGATTGCAAGAATTGAATTTTCAGAAAAACAATATAAGTGATATTAGACCGTTAGGCAATCTTAGAAATCTAAATATATTAGATTTATCTTTTAACCGATTAACAAATTTACAACCTTTGAGAGAATTAACCAATTTAGTTGACTTGGATTTATCCGATAATAAAATTGAAGATTTAGAGCCATTAATCTCCTTAGTAAATTTGACTACACTGACATTAGGAATGAATAAAATAACTAATATTGACTCTCTTAAAAACTTGAAAGAGTTGAAGATACTGCAATTAAGCGAAAATAATATTACTAATATTAAGTCATTAAGTGATTTGACAAAATTAGCTGATTTGTATTTGGATGGAAATCAAATTAAAAATATCAATCCCTTAAAGAATGTAAAAAGCCTAATACATTTATTTATATCAGAAAATGAGATCACCCACATTGGTGCATTGGGCAAACTTGAGAATTTAAAGACCTTGAGCTTGGATAGAAATAAGATTAATAACATTAAAGGTATTGGTACTGCAAAAGGTTTGGAAAGTATAGGACTGTCATATAATGAAGTGTCTTTTTTAGATGAATTGAGTTCACTTAAAAATTTGTCTTCTTTAAATTTGAGTAATAACAAAATAAGTAGTGTAAGTCCCCTAAGTTCATTATCTAATTTGAAGTCTTTAAATATATCACATAATCAAATAAGTGATATAAGTCCATTGAGAAGTATACCTGAATTAGCATTAACAAATATAGAATTTAGTGAAAATCCTTTACCGAATTATATTTTTACTGATAAACTCAACCAAGAGTTTATTTTGAGAACACTCTCTCCGTACATAGAATCAGCTATAAAACAATATTATGGAGAATATAGGCTATATATGAATGCAGGGATTTTAAGCACTGAAAAGACGGATGGAAAGTATAGACTTAAAATCAGGGTTGAAACATTTGTGGGACCCCATAACCCTCCATATGGAATAGAAACTATGATTATAACAGAAGATTCTTCAGGAATAAAAGTTGAAGAATTTAAACATCAAAGAAACCTCATATCTGATTACTTTATCAAAGTATATCAGATATGAGGTTTCTTTACATGATGGTGTTTTTTTAATGCTTAAGTATTATAAAGAGTATAAAGAATTAAAAGAAATTACAAATCCATACCAAGTAGAATATATGATCCTGTAGAATGAAAAATTTATATATGAATATCTATTGAAAAATAAAATTAATTTTAATTTGAAAATTTACTAGAAAAATTGAAACATTTCTCTAATATTTTTATCTAATTAATAGAGTTAAGTTTGAAATATAAATTAAGATTTATGAAGAGAATTATGGAAAAAGTAAAGTCTAAAAATAGTTATATTTTTAAAATTGATTATACCCCAGGATTCCCAAAATATTTTGGTCTGATTGGAACATCTGAGGAGAAAAAAAGCATAGCATATTTATATTTTTATGATATGGATTTAGACTCTATTTAACGATTTGTGGAGCAATATACATTTTTTATACAGGTGGTAGAGCAAATGCTGGGTATGCGGTAGTACCAATGATTTTCTCTTTGATTTTTTCACAGAGAGAACATAAGTAGAAATAATTAATACGCATTATTCTAATATTAGGTTATAGATATGTATTAGTGTTTAAGACAACAAATATTCAAAAGGGGGAGCTAAAGTGGTAGAACTATTTTTAATATTAGTAGGGACAGGCTATTTAATTTATAGAGTTGCTTTTGGAGTACCCAAAGATATTAAGAGACTTGAGCAGAAGATTGATATGCTAAATTTACATATTCAAGAAATTGAACTGAAGTTAAATCAAGGTGATAGAAAAGTAGATAAGGAATAATTAATAAAGTTCTGATTTTGTATAGTAGTTGTAGATTATCATAAAATAAAGGGGAAATTAAATATGATTTTTATTTATGGAATTGTTTTTTTATGTATACTTTACTATATAGTTAGAGGTGCAGTTGAAGAGGGAACATTGAAAGCATTAATAGAGTATGATAGATTGAAAAGTCAGGAAAATAATAGTAAGGAATAGGTTATTAATTACAAAATACTATGGAGTATACTGGAGGGAGAGTATGCAAATCAAAAGAGTATTTATACTAGTACTTCTTTTAAAGGTGATAATATACCACATATCTTTGATACACATCCAGCAATATATATTCGTTAATTAAAAATAGATTAATAATATTTAGAAAATCAGGGGGTTTTAAGTTTGAAAGTTAAAGTTATAATAAGCGATTGGATAATACCTATTGGTATAGCTATTATTCTAGCAATAGCTATTAATAAGTTTTTATTTTTCCAAGTTAGTGTTCCTACACCATCAATGTACCCAACTATAAAGGTAGGAGATAGAATTATAGTTACTAGGATTTATGATAAAAGCAAATTAAAAAGAGGAGAAATAATAGTTTTTTATTCAGATGAAGAAAAGGAGACTATGATAAAGAGGCTTATTGGACTTCCAGGAGATAAGGTAAAAGTAAATGCCAGCGGAGTTTTTATTAATGGAAAAAAGCAAGAAGAACCTTATGTAGTTAATGGTGATAGTTTAGAAAAAGATTTTGAAGTACCAAACAATCATTATCTTTTCTTTGGTGATAATCGAGCAGCATCCTTAGACAGTAGAAGATGGGATAATCCGTACATAGAGAGTAGTCATATCAAAGGAAAGGCAAGATTTATAGTATATCCATTTAAAAGATTTGGAAAGTTTGTAGTGGGGCAAGAGGCATTAGAATATTAAAATATTTAAGCATATGTATGGGTTTATTTTTAACTTATATAATACTAGGGTGTCATTGTAAAATACTGTTCACTAAGTTATATGTGAGACTGCTAAATCAAAATTGATTAAAAGGGGGATGTTTTATGTTCTTTTTAAACAAGGAAGATGTGTATATAGGCTATTCACTAGAGGAATTGTCTAAAGTAAGAGAAACTCTGGAGAAAGAAGGCATTAAGTATACCTATAAGGTCATAAATCACATGGGACAGTCCACTGGAATAGGTACAAGAAGAGGAAAGTGGGGAAGTTTTGGAATGAATATGGATTATGAAAAACAATACGTTGTTTCTGTTAAGAAGAAAGATTATGAGAAAGCAAAGTATCTGGTTAATAAGGTTTTACACTAATTGGATAACTATTTTTAAGTTAGCAAAACCATGGGTTAATCTAGAAAGTTTTAGAAAATTACAGTTGTTTTCTAAAAAAGTTATACCGGGTGATTATTTTATACTTCATCATGGTATATACATGATACAAGAATATTATATTGTTAATCTGTGTAGATCTTCATGTATGCGGATCAACTAGTTACTTTCAGAAAGGACGTTATGTTATGGTTGTAATGATATTATCAATAATATTAATAGGATTAGCAACATTAGAGGGAATTATGTATAGAAGAAAGAATAAAAATTGGAATAAGATAAGATTATTTATAGGAATGTTGATTATCTGTTTATTACTTTCAATATTTTATTTTATAACTGATACAACCATTGGTATGTTTTATGTATTCTTAAGTGCTAGTACTTATATTTTAATAGGTATATTTAATTATAGAAGCAATTCAGAATGGCTCAAGTATTCATCATATGTAATAGGGTTACCTGTTATGCTATGTTTATCAATCAAGGCTATTCAAAATATGCTTATTAATCCACAGTATTTTTTTCTATTATTACTCGTAATAAATTTCGTATTAAGCCCTTCATTTATCCAAAGAACTAGAAAAGAAATCATTGCATTTGCAATAGGTATTGTAATTGCAGTAATAGTAATATTTTCTTATTACAAATCTCCGGGCTTTGAAGAAAAAGTTATGTCTAGGCAAGAGTTGATAGCACAAAAGTATCTAGAAGAAGAATTAGGTATGTATGGACTAGATATTTATGCTGATAAATCTAGTATAAAATTAAGAGGAGAAGATATAACGGTAAGAGCATATAATTTATCGGGAACTTCTATAATAATGACATATAAAAATGGTAAGATCATAAGCTACGATATAAAAAGTAATGAGTAGCAGTTAAGATGAATTCTTCTTATGAAGTGTAATTAAATATATTTATATAGAGAAAGGTAAATGAGTATTTTTGTATGATGCATATTAATTAGGGGTGGTGATATTGTGGAGTTGAATAGAAAAATAATAAAGTGGGGTTTAATTTTTATTGGGATATCTTTAATTTTAACTATGGTATTAGCAATGGCTTATAAGTTAGAAAACCCTGTATTCTTGAAAATGTATATTCAAGAAAGTATATATTCTAATGAAAATTCAGAGTCAGTAAATAACTTTGAATTAAAATATATAACTAACATATCAGATAAGAGAAAAGTTGTAGGTATCGACTTTAAAGAAGAACCTAATATTCAAGCTATTGTTTCAGACAATCATCTAGGTGGTATAAGTTTCTCATCTTTCTATAATAACAACCCTAATGAACAAAGAGGAGAAGTATATGGTAGATATCTCGTAAATACAGTATATCTTGATTTGAATTTAAGTAATATAAACAAAAATTTGAATCAATTTGAGATTAATAATATGAAAATAAGATTTGATGATGGAAGTACACTTGATACAAACATAGGTCGCATAATCTTGCAAAGAGAGGAAATGAAACATGAGAATACAGATTACAGTAATTCCGGTGCAGGTTCTTCTTCAGATGGAACAGCATTTTGTGAATATATCATAAATAAGGATATAAAATTACTGAGCATGGATTCGATCCTGTTAAATGAGTTAGAAGAATATTTTCAAATTTCTGTGGGAGAAATTGATTATAAAGAGATTTTGGGAGCTAAGTATGAGAAAGATACAATGCTAATTATAAATTCTAAGTGGAAATTTCCAAAGTCTATAGCTCAAAAATATAGCTACTATAATATTCACCCAAAGCTTTACTATGAAGATGACAAAGGAAATAAGGGATATATTCCTATATACAATATTAAACACAGACCATATAGTTTTGATTTGAAAGAAATATTTAACTACTTAAAGTCAAGGGGTGAGATTTAAAAATGTATAATGGATATAATAAGGTGTTTTGGGGGATAGTCATTGTTACATTTCACATAAATTTAGGAATGGTAAAGATATTACCACCCTTTATTGGATTTGCAATTATATTAAGTGGGGTAAGCTTATTATATAAAGAAACCAATATAGAATCCTTTGAAAGGGCCAAGATGTTCACAATTATTAAAATTACTATAAGCATCATAGGAGAAGTAATGGAAGCTTTATCAATTGAATTAACCAATTTTTTTATGCTTAATGAGGTTTGGATGGTTTTTCATAGTGTTATAGAGCTTCTTATTTTTTATAAGTTATTTGAGGCAGCTATTGAACACTTCAATAATACTAATAGCTTTGATTTAGCTGAAGAGACTATAAGAAAATTAAAGTCATATATTATAGTTTCAGTAATTGGTATCATATTTTTAAATTTCTCTTATACATTCAATATAGCATATCTGAAGGCTATAGTAGGGATAGCTTTCCTTATCTTACGTATCTATCTGATGACAATTGTTAATGGATTTAAAAAACATTACATTAGTGAAGTATAGACTGACTACACATGCTTATATGCTGTCAAATTATAAAGAGGATTCTTGGCTTCAGATGGAGTTTTTTTCTCCAACTGAAGCTTAGAAACCCTTATCTAGGGACTTAGCAGCCGTTATCTCCCACTTAAGCAGATATCCAAAATCTTAAGTAGATTGCCCAAATCTTTGATTTGGTGCAAGTCACTTACACAGAGTGCTGATTTTGTGATAGTCGCTTACTCATTCGAGGAACGAGAAGGAGTTTCCTACTTAAGATGGGAGTAGTGGACTAGTTGTAGATTAAGGACAATTAACAGAGCGGAGGATATATTTTGAAAAAGAAAATTTCAGCACTTCTATTACTTTTAGTGCTTGTAAAAGCAGAGGTTAAAAAACAAAGGAATTTATATGAAGATATATTGAAGACAGCAGATAATAAATATGAGATAAGAACTACCATGGATAATATAATAAAAAAATCAGGATTAACTGAGAATGAATATTGGAATACATATGCTGTGCAAGGTTATAAAAATGCTTTAATTATAGGGAAAACTAGAGAAAAATTAGGTGCAGATATTGAAAGAACACTTAAAGAGTTAAGATTAAAAGCAGAGATAAATTATTATAATTGATGACTTATATTCTTATTTTGGGGTGTAATTGTAGAATATTACGTCTTATAGATAGTATGAATACCTACTTTATCTAAATATAAAACTCCTTAGAAATATTAAATTTAATCAGAATATTTCTAAGGAGTTATTCATTTTAGTTAATATATTATTTTATCAAATTTGCACCTAGTTCAAATGCTTTTTGACAATCTAAAGGAAATTGTATTTTTCTATGTGCTGCTTTTGCTTCCTCAGAAAAGGCAGTAGATTTATATTTTGAGTAATCATCAAATTGGTAAGTATTATTTGAATACATAACTAATGGTTTTGTAAGCATACGTTCAATAGCGGATTCAATATTATTGAAGGTTTTTAAATAACCAATCTGGTCCATTACTTCTTCTGGAGCATTCATTGTATAAATAAATGCTGTTGGCATCTTCTTTGGTGCAATAAAAGAATAGTTCTCATCATACACTAAGTAAGGAAATATTAGCCTTTCTAAAAATGATTGTAATTGACCTGTTATAGTACCAAAATATATTGGAGATCCAAAAATAAGCCCATCAGCTTGAGATACCTTTTCTAAAACTTCTTGAATATCGTCTTTTACTGCACATTTTCCATAACTTTTACCTTCAAGTCTTTTGCAGGCAAAGCAGCTTTTACAACCAGTGTAATTTAAATCATATAAATTAATTATTTCAGTTTCAATTTCCTTATCTTTTACAGATTCTTTTACTCCGTCTAAAGCATTTTGAAGTAGTATAGCTGTATTTTTATTTTTTCTTGGACTTCCGTTAATAGCATAAACTTTCATAATAGTAACACTCCTCGTATTTATCTATATTTTTTTCACTTATCTTTATATTTATCATTTTATGCTATAATTATATATCATAAGGTTATAAATATATAAGTACGCAGTTTTTTCTGTGTTAGTATAAAAATTATACTATTGAATTTAAAGGAGCTGTAGTTATGAATAATGATTTGGATTCCAATGTAGAATTTGCTAATGATAATAAATATGAGAATTATGGTACAAGATGTCCCCTTATATACGCATTAGAGATTATTGGGCAAAAGTGGAAGCTTCCTATTATGTGGTACTTATTTGAGAATGATCTCACTAGATATAATGAATTAAAACGAAAAGTTAAAGGTATTACTAATATGATGCTTACAAAATCTTTAAAAGAATTAGAAGAACATAATCTTATTGTTAGAATCCAATACGAAACGATTCCTCCTAAAGTTGAATATGGTCTAACAGAAAGAGGTAAAACATTACTTCCCGCACTGAATGAATTGTCTATATGGGGTGAAGAACAACTTAAACTTGATAAGTCGAAATCAAATTTTTAAACGCTTCTTATTTACTTTAATACGCAATATTCTTATGTTACGTCGATACCGTGATCTATTATTCACTTGTAAATTGTAGTGAGTTGTTATAATTAAAATGTTAGGTCAAGAGAACTATAACTGGGGCAATATATACATTTTTAATACACCTAAAGGATATAGAACAGCAATATCAGAAAGATTTGGATTTCTTTGGAGAGCAAAAACTGCTTTCTATATGTATGAGAATTCTGATTTAATAAAGACAATTGGGTGGGGAAGCAATGAAAAAGCTACCCTATCGTTCAGAAATAGGAAGTTTATTTTATGAAACCAATAATTGGACAGCAGAAGATTTAGCTTACTATCCTCCAAATTCAAATATTCCTTATTATCCTTTCAAAAATATAAACTGAATAAATAATAAGATACTTTTGTAGCACTTATAGTTAGGAGGTGTAAAACTTGAAATCATATTATATAGATACAGGAAATGACAGTGAACAACTAACAATTAGCGAAATCGATGTTTCCTATGCAGATTATTATAGTGGAAGTCCATATAATACAGTATTTAAGGTTAAAGTGGTTTCAGGAGATTTTGCAGGAACTTCTAAATTTGAGTATAACATTAAAGATTTTATTAAATTTATTAAGAAGATAAATGAGTTATATGATTTTAAATTGAAGAAAGTTGAATTAATAGTATGTGTTTGTAAGATTCAACAATGTTTTTATTTTGTGGAGTAGTTTCTCTTTAGGGCATCATTGTAGAATATTATGAAAGGCCTTGATGGTGTTACAGGAACTGTGGTATATAGCAAGGAGTTTTTTGAATAAAGCAAATTTGATATAGTTTCCTATTTTGATTTTTTTATCATTTTAATAAATAACAAGTTGAATAGAGTCAAAGCTCTCAGAACAAGAGCTTGGCATATTGTATAAATAATAAATGTCATTAGGTTATCTATGTATGGCATAACATTAAAGATCTTATCAATAATATAATTATTTGCAAGATAACTGAAAAAATTACTGAGAGAAGTTAACATTAAGAGTAAAACTGTAATATCAATGCCGAATTCAGAAGAGTAAGAATTGTTGGGACATATGAATAAAAATTAAATCGGAGGAGTGATTTATAGTGAAAAAAATAATTATTTTTTTGATACTTCTTCTTTTCAGTGTTACATTGCTTACAGGCTGCGGGTCAGGAGCACATATAGGCGATGTAAATCAAAGCGGGGGCTGGATTTATTATATAAATAACGGTTCTCTTTATAAGATGAAAACGGACTGGACAGGGAAAACGAAACTTACAGACAAGGCATATCAGTTAAGGATAGATGGCGAAACAATTTATTATCTCGACGATTCAGTTATATGCAATCTCTTTAAAATTAATGCAGATGGCACAGGGAATATGAAGCTCAGTGATGATATCGTATCGTCTTTTGCCGTCTCAGACAATTGGATTTATTACAGCACGAAAAAAAGCAATGATGAAATGAATGATCTTGAAAAGAAATCCCCTCCTGATAAGCTTACAACGATAATTGTTGGTGGCGTTTATAAGATGAAGACAGATGGTTCGGAAAAGAAAAAGCTGGCAGATATTGACCTTACTTCAGGCGTGATACGAGTTTCAGATAATTGGATATATTATACAAACAGCGGTGGCATATACAAAATGATGATTGATGGTACGGGTAAGACCAAGGTTGCTCACAATGCAGGCCTTCAGGTAGTCAAAGATAACTGGATATACTACACATATGATGAAGTGCATCAATTTATGTATAGGATAAAAACAGATGGGACAGAAAAAACTCAAATTGTAAATGACAATACAGCGGATTTCAATTTGAACGGAAATTATATTTACTATTCTGTCCATGGCGGAAATGGGATTTACAGGGTAAATCTGGATGGAACAGAAAAAATAAAGATAAGTAATATCTCAATCAACGAAATCAAGGGTATATACGGAGAGTGGATCTATTACGGAGGTTCTTCTGGCAATGCTTACAGAATCAACATGGATGGGAGTGAAAAGATGAAGTTTAAATAGAGGTCATAACTAGCTATAGCTAATGTATTATTGTCAAGTATGCTAAGTTGGCAATTTTCATACACGGTTCATTAATTCTTAAATGCAGGATTATGAACCGTTTCATAAAATTGTGACCTAATAAATCAGGATACATCTATAACTTTATGGAAAGTAAATCTTTATGCTTTGATGACATTAACTTTAACTGTATCAGATATACTCTCATGTTCGATATTTTTCACATCAAAGTGTAATAATTTAAATGTAAATTGTAAAATAAATCCGATTCCTAATACATATATTGCTGTTCCTATGCCGATCTTTGCACCTAGTAGCCAGCCAATAATAAGAACAGTACCTTCTAGTAAACCTCGTACTGCCCCTATGGGTACATTAGGCATACGTTTTCCTAGTGCAATCATAAGTGCATCACGGGGACCACACCCGAGAGATGAACCAATATAAAAATAACTTCCAAAGCAGATAACAACTTGCCCTAAAAGGAGCATTAGTAAGCCAAGTCCAAGATTGGACATTTTGGGAATAATATTGGTAAATTGAATTAGATCAACAAACTTTCCTATCAGTATAGCATTGAGAATTGTACCAAATCCAATTTTTTCTTTCAATGTAAAATCAATAACAATGATAATTAAGCCAGTAATAACAACGATATTGCCATAGGATAGATGTGTTAGATAGGCTCCACCCATGCTGAATGCTTCCCAAGGGGCTAAGCCAATGTTAGCCTGTATGGTTAAAAAAGAACCAAGTGAATATAAAAACAGTCCAAATATCAGCTTGATTATTCTTTTAACATAATTATTCATAGTAGAATCCCCCTTTTATTCATGATACAGAATCATAACAATGTTTACCTCTTTGTCTGTTGAGTTTAAATATTTATGGTTGCAATTAGCAAGGAACTGTATTGCCTCGCCTTCTTGTAAATGGAATGTTTTGTCTCCAACTTGTACGCTAAAAATGCCCTTTGTGCAAATAATATACTCTCTTATACCTGCTTCATGGTACTCGGAGGAACGTTCAGAATTGGGAGCAATTACATGACGAAATATTTCAAACTTTTTATCAGGGTCAAATTCAAACAAAACAAATAATTCAAATCCATCCCATGCTGAATAGTGCTTAACTGTATCATTTGTGGTAACAGATACTTGAGGCGTTTCAATATACGTAAGTTGAGAGAGTGGAACATTAATTCCATTACATATCTTTTCAAGGACAGATATTGTGGGACTTTTGGTGCAACGTTCAATTTCACTTAGCATACTCTTGCTAACGCTGGTTAATACAGCTAAATCATCCAATGTAAGATTTCTCTCTTGTCGAATTCTTTTAATATTTCTACTTATAGTTTCGTTTGCTGAAATCATATGAATCTCCTTGTATATTATAGTAGATTAATTACTCTATAGTGAATAAAATATCATGATCTAGATTATTTGTAAAGATTTTCTTAAAATAATACTATCGATATCATATGGATTATAGACATAAAATTAAGACGTAATCGTAATCAAATGTGATATATGAACGATATAAACAACTCGATCAGTATCATTGATGTGCCAACTGAGTTTTGGACTTTATGTGTTAATTTTATATACGATATAGTATAATTTATAAAAAATATAACTGAAAAAGAGGTATAAATTATGATAAAACCAATTATAAAAGATATATTGTTTTTAGGACAAAAATCAGAAGATGCAACTAAAAATGATATAGTAGTAATTGATGATTTAATAGATACATTAAGAGCAAACCTTGAGAATTGTGTTGGATTGGCTGGTAATATGATTGGAGTAAGAAAGCGTATATTAGTATTTACTGTAGGCAACCTTATTGTGCCTATGATAAATCCAGTTGTATTAAATAAAGAAAAGGTTTATGAAACTGAAGAGAGTTGTTTATCTTTAATTGGCTTTAGAAAAACAAAGAGATATGAAATGATAGAAGTGGAATATCTTGATAGAAATTTTAAGAAGCAAAAGCAAGTATTTACTGGATTTATAGCACAAATAATTCAACATGAAATGGATCACTTTGAAGGTATAATAATCTAATTGAATAATTAAAATATGAAGTAAGTATTAGCCTAGAGGTCATTGAGAATCATGTGAGCTTAATAAGTAAGGTTTTGCTCTGATCATTAATTAATAATGATTAGGGATACTGTTATTTAGAAATATAGTATATACTTGATTTGAAGAGAAATAAGTATTTAAAAAAGAAAGAGAGAGAAAAAATGGAAAAGCTTTTTAAAGCAATAGAGGAAAAGATAAGAAAGTCAGGATATCCTGGAGAAATTAGTGGCGAAGAAATCTACGCTGAAATAAGTGATGAGGCTGAGAATCAAGAAGAAGGAAGTTACTTATTCATGAAGAAGCAAAATGATGATATCATGTTTGAATACAGATTGGATATTTTAGAGGACAATATTAGTTTAGCAACCCTCACGATACATACACCAGAGAGAGAGTACTTTATTGATTTTGATGCTGAATAGATAGAGATTTTGGGCATGAAGTATGTTACTGGTAAAATAAAATTGTATTTTAAGAATTTTTGTGATTTTTTAAATTAAGAAATAGTTTTGTTGATGATAACTATGGTGTTATTACACTTGAATGAAACTTATTTCTAGATAGAAAACCTAGAGATACGTATAGAAATAATATTGATGCAATAATAAAAAGAAATTCTGAAATTTTTACATAAATTTAAAGACAAATTCCAATTTGTAGACCTGATGTAACATAATTTGGGCTTTAGTTTATTCGCATTTTTCTAATTTTGCGCCGTTCGTATATTAAGAAAAATAACGAAATATTCATATAAACAAAATCAACCCTAGGATATTACTCCTTGGGCTTTATCTTTAGGGAATGGTATTGGTATGGGTAAGTATTTAAATTATTAACAGATAGAGCAAAAAGTATACATATGTAGAATGAAATTCTAAATATTTCTTTATATATAAATAGAGGGAATAAGAGAGGATTTAATATGAAAAATAGTAAGTTGATTTTGTATGAAATTGCTGTTAAATGGAGATTAATATTCTATCTAATTGCTGCATCCATAGTTCTTATACCTATATTCATAGTATTAATCACTGATAATACTTTTAAGCTTTTTTCTTCTGAAGCATTAATTAACACAACATTGCTTTTTGTTATAATGGGTAAAATATTAACTGCATATAAAAAGACTATAGAAAATGGGTCTATCAATTGGAGTAGTATTGGAGTCATTACAGGACTTTTGATTGTATTTATAAGGAGCGTCTTGAAATAAATATAATACTATTAGAGTTTTTTAAAAGAGCTTGATATTTTAAATGTGAGAACAAAATTTTACATAAGAGGAGAAAGGCAAAATGACGATTCAATATGATTTAACAAAAGAAGACTATATCGCTTTTAATATGCATCATATAAAGAGCTCTAAAACAGTTAAGAAAACTCTATTTATACAGCAATATGTTTTAGCAATAATTTATTTAATTATCCCATTTATTCTTGCAGACATTACTGGAGAATCATTGATGTTTTGGCTAATACCGTTTATAATAATATTTATTTTATGGATTGCTTTTTACCCAAGATACTTTAAGGGATATATGAAAAAAAATATTATAAAGATGTTAAGTGAAGGTAAAAATGAAAATATATTTGGTCCAGTTAGCCTTATTCTGGAGGAGACAGGAGTTAGAGAGGTTACTAGAGCTGGGGAATCTAAGGCAAATTGGAGTTCAATTGAAAGAGTAGAAGAGAATCAGGATTATATTTTTATGTATACGAGTGCTGTTGCTGCGGCAATTGTGCCATTAAGAGCATTTACTAATATAGAAGAGAAAAATGAGTTTTTGATGACACTAAAGAGGTACAGGAATGATTTATAATATACCCCATTTTTTTAGTGAAAAACTGAATGATTAAAAAAAACTATCGAAAATATATTAATGACAATTTTAAAATATAAAAATACTAAGGAGATGTTAATTTATGAACCAAGGACAAGAGATGTTTTACAATTTTTTCATTGAACGAGTGATGGATGATAAAAAGGAAGAAGCTAAATCAATGTTAGAGGAGAGCTTTGCAAGACAAGCAGCAGGCACATTTGATATGGCATATTTCCAGGAAATAATGCCTAAGTTTTTTGCAATAATAAAACCTGAAGCAGTATCGGAAGTTCAGGAAGCAATGAATAGCTTTTCATCAAGATTGTAAAGAAAAGTAGATGTAAGATTAAATCATTATGATTACTCATCTTAGAAGTTGACAGCAATAATTGTTATCTATATAATAATACTAGAAATTAACAAATTTGATTTTAAGAAAGGGCAAGGTATTGGCAGAAATGAGAATATATAATTCACTTATGTTTATCTAAAATAAAAGTTCAAATAAGGTCTTAGTTAAGGCTTTATTGTTGTGCACTTTATTTTAACTTTGTGAGTGGATAGTGTTTTTGTAACTGTTGATAGTTTGTCAATATAATATGTTTTTAACCTTAATTAATTATTTCAATCTTGATATGTACAGGTGTTTTTTGTACATGAATCTAAGATTTTATTTGTAATGCACTAAGGTTATGATATAGTTAGGACGCTATCCTCTCCAGGTTACAAGGAGGGGATTTTTTTATGTTGTTAATGGACTGTAGCAATATTAAAAAGTATTTTGGTGATAGATTAGTATTAGATGCGGAAAACCTAAAGGTTTATTCTGAGGACAGGATAGGTATTGTAGGGATAAATGGAGTTGGTAAAACTACATTGATTAATATGCTTTGTCAAAGACTAGAGCCAGATGAGGGATGGGTTAAGCTATATGGAAAATACTCATATATATCACAGTTAGAAGGTCCAGAAAACCAAAGTATTACTAGTGAAATAGCTTCGAAATTTGGTATTTCAAGTACTTGGAATGAGAATATGAGTGGAGGAGAGAAGACTAGATTTAAGCTTGCAGAGGGGCTTAGTTATAACAGTCTTTTAATCTTTGCAGATGAGCCAACTAGTAATGTTGATATAGAAGGTATTGAACTTATGGGAAAGAAGTTTGGGGAGTACAAAGGAGCACTAATTCTTATATCTCATGATAGAAACTTTTTAGATAGGCTTTGTAACAAGATACTAGAAATAGAAGATAGCAAAATAAAAATATACAATGGCAATTATAGCGACTATGCTAATGTGAAAGCTAAAGAAAGGGAAAGAGCTGAATTTGAATATGAGGAGTATGTGAAAGAAAAGAAGCGTCTTCAAGGAGTGATTACTGACACCAAAGAAAATGCAAAGAGTATAAAAAGGACTCCTAAACGAATGGGAAACTCTGAGGCTAGACTTCATAAGATGGGTGGGCAAAAGGCAAAGGCTAATCTTGAGAGGGCAGTTAAAAATGTTGAAAAAAGAATAGAGCATCTTGAATCTAAGGATAAGCCCAAAAGAAGGGAGAACATTAAGCTAGATATTGCAGATTCAAGTAAGCTTAATGGTAAAATTATTATAGAAGGAAGAAATATAAATAGATCCTTTGGCAAAAAGACTATATTTGATAAGGCTGAATTTAGTATATATAATGGCTCAAAGATAGGATTAATAGGTTCTAATGGATGCGGTAAGAGTACATTAATTAAAATGATAATGGACAATGATGCTTCTATAAAAATTGCTAAAGGGGCAAAGATAGGGTACTTTAGTCAAGATATGAGCATTTTAAAAGAAGACCTATCTATAATAGAAAATGTAATGGAAAGTAGTATCTATGACGAAACCTTCGTTAGAATATTACTTGCAAGATTACTTATTAAAAAAGAGGATATCTATAAAAAAGTAAATGTGTTAAGTGGAGGAGAGCGAGTTAAAGTATCCTTTGCAAAGATGTTATTACAAGATATAAATTTACTCATATTAGATGAACCCACTAATTATATGGATATAAATTCTCTTGAAGTCATGGAGAAAGTACTAGTAGAATATGATGGCACTTTGCTATTTGTATCTCATGATAGACGATTTGTAGAGGCTGTTGCAAATCAAATAATGACCATAGAAGACCATAAAATAAAGATATTTAAAGGAAGTTATAAGGAATACTTGGATAGCAAGAATAACTCTTTAGATAAGGATAAAGAGGAAATTGAAAAACAGATTTTTATATTACAAAATCGGCTTTCAGAACTTATCGGAAGGTTATCTATGCCATCGAAGAAGGATGATGTAGCAGCTTTAGATAAGGAGTATCAAGAAGTATTAACTAAACTAAAGGTTTTGAAGAATAGCGGAAAGTAACAAATATTCGATATTAACTAATAAGCAAGTAATATTATTTTAAAAATGATTGGAGTGTATATTAACATATGGATAAAAATTGGAAAAAGAACATAATACTCTTTTTAACCAGTCAGACTATATCTCTTTTTGGGTCTATGCTGGTTCAGTATGCAATTATGTGGCATATTACTTTAAAAACACAATCAGGATCAATGATGACCATGGCAATTATATGTGGTTTCTTACCTACCTTTTTTCTTTCACCATTTGCAGGGGTATGGGCTGACCGCTATAATCGTAAAATGTTAATAATTTTGTCAGATTCCTTAATTGCCATAGCAACACTTATTTTAGCTATAATGTTTTTCAAGGGATACAATGCAATATGGATGCTTTTTGTAGCTTCTGCTGTACGTGCTGTAGGTTCAGGAATTCAAACTCCAGCTATAGGAGCTTTCCTCCCACAACTTGTGCCTGAGGATAAGCTGACTAAAGTAAATGCAACAAATGGAAGTATACAATCACTAGTTATGCTGATTTCACCAATGCTTAGCGGCGCGCTTTTAACTAAAGCTAGTATAGAGGCAATATTTTTTATAGATGTTATTACAGCAGCTATAGCTATTTTAATATTACTTTTATTTTTAAAGGTTCCATCTCACGCAAAAGCTTTAAGTAAGCCAACAACTAGCTATTTTACTGATATGAAAGAGGGAGTAAAATATATCAAGAATCATGGTTATGTTAAGAGATTCTTTCTCTTCTGTGCAGTATTCAATATATTAGTTGCACCAGCAGCATTTTTGACACCGCTACAAGTTACACGTACTTTTGGCAATGAAGTTTGGCGTCTAACAGCAATTGAAATTACTTTCTCAATTGGTATGATGCTTGGAGGTATTGTAATGGTTTCATGGGGCGGCTTTAAAAACAGAGTTCATACAATGATACTATCAAGCTTTTTTATTGGAATTTGTACTGTTGCACTTGGAATCATTCCAAACTTTTGGGTATATATAAGTTTTATGGCCCTGTTTGGAGTTATTATGCCCGTGTTTAATACACCTGCCACAGTACTATTGCAAGAGAAGGTAGAGGAAGATTTTCTAGGAAGAGTATTTAGTGTTCTAGGAATGATATCAAGCATTATGATGCCACTTGGCATGCTTGTATTTGGACCACTATCAGACATAATTAGAATAGAATGGTTACTTAGAGGAACAGGAATTTTACTATTTATTCAAGGGTTCTTTATGCTAGGTAGTAAAGTCTTGGTTAAGGCTGGAGAGCCAATAGTAAGAGCTGAATAGTAGAGTTATTTTAGATGAGACAATGATTATAGCTATAAATAATTTGAATAAAGATTCATGTTTTTAAGATAGAAGGAGAGATGTTGTTATGATGGGACCAGATAAGAAGAAGCTGTATCCAAATGAGAATATAAAAACTGTTTGTTATATAAGTAATCTTCCAAAAAGGAAAAATGTTCAGATTGGAGAGTACACATATTATAGTGACAACAAGAACTCACCAGAAAACTTTTATAATAATATAGAACATCATTATGAATTCTTAGGTGATAAGTTAATAATAGGCAAGTTCTGTGCAATTGCAGAGGGTATAAAGTTTATTATGAACGGAGCAAATCATAGAATGGATGGGATTACAACATATCCTTTTAATATATTTGCTGGTGGATGGGAGAAGGTTACTCCAAAGCTAGAACAGTTACCTTTCAAGGGGGATACTGTAATTGGTAATGATGTATGGATAGGTCAGAATGTAACAATCATGCCAGGGGTGAAAATCGGGGATGGAGCCATTATTGCCACTAATTCAACTGTAACAAAAGATGTTGAGCCTTATGTTATTGTTGGTGGCAATCCTGCGAAGGTTATTAAAAAGAGATTTAGTGATGAAATTATTGAGTTATTGTTAGAGTTACAATGGTGGAACTGGGATGAGAAAAAGATATTTGAGAATCTTGAGGCATTAGTAGGTGCTAGTGATATTGATACAATTAAAAGTTTATTATAGGAAGAACTATAAGACATACTTTGCGGAGGGAAAATCTTATGGAGAATATAGTTATTTTAGATGTTAAATTTAATTTTGGATATGGCGAAGATGCAATTTATCCTGTGATACTTGTGGATAAAAATGAAATGATTTTAGTGGATTGTGGATATATAAATTTTCTGACTCTTTTAGAAGAGGCTGCATATAAAAAAGGTATTGATTTCTGTAAATTAACAAAAGTAATTGTAACTCATCATGACCATGATCATATGGGAAGTCTTGTTGCAATAAAGAGAAAGTACCCTCATGTTCAGATTATTGCAAGTGAAAAGGAGACACCTTATATTGAGGGAAGATCAAAGTCATTACGTCTTCAGCAAGCTGAAGAGATACAGTCAATTCTGTCACCAGAAGAGCAGGAGGCAGGTAAGGCCTTTCAGGATATTTTAAAATTCGTAGGAAATGCAGAAGTAGACGTAATTGTAAAAGACGGAGATGATTTTCTTTGGTGTGGAGGAATAGAGATTGTGGAAACCCCAGGGCACACTCCAGGACATATTTCAATATATTTAAGAAAGCCTAAAGTATTAATCAGTGGAGATGCTTTAGCAATAGAAAATGGAAAGCTTGAAATTGCTGCACCTCAGTATACATTAAATATGGAAGAGGCAAAAAAGTCTGCTTTAAAATTGCGTAACTATGATATAGAGAAAGTAATATGTTATCATGGAGGCGAATATGTAGGGGATATACCTGATGCGCTAAACAAGATTGGGAAGTTAGGTTAGTAGAATAAAGGTTAAAAGATAATATTAGAAAAGTACGCTAATCAAATGGTTTTAGCGTACTTTTTTAAATTTTCGCCATAAATATAGAAGAAAGTCTGCAAACCCAATCTGTTTTCCTATGAGGGCTGCCAATTTCATTAAAGAATTAATTGATGTTAGAAATTTAACATTATAAGAATATACTATTTTTGAACTGATAATAAATCTTCGACACGATCACTCATGTATTTGTATGAGTCATTTACCCCCTGATTATAGAATTCTGGGGCTAATTCCTCTATAATAAAATCTAACATAAGGTTTGAGGCCAAGTCACCTAATTCTTCCTCTCTTTCGTTAAAAAAGTAGGTTTTTATTGATGAAATCATACTTTCTCTTGTTTCTCTAGTTAAATTAAATTTATCTTTCTTTTTCATAATATACCTCCGTTACAGTCTATATTCTTAATACAAGATATACAAACTACATATCTTTTCTTATTCCTTTATAAAATGTTAGAATGATATTTGTTGGAAATAAACGCTGCTGAAATAAAAGAACAATTGATAATCCAGCCTGAACTAATCCAATAATAAAGAATAAAACATGAAGAAAAACAACATCATTAAGCATTATACATTGAACTACAATCCAAATGACTAAAGCCCAGCTAAAAATACTACTTATATAACCTTGAAGTTTTGACCTGAAACGAAATATTATAGAACTAATGATATTTCCAAGACCTATTACAGAAAAAAGTATAATTCCAGGTATTAGATAATTACTAAAAGGTGAATTCTTTAAAGAAGCAACTGACGCTCCAAGGGGATCCAGAGGATTAAGAATAGCCGCTCCTCCCCCTAATATAGCACCTATTCCTACAAATACATGTAAGGAAAATAGAAAACGATGTATTAATTTCATAGCTATCGGCTCCTTTACATTTAAATATTAATAAGAAATGTTATCGTAAAAGAGAGTAATTTATAACCATATTCTTTTTATTTCTACAATAACAATAAGTATAGATATAAATATATTTAGAACATTTATCCAATTGCGTTTCCAACTGAAGTTATATTCAAAGCATTTGGAATCAATAATGCTTCCTGCATTTGAAATGCCAAGCAAAAACCATAAAATAAGCCACTGTGTTTCTTTAAATATATTTTTATTAATAAAAAAGTAATAAATACATATAACTAACATAGTAATGGAAACAATCCACTGAGTTACATGATGGACTTTTTTTAATGAATCTTTATTAATCATATTTTTAATCCCTTCATAATTTCTAAGAATCTTGTGAACAGAGCAGCTAAAGTCAGATAGTCATGTCTTAGTCCCAATTCCAAAGGCGAGTTTCACCTACAATTATTCGTTTTACCAGATTTTCTTCTCGTAGTTTTAGGATTTCTTTAGTAGGGCCAGTAATAGCAACACCTAGTATTTTCACTCCATTTTTATTAACATAGTTTATAGCATTTTCGATATTTTCAATTGAATCAAATGGATCAACTACATTAGCTATATATTTATGTTCATCTAGAAATTATAAGGTATTTATAAAATATTCATTTCTAAACTGAGCATTTGTATAATAATCTATAAATTTTGGCGGAGGATCAAACCAATTTCTGCGAAGCTCTGGAAAGTCTTGAGTATGAGGGAATCCTAGTACTGTATGAGAATTATTCTTAGCACCTGTATCCACTGCAAGCCATAGAAGATTCATGTCCTTATTCTTAAATATACTAAACACTTCCTCAGTTTCGTACAGTTTGTCAAAAGTGATATAGGCTTCTGCAACAGTTCCTTCATGAAGCTTTTCTAAGGTGTTCCACATTGTTTTATCTAAAGAGATATTAGTATTCTCATTGTTATAAGGTGTATTGTCAAAAAAGAAATTATTAAAGTTTAAATAATCTGGTGATTTAGCTGTTACAGTGACTGGCTTAGTAAAATGAAATTTAAGAGTAACATTACCTCCTTTAATCGTTTCTTTGCCAACTTCCTTTGAATAATCTATTCCTATTTCGCTACTAAAAAGTAGACCTGCTCTAAAAGTAGATCCATTTAGCTTAGCATTAGGTTTTGTTGTATTTATAGCAGATTTAATAGCATTTCTATACAATGTATGTTTACTTGGATTACCAAAGTTGTAATACTTAGAGGTAAGAGGGCGTGAAATTATCAGTAAAATAGATAATAGAATTAATGCAATACATACATTTTTAACTTTGTTTTCTGAATAGGTTTTTAATTTTTCTTTAAAATTATTGTTCAAGTTAATTTATCCTTTCTTTAGTGGTTTCTTAATACTTAACAGACAGGGGAATAATCTTCTTCTATCCCCTAAAATATAAAGTTCTGTTAGTAAAACATGATCTAAGATTGTATTGTAAATATAATTACTCTTTTACTTTATTAAAACTTGTGATTAATATATAACCTAAAATCATTTGGAAGATTGGAATAAAATGCATTCTAGTTTCCATAAAGGATGATAAAGGTTGCCTGATAAAATCTATTGGACAATAATAAACAAATATACTTAGTGAAAAATAAAGTGTAGGAATCCCTAAAAATATTACTTTAGGAAGATTTATTTCCCATTTTCCTTCCTTGCGTATTTCTAATAAAAATTTCTCTAATCCAAGGAGTAATCCCAATACTATAAATATTACAATTCTCCATATTGTTAATGGTAAAATATTGTAAAACCTTTGTGCTTGTTCATTCAAGTATATTAAGATTTTATTACTTAACATAATATAACCTAGTAGTATTACAGCATATACAAAGTATGATAACCAATTATTTTTTCTCACACATACCCCTTCTTTCAAATTATTATTAAAACTAATCCACACTATTTTTATGGTTTGTCTAACTCTAAATACAAAAATATAGCCTATTTTTTATTCTTATTAATAATCCAACATCTTATTATCATGATAATTAACGATGATATTACTGTAATATCTGTTATTGTTGTTATAGGAAAATACGTAGGCAAAGCTTTTGACCTCGCATATTTTATAAAAACAAACATTAATACTAGAAGAATCTGTAGAATATATAATAATTTATGCAATATACTACTTCTCATAATTAAATCATCCTTAATAATTTAATATAAAAATACTTTGAAATATGTGACTAAAAGTTAGGCTTTTGAAATAAATGATTATTTTGTTTCTAAATATAAAAAGATAATAGGCTCTCGTTATTAATTAAGGTTTTTAATTATCTTTATTTAAAATCTTATCTGTGCAAGAATAAATAATAATTGAGAGTGTTACTGTTGCAGCTAAAATAGCACTAATAATATCACTATTACCTAGAAATACAAATACAAACATAAAAATGCAATATGAGAAAAAACCTCTAGAAATTAAAGTCAATAGTTTGTCTATATCTTTTTTATCCAAATATATACCTCCTTTAAGTATAGGAAAGTTTTGAATTTAATATTAAGGTCCAATGGTACTATCCCTGAAAGGTAGATCGTGCTATTTTTATATCTTATTGGTCTTATAATATATTGAATTATAGAATATGAATCATGGGGAAGTTTATATGCTGATAATCCTAATATAAATAAAATCCCCAGATATTTTAGTAGCTTTTTATTATCCTTACTCAATGTAATCATCTCCTAGTCTATATTTTATATATTTAAGTATTAGACTTACTAAAGATGTTTTTTGTTTCAAAATATAATGAGATTTTTTAGAAATATAATGTTTAGAGGGGAGAGTCTACTAAATAAATTCAAGGAATTAAGAGATACTATTGGAGGAATGAAAATCTATATGTTCATTAGATAAGATAAAAAGCAGGGCTGATACTACCAGTTTAGTTCCAGACCTACTCCAACTTCTTTCACTGGCAAAAATTTATGCATTGTTGCTCTAACAGCAAATGAAGTACAATGACAAGGATACAATTCCTTTAAGTTATTCTGTTTTAGATATTCTATTGTTCTATTAACTTGTTCAGTTACTTCGAATAAATGAAAGCCACCTATAATCCCCAATACTCTATTGTCATTGCACACTTGCTTTGCATATTCTACTATATTGCATATTCCACTATGAGAACATCCTGTAATAATATAAAGTCCATGTTCACTTTTATATACAAGAGCTGTATCATCCATTACATAATCATCTATTAAAGTTTCGCCAACAATTTGTTTGCCAATGGACTTTCTAATTTCGAAATTATTAATTTGAGGTATTTCACCTAAGAAGATTATATTTTTACTAACTTTTTTAGGTTCTTTTGAAAGAACTAGGTTACATTTTTCTTTTAGTTCTTCTTGTAAAATAGGTGAACAAATTTTTAAATTATCTATTATCTTTTCTTTAAACGTATCTGGGTGAGCAATAATCATAATGTTATTTTTATTATTTTGTTCAAAGTAATATTTTAATCCTCTTGTGTGATCATCATGACCATGAGAAATAACAATAGTATTTATGTTTTTTAAATCTACATCTAACGCATTTGCATTTCTAATAAATAAATCTGAATACCCCACATCTAATAATAGTCTAGTATCTTCGTCTTCAATATAATATGAAACAGCAGGTTCACCATAATAATATTGGTCAATGTATGTATTGTTATCTACTAGAACTTTTAATTTCACCTTTTTACTCCTTCACTCTCTTCATAACGAGTATATATACCTTCTTCTCTTTTCTTTGTTGCTCCAGTACTAACATAAGATCCTTCTACTACATTTTTGTAACCTTTCTTTGTAACTATGTTCTTAATATAGTCTACATGTGGACATCTATCGTAGTGGTGATTATCAGTTACCATACAAGATGATAAGTGAATTACAACTTCATCTTTATTAATATTATTCTTTTTATATAATTTGTTAGAGAAATGTTCAAGTTTAGCAGCTACTCCTTTACCACAACATCCACCACAAGTAAAAGAGATATATCTTGTTTCATTATCATAATTCTTAAAAACTTCATCCCTATTATAAAAAGCATTTGTACATGCAAATCCACTACATCTTCTGTGTGCAATATCACACTGAATTATAACAACATATTTAGTAATCATAGTTACTTCCCCCTATAAAATTATTAAGTATTATTATAACTAAATTTTAAATATAATACCAATGATTACAGTTATTATAGTAAAAGAAATTAGTAAAATTGACAAAAATAAGTTGAAATGTTATTATGTCTATGAAATTAATAGACAGGAGAGAATAATGGAAGAATTAATTCGTAATGCAACTATTGATGATTTTAAAAGAGGGTATCTTTGGAACAATAAAGAAGCTCAATTTGTTTGCTTAATATGTGGTGAAAAGATAGGTGACAAGGATGATAGTGTAAATATACATATTGAGAAACATGGTAATTCTATTGAAAGGCTACTATTGCTAGACAAGAAGTACACTGGACTTACTGAAATTCAAAAAGAGTTTTTAGCAATGGTATCAAATAAATGCAGTGATAAAGAGATTGCTAGAAGACTTCCTTGTGCAGAATCTACAGTAAGAAATATGAGATTTGCTTTAAGAGAAAGAGCAAGACAAGCAAGAGCCTTTTTAGCGGTTATGGAATTAGTCGAAGAAGATATGCCAACAGTAACACAGCCTAAACTTCGTACCTTTCCAGCTAGGGAAGGAAAAAGAAAAGAACTGTTACCACGATTTGCTAATTTATTTGAGCCCAATAGAGAATATACAGAAAAAGAAGTGAAGAAGATTATTAAACCTATTTATGAGGATGACGCAACTATACGCCGCTATCTAGTAGACTATGGATATTTAATTAGAAATAGTGATGGAAGTAAATATTTTAAGAATTGTGAGGGAAACAATATGGATAAATTAGAAAAGAAAGAACTTATTAATATATATAAACAACAAGAGGTAGAAATGGGGATAATTCAAATATATAATACAGTGACGGGATACTCCTTTGTAGATATATGTAGCAATTTATATAAGCCTTTTGAAGGAATAAAATTTCAATTAAATCTGGGTAGATTTAAAGTAAAAAGACTTCAAGAAGAGTGGAATAAATATGGAGAGGGAGCCTTTAATTTTGAAGTCGTAGAAAAGCTTGAGCATACTGAAGGAGCTACAGAGAAAGAAAAAATAGATGATTTAAAAGAACTTTTAGAGATGTGGGTTGATAGCCAGGGAGAGAGTTTGAAGTGGTATGGTAATATATAGTTCAATTTGAAATTTTCATGTATAATAACTATTATATACTATAGTGAAAGAAGGTAATGTCTAATGTATGAATTTAAAGAAGAGTATAAAACTGGAATAGATTTTATTGATGAACAACATAAAGTTCTTTTTGAAATAGCTGATAAAACTTATAAGTTACTAAAAAATGAATTAATAACCGATAAGTATGATAAAATAGTGGCTCTAATAGAAGAGCTTCAACAGTATACAAATTTTCACTTTAATGCTGAAGAAGAATACATGAAGAGTATTAATTATAAAAAAATGTTTACTCAAAAAGTTTCACATGATGGATTTATAAAGAAAATTAATGAGGTAGATTTTTCAAAGATTGATGAAAACCAATATGAGTATATAATTAGCCTACTAGACTTTTTGAATGATTGGTTGGTAGAGCATATAGTCAAAAGTGACAAGCTTATAGGAGAATAGTTTTATTATAGTCAGGATTACCGAATACTTCTTTTACTTTAAAAAGAGGTATTTTTTATTTTACTATGGAAGCTTTTGAAACATTTACACTAACTTTATCGTCTTTATTATTGTAAACGTCTAGCGAGGAAAAGAGGAGTTCAATAAATCATGGATATGATAAGTAATTATAAATTTTTCATAAATTCTTATAAAACAAAAAACTTTTTTAGCTTTTTTCATGTATATATAGTATACGATGTAAAAAAAAGGGGGAAAACACATATGAAAAAAAGAGTGCTGATTATAACTACAATATTAGCAGTATTATCAATTGGAACAGCTTCAGTAAGTTATGTATATGCAACAGGAAACAACTGGCAAGATGTTGTTTATCCAAAAGTTTATATAGAAGATATAGATGTAGGTGGAAAACCTCTTTTAGAGGTGGAAAAATTAATACAAAAAGAATATAGTGACCCGTTACTTTCAAAGAAAATTGAGATTAAGGTTAATGATAAAAGTTATACATTAGACTATGGCAGTATTGGAGCTGTATATAATACTGATGAGATTATAAAAGAAGCTTTTAGCTATGGAAAAAAAGGAAATTTACTTGAAAAGTATAGACTGATTAAAGGTGAGGAAAAGAAAGTTTATAAGTTAAAGTTTGCGTATAATTCTAAGCCTATTGATAATTTAATTGGTAAGATAGAAAATGATGTTAATAAGGCTTCAAGTAATGCAAAAATATCTATAACAAGAGGGGATATAAAAATTACTCCAGAAACCACTGGAACAAAGCTTCAAAAAGAGGAATTAAAACAAGCTATTATAGATGTGATTAGTGGTGAACTTTCACAAGGACATATTAAAATTGAAGCACCAGTAGAAACTACTAAGCCAGAGATTACTAAAGAAAAATTGGCCACTATTAATGCTCCTATTTCTTCTTTTAGTACGAGCTTCTCAACATCTGCAGCAAACAGAATAAATAATATTGAACTTGCAACTAAAGCTATTAATGGAACTCTTCTTATGCCAGATGAATCCTTCAGCTTTAATAAAACTGTAGGGGAACGTACAAGGGGAAGAGGATATAAGGAAGCAGGAGTTATCATAGGAGATAAGATAGAATCAGGTCTTGGAGGAGGTATTTGTCAGGTATCAAGTACCCTGTATAATACTATGTTACAGGCTAATCTTAAGGCTGACGAAAGAAGAAATCATTCACTTCCACTAGGGTATATTGGAAAAGGATTAGATGCTACTGTAGATTGGGGAAATATAGATTTTAGATTTACAAATACTTTAGACAAACCTATTTATATAGAAGGGTATACAAAAGATAAAAGAGTATACTTTAATATATATGCTGATAAGTCCTTCATTAAGAGAACTTATGAAATGGATACTGAAATTTCTGTAGTAGAACCAATTATTAAATATATCGATGATCCTAATAAGTTAGTAGGGGAAATGGCGGTAATTAAGAATCCTTCTAATGGGTATAGAGTAAAGGTGTATAGAAAAACTATTGAGAATGGAAGAGTAATTAATAGTGAAGTAGTATCCAATGATTATTATAAATCTATAAGTGGAGAGATATTAAGAGGGACAAAGGTTCAGCCTAAAACTGAAATTAAAATTGAACCTAAAACCGAGATTAAAATCGAAACAGAATAGTAGGAGAGCATTGTTATGATGAGGAAAATAATAATATTATTAATATGTGCTTTATTAATGCTAAGTGTAGTTGGATGTAGCAAAGAGAGCAGTGAAGAAAAGGTAGGAATAAGAGGAGAAATAGCAAAAGCATCATATAATGATAGGGGAAAAATAAGTGGAATATTAATAGAAGGAAAAGTGGAAGAAGATACCCAACATGATAAGGCAAGTGTCTACATTGGAGAAAAGACTAAAATCTATAGAAATTTTACTAAAGAAGAACTAGAAATAAGTACTTTAAAAGAAGGTATAAAAGTAGAGATTATATTTGAAGGTCCTGTAAGAGAATCTTACCCAGTTCAAGCTGATGCTAAGATAATTAGAGTTATTCAGTAATTAGCAATAATTAGAGGCTGCCTCTTAACATTTGAAAGAGCCTGTCATCAATGGGATGACGGGCTCTTAAAGTTTATATACTTATAATTACAGGTTTACTTGTGGAAGAGTTGCAAAGCCTTTTTCAAGGTCTTCATCTGTAGGTACGTAATCTTCCATAGTACCACTGTTGTAGCTCATGTATGCTGCTAGGTCAAAGTAGCCTGTTCCTGTAAGACCGAATAAAATAGTCTTCTTTTCACCAGTTTCCTTACATTTAAGAGCTTCATCTATAGCAACTCTTATAGCGTGAGAAGATTCTGGAGCTGGAAGAGTACCTTCACAGCGAGCAAACATAGTAGCTGCATCAAATACCTTTGTCTGCTCTACAGAGCGGGCTTCCATGTAACCATCGTGGTAAAGCTTAGATATTATAGGACTCATTCCATGGTATCTAAGACCACCTGAGTGGTTTGGTGCTGGCATAAATCCTGCACCGAGTGTGTACATCTTCATTAGAGGTGTAGTTTTTCCTGTATCTCCAAAGTCAAAGGTATATTTTCCTCTTGTTAAAGATGGACAGGAAGCAGGTTCAACAGCTATAAATTGGATATTGTTTTTTCCGTCAATTTTGTCACCCATAAATGATGATATAAGTCCCCCTAAATTTGAACCACCACCAGCACATCCAATTATAATATCTGGCTTAATATCATATTTATCACATGCTATCTTTGTTTCTTCTCCAATAATAGACTGATGTAATAGCACGTGATCAAGTACACTACCTAGTACGTAGCGACAGTTATCGGTGTTTAGTGCTACTTCCATAGCCTCAGATATAGCACATCCTAAAGAACCACCTGTTCCAGGATTTTCTTCTAAGATTTTTTTCCCTATTTCTGTTGTAGTTGAAGGAGATGGAATGACTTTTCCACCGTAAGTTTCAATTACAGCTTTACGATATGGCTTTTGCTCTGCTGATACCTTTACCATATAAACACTTAAAGGAATGTTATAGTAAGCACATGCCATTGAAAGGGCAGTACCCCATTGACCAGCACCAGTTTCAGTAGTAAGACTTGTAAGTCCTTGCTTTTTAGCATAGTAAACCTGTGCTGCTGCTGAATTTAACTTGTGTGAGCCAGAGGTATTTGTACCTTCAAACTTGTAGTAAATTTCTGCAGGAGTATCAAGTAGTTTTTCAAGGCAGTAAGCACGAACAAGAGGAGAAGGACGGTACATTTTATAAAAGTCACGTATTTCCTCGGGAATTTCTATATATTTATCTGTTGTGTTAAGCTCTTGATCAACGAGTTCTTTACAAAATACATGACCAAGATCCTCAGCAGTACAAGGTTCTAAGGTAGCTGGATTAATGAAGGGAGTAGGCAATTCCTTCATTACAGCTTTTAAGTTGTACCAACTTTTAGGCATCTCTTCTTCAGTTAAATAAATTTTATAAGGTGTTTTTGGCATAGTTATCATTCCTTTCAGCTTATTAGTTATTAATTTAAATTTGTATAAAAAAAAGTCTTTGTCCAAAATATAGGACAAAGACTGTAATCTCTGCGGTACCACCCAAATTGCGTAAAAAACGCCACTCATTTTATGTACTAACATACACTATCCATTTATAACGGGGGGAATTCCCGACTGGCATACACTTCCTAGAATTTCTGCCAAGTCCTCATGAGTCCATTCACAATAAGCTTATCATCGCAATCTCACCATCTGCGACTCTCTTTAGATAAGTAGATTATGCTACTACTCTCAATCAACGGTTTAAAGTTATATACTTATTATGATATTTTACAGTTATCAGAATTTATTGTCAATAGTAAAAATATATATGTAAGAGATGATGTCTTAAGATTTATTAAGCAATATAGGCTTAAAATTGTATTTATATAGTAGAATTATTTGTAATATTTTATAAGAATATATCAAAGAAACTGGATAAAGCTTCAATTATATATTATAATTAGTATTAATTAATAATTTTTATTGATAATTCAATGGATATAGAATTTATAAGATATTTAAATTGATATGCAGTTCTAAGGGGGGAATTATATGTTTTTTAAGTCGAAAAAATCGCCATGTCACGAGGCTGATGAGATTATAAATTATGTAGATAAACGTATGAAGGGGAAAATAATTAAAAGACCAGATGTTAAATATGGTATTCATGTAAAGATAAGTGACCACTTCGAAGAGCTTTTTTCAAGTCAAGAGAAGATGTCAGAATCTGCAAAGAAAATTATTGATATTGGTTCTATGATAAGTAGTTTTGATACTGAAATGAAACATGTATCTAATATGTTAATTGATTTTGCTGAGGATATGTCAGAGGTAAGTCAATCTAATTTAGCAATTGTTGAAGAAACTACTGCAAGTATGAATGGGGTTAATGAAACAACTAATGTGGCTACAGAGACACTAAATTTAGTTTCAGACTCATCTCAAGCTATTATGAAAAGTAATATTGAGGGGCTTGGGCAAATGGAAGAAATTGCAACAATTAAAGAAGATGTAGTAAATAATGCTAATATAATGAGCAGTAAGATAGATTATCTTATAGAAATGCTTAATAAAGTTACTGGTATTGTAAAAACTGTAGAATCAATAGCTTCTCAGACAAACCTTTTAGCACTTAATGCGTCTATTGAAGCAGCTAGAGCAGGAGAGTATGGGAGAGGGTTTTCTGTAGTAGCTGATGAAATAAGAAAACTTGCAGACAGTACTACACATAACCTTGATGGTATGAAATCTGTAATGTCAAATATTCATGAAGCTGCAAAAGATGGAAAGAGTAGCATGGATAGAACAATAAAAGAAACAAGTAAAATGAGTGAAAAAATCGATACAGTCAAAGACACTATACAAAAAAATGTTCATTTGTTAGGATCTACGGTTAAGGATATAGAAACACTTAATGAATCTATGAGTGGTATTAATACTTCAGTAAATGAAATTAATAGGGCCATGGAAGTATCAACTGTAGATGCAGAAAAGCTAAATAATATGTCAGAGGAGATACATAAGAATGCTATGCAAAGTGCAGAGCAGGCTGAAAAAGTTTCTCAAATAGATAAAGATCTTTCAAAAATAGTAAAAGAGATGTTAGCTAATTTAAAAAATAGTCCAAACTCTCTTACTAATGAAGAGTTTATTACGTATTTAGAAAAAGCAAAGAAATCCCATGAGGTCTGGGTAACTAATTTAAAGAAAGCTGTAGATGATATGAAGGTATACCCTATTCAATTAGATGGAAGCAAATGTGCTTTTGGGCATTTTTATTACTCTATTGACATTGAAAATCCTAAAATTTCTAATGAGTGGAAAGAAATTGATGGAATCCATTTAAATCTTCATAACTTGGGAAAAAAAGTAATGAATTCAATTAAGGAGAACAATTACGAAGGTGCTAATAGTTACTATAATCAAGCGAAGAACTTATCTGGTGATATATTTAAGCATCTGAATAGTATTATAAATAAGGTTAAAAAATTTGAAACAACTGGAGAGAGGGTATTTTCTATTATAGATAGCTCTTATGAGAGTTGTGGTGAAGGATGTAATTGCGGTTAAATTAAATAATAAAATGTTTAAGAATGTTGGGTAACTTTTACTCAGCATTTTTTTATATTTAGAAATTAATAAAAATACTGAACTTGGAGAAGTTATAAATAAAATATTTTTTATGTAAGTTATTAAAAATTATTAGAGAAGTAACTAGAGAGGAGAATAGGCTTTATGAAAAATGAAATATTAAATAAAATTTATCAAAATAAGATTATTGCAGTTACAAGAGGAATTGAAATAGACAAAATTGTAGAAACTGTTGGCGCACTACTCGAAGGAGGAATCACTTTATTTGAGGTTCCCCTTAATCAAAAATACCCAGAAAAATTAGAAGAGGGTTTAAAGAGTTTAAGGCTACTAAAAGAAGAATATAAAGATAAAATTTGTGTTGGAACAGGCACAGTTTTAACAGTGGAGCAAACAGTTTGTGCAGCTGAGGCTGGAGCTGATTATATTATATCACCAATTGTAGACGCTGAAATCATTAAGAAAACTAAAGAACTTGGGAAGATATCTGTTGCAGGTGCCTTTACCCCAACAGAAATATTTACAGCATACAATAAAGGTGCAGATATAATAAAGCTTTTCCCAGCAGGGATACTTGGAGTTGACTATATAAAAGCTGTTCTTGCACCCCTAAACCATATACCTGTTATGGCTTTTGCGGGAATCGATATAAATAGTGTTGATGAATTTATAAAAGCAGGTGCAGTTGGAGTTGGTATTGGAGGAGAACTAGTAGATAAAAAAGCTATTGATGAAGGAGAATTTACAAAGCTTACAAAATTAGCACAGCAGTATATTAAAAAGATAGGATATTAACATAATGTCGATCTAGATACTAACACCCTTTACATTATGAGGTATTAATTATGTAAATTACCTCATGATATGTACTGCTTTATGTGGTAAAATAAAACGCAAGAAAGATTCACATATTTTTAACAAATTAAAAGCTTCAAGGGGAGATGGGAAGGATATGAGTAAAGGAGTTAGATTTAGAAGCATTAGTATATTTTTTATTTTTACGTTAGTAATAGAGATGTTTGTAGGTATAAATTTTAAGGCTTCAGAGACTGGAGCAAAAGAGGTAATTCCAAAGGTTGGAATAGTATCCCTGGATCATTCACCTTTTAAAGAAGGAGATAACAATTCATTCTTCATATCTACTAAAGAATTTAGTGGACAAGTTCAATATCAATTATTTTATACTTGTAAGACTACTATGGGGAATAACTGGGAGTTAATCAATAATAGTAGTACTATTAATGGGTGGACAAAATCTGTAGATGCAAAAGTGCCTGTAGAATTTGATATCAGTGGACTTAATTTAAAATCAGATTCTTATAGATTTGCTATAAGAGTAAGAAGGGTAGGGGTAAAAGGGAAGTATAGTAATCAATATGGAGACTATGATTCTGCTTATCCTTTTAATTTAAATGTGGTTAAAAATGCAGATATAGATTTAAGTGGAGATATGTTACTTGATAAAACGCTATATTCTCAAAATGAAAGCATTAAGATAGAGGGAGTAAAAGGTACTTCTGATAATGCAAAGTATAAGCTACATATTTATGATGTTAATAATAATAAGTGGATGACTAATCTTACTGAATATAATAACAGCATTAATTATGATATTAATTATTTACCAGCAGGATATTATATTCTAGATATATGGGGAAAAAGTGAAGGGTCAAATAAAGTATATGATGGATGGAAGCTAAAAACTATGGAGGTAAAAAAGGATGAGATTCCAGAGATAGGAATAGTTTCTTTAGACCATACTCCTTTTATAGAAGGAGATAAAAATGAGTTTTATATAACTTCTAAGGATTATAATGGACAAGTTCAGTATCAATTATTTTATACAAATAAAGCAACAATGGGAACTCAGTGGAAGGTTATTAATAATGAAGATACTGTAGATGGATGGACAAAGGCAGTAGATTCAAAAGAACCTATTACTTTTGATATTAGTGGACTAAACTTAAAGGCAGAGGCTTATAGATTTGCCATAAGAGTAAGAAGGGTAGGAGTAAAAGGAAGGTATAGTAATCAATATGGAGATTATGACTGTGCTTACCCCTTCAATTTAAATGTAGTAAAAAGTGGAACTGTAAAATTAAATGGAGATATGTTAATAGATAAAACTAATTATGCAAAAAATGATAATTTAGTTATTAATGGAGTTAAAGATGCAGCTTCAAATGTACAGTATAAGCTTCATTTATATGATGTAAAAAATAATAAGTGGTTAACAGAGTTAACAGGCTATAGTAGTAAGATTGATTATGATCTAAGTAATATTCCAGAGGGAGTTTATATAGTAGATATCTGGGGTAAAAACTCTAATTCATCAAGCAAGTATGAGGGGTGGAAGCTTAAGACAATCAATATAGGGTCTGAGGTTAAAACTATCACAAATGTTGATAATATAACTACGGAAGCTTTTAGAGGAAATAGCTATACCTTACCGAAGACTCTTTTAGCTACCTTTGAGGATGG
This sequence comes from Clostridium sp., assembly GCA_036677665.1. Classification (GTDB taxonomy): domain Bacteria; phylum Bacillota; class Clostridia; order Clostridiales; family Clostridiaceae; genus Clostridium_H. Next base: position 22,135 of record JAVBVX010000049.1, on the reverse strand, counting down.
CACAAAAGCAAATAAGACAGTTATATGGAACAATGTAGCAGATACAAGCAAAGCTGGAGTATATAATTTTGAAGGAACAGTAAAGGGATATGATAAGAAGGTTCAGCTTAATCTAACTGTAAAAGAAGGTAGAGGGAATACTTCTGGAAATATCATAAATTTAGGTATGGTTGCTGAGAAAGATGGATGGATTTACTATATAAATAATTATGATGAGGGCAAACTTTATAAGGCAAAGCCAGACGGAAGTTATCCTACTAAGATAAGTGAAGATTCCCCTATTTATATTAATATAGTTGGAGAATGGTTATATTATTGTAATCTATCCGATGAAGGTAAATTATATAAAATGAAACTAGATGGTTTCAGTAGAACAAAAATAAGTAATGATTTTGCAGAACAGATTACAGTAAATGGAGACTGGATATATTATTCAAGTGCTTTAGAGGATTATAAATTATATAAGATAAAAACTGATGGGACAGGAAGAACAAAACTTAATAATGATATTTCATTAAATCTTAATTTAGAAAATGGATATATATACTACACTAATATGTCAGATAATAATAATATATATAAAATAAAAGTTGATGGTACAGGGAGAGTAAAGGTTAATAATGATATCTCAGGGTTTATAAATGTAGTCGGTGATTGGATTTACTACTCTAATTTATCGGATAGTTATAAGATATATAAGATAAATATTAATGGAACAGGCAGAGTTAAAGTAAGTAATGAGTCAGCTATGTATATTAATGTGCAAAATGGATGGATTTATTATTCTAAATTAAATGAACAAGGACTTTTGTCCAGAATGAAAGTAGATGGTACAAATAATAGAATTATTAATGTGTATGGAGCAGACTTTATTAGCGTTATAAATGATCATGTATATTATGGCGTAGAAGAGAATGAACTACAGATTTTCAAGGTTAAAATTACTGGAGAAGACAATGAAGGATTTGGTTTAGGAATTAAAGATCCTTATTACAGAGAAGTTAGATTAGAAAAAGGAGACTATTATAGTTTACCAAATCCAGTAGAAGTTAAAATGATAGATGGATCAAATAAGTTTTTTGATGTAACTTGGAATAAAACTTATGTAGACACAAGTAAAGCTGGAGTATATGAATATGTAGGAACTGTTAAAGGTCACTATGAGAAAGCATTGATTAAGGTTAATATTATAGAAGTTATGGGATTTGAAATTGAAGCAGAAACAGAAACTATCTCTAAAGTTAGACCAAAGGGAAGTAATCTTACTTTACCTTATTTTGGATATAAAGTATATAGCGATGGTTCTAAAAAAAGTGTACCAATAACATGGAATCCTTCAATACCTAATACAAGTCAAGTTGGAGAATTTACCTATGAAGGTTCTATTCCTAACTACAATAAAAAAGTAAAATTAAATTTGTCAGTTGTAAATAGTGATAATGTAGTTACTGGGGAAATTGTTTATGAAGATAATGAATGGATTTACTTTAAAGATGAATGTGATAAATATAAACTGTATAAGATTAGAAAGGATGGCACAGAAAAAACAAAAGTTATAGACACAGATGTTTATGTACAGATAATTAAAGAAGGATGGATATATTATCTAGATAGTAGTAAACTATATAAAATCAAGACAGATGGTACTAATAAGGTTCAAATGGTAAATGAAAATATAGAAAATTTAAAGGTAATAGAGGAATATATATATTATGTAAACTACTCTACAAAAACCTTAAGCAGAATAAATATGTATAGCAATCAATATCAAAAACTAACTAATGATAAAATTCAGTATTTCTTTACGGTAGATAAAGATTGGATTTATTATTCAAATGGAAGTGATGGTAGTAAACTCTATAAAATAAAAATGGATGGCACAAATAGAACGAAATTAAATGATCAAATGACATATGAAATAAATATAATAGATAGTTATATTTATTATTCAACAAGAGACAGTAAAAATATAGGTAGTTTCTTTAAGATAAAGACAGATGGTTCAGATAAGCAAGCGCTTTCTTCAAATAGTCTAGCATCACAGCTTAAGGTAATTGGTGAATGGATTTATTTTGTGGAAAATACTGATCCAGGAAGTCATGCTTCACCTGTGAGTAAGAGTAGAATAAGTAAGCTAAAGATAGGTACGTCTCAAATTATACCTGTAACAAGTATTATAGATAATCAAGTAACTATTATGGATATAAAAGATAATTGGATTACTTATTATAATTATTCAGATGGCTATGAAAAGATTTATAAAATTAAGATTGATGGTACAGAGAATACTAAGATAGTTTCGTTGAATGGCTTTATGTATATAAGAGATGGATGGGTATACTATAGAAATTACCAGGATGACGGTCTTATTTACAAAATGAGGCTTGATGCTACTGAAAACCAGATAGTAGCATAAAAACATATAAAAACGTAGGATATTCAATTATCCTGCGTTTTTATATTATATAATAAAATCTGAAGAATTTGTCACCTAAAAACTTCATCATAAAACTTAATTTCTACAACTACTTGATAACTACAGTCTTTTATATTAAATTAAGAGTAAGAAATAAAATGGAGAGTCAGGAGTGAAAAATATGAGCACAGAGAGAAACATAGAAGAGCATAAAGGCTTTGAAGTGGGACCAATTAGACCACCAAGTGAAGCACAGAGTTTATTACTTAGAATAACGAGAAATTGTCCTTGGAATCAATGTAAGTTTTGTACTTTATATAAGGGTCAGAAATTTAGCATTAGACCTGTTGAGCATATATTAAAAGATATCGACATGCTTAAATACTTTATTGATGCCATTAAAAGTATACAAGATAATCCGCAGCTAGATATAAATGAAGAGATGAGAAAGCTTAGCAGCTCTGTTTCACCAGAAGAAAACTGGGCTTATTATTCAGCTATAACTTGGATTAGCGGTGGCATGAAATCTATATTCCTTCAAGATGCTAATAGCATGATTATAAAGCCAGAAGATATGATAACAATACTAAAGTATGTTAGAAAGAATTTCCCTAACGTTGAGAGAATCACATCCTATGCTAGATCTCAGACTGTTGCTAGAATTAGTGATGAAGATCTTGCGAGGATGGCTGAAGCAGGTCTAAATAGAATTCATATAGGAATGGAATCAGCAGCGGATGTAGTATTAGATTTCATTAAAAAGGGAGTAGATAAAAAGACTCATATTATTGCTGGACAAAAGGTTAAGAGAGTTGGAATTCAGCTATCTGAGTATTTTATGCCAGGATTAGGGGGAGCTGATTACAGCAGAGAAAATGCCCTTGAGACTGCAGATGCTGTAAATCAAATTAATCCAGATTTCCTTAGACTAAGAACTCTTGCAGTTAAAGATGATTCACCACTAGGAAAGGATTATGCAGAGGGAACTTTTAAAAAGCTAAATGATGTTCAGATGGTAGAAGAGCTTCTTTTATTCATTGAAAACCTAGAGGGTATAACTACTACTATAAAAAGTGATCATATTTTAAATCTTATACCAGAAGTAGAAGGTAAGCTTCCAGAGGCTAAACAAAGAATAATTTCTCATATTAAAAAGTTCCTAGATCTTAGTGAAGAAGAGAAAGTAGTTTTTATGATTGGAAGAAGAACATCAACTATCGGGGGAATTAATGATATGGATTACCCAGAGAGAACAGCTAGAGCAAGAGAGATTGTAGCTCAGCATAATATAACAGTAGAAAATGTAGATAGTGTAGTTGCAGAACTAGTGAAGAGATTTATTTAAATTATATTAAATAAAGATATTATTAGTTTAAGAAAAAAAAATATTATACGAAATATCATATAAACATATTATTAAAGTTGTGGTAGAAGAGAAGCTTCTATAGCAACTTTTCTTTTTCAAATAGATAAAAATTTTAAAGATAAATAAATTTAAAAATAGTATTTGAAAAATATTGTATAGGACTTAAAAAATATAAAAGTATTGTAATAAAAGAATGAAGAATGTAAAAATTTGTTGTATAATAATTATGGGGCAAATTATGAATCGAAGATAAATGAAATACATATTATCCGGGGGTTATAGATATGAAATTTAACAAATCTAAGCAGATTATTCTTCTTATAATCTGTATTAGTAGTTTTATATATTTGTATGGATGCAGTAAGGAAAATGAAACAATAAAAATTGGGGTATTAGGAACAATGACAGGTGTTAATTCTGATTTATCTGTTTCAGGGAGAAGAGGCATTGAAATTGCAGTTGATGAGATAAACAAGGCTGGAGGATTAGATGGAAAAAAATTTCAGCTAGTTATTAAGGATGATAAAAATGATTCTCAACTAGCAGTTAATCTAGTTAATGAATTCATTGATGAAAAAATACCAGTTATAATTGGGCCTTATACAAGTGGAATGATTGTTAACTATATGAGTTACTTAAAAGACAGGAATATATTGTTTTTAGGGCCAACAATAAGTTCAGATTCATTATCAGATATAGATGATAACTTTATTAGGTTTATTGCAACTACTAAGGAGCAAGCAATTGCTCTAACGGATATGGCTAAGAAAAATAATAATAATAAATTTGTAGTATTATATGATATAGAAAATAAAGGATTTAATAATTCTCTTTATAATAATTTTAAAAAGTTTTTAGAAAAAAATGGAGGAGAAATTATTGAAACAAAAGCATATACCTCTAATTCAAAGGTTGACTATTTATGGTTAGCGAAAGAAATAGCAGAGTCAAAGGCAGAAGCACTTTTCTTAATTTCAAATTCAGCAGATGGTGCGGCTATAACTCAGCAACTAAGAAAAATTTCATGTCAGATTCAAATTTATGCCTCATTATGGTCAAATACTACTGACTTAATTAAAAAAGGTGGAGCTGCTGTTGAAGGTATGTTTATTGTAGGGGCAATTGATTTAAATGATAAATCATCAGCTTTTGTTAAATTTGAAGAAAATTATATTGAGAAGTATGGAGATGAGCCGAGTTTTTCCTCTGTATTTTCTTATGAAATTGCTATAGCATTACTTCAAGCTATGGAACAGGGACCAGATTTAAAACCTTCTACCATTAAAGATAATATTATTAAAATTAAAAAATTTAATGGACTACATGGAGAATATGAAGTTAATAAGTTTGGAGATAATACAAGAGAATATATGATATTTAGGATAGAAAATGGCAAATTAAGAAAGGTTGATTAAAACATGAGAAGCAAAATTAGCTTAAAGAATCACATGCTAGTAAGTAATTTATTAATATTTGTTTTGCCATGTTTAATTCTTGGATATATTACTATCTCTTTCTTTAATGAAAAAGTTAAAGAAAATATTCAATACAATAATGGTATTATTGCTACAAATATCAATAGGAACATTGAAAATTTTGTTGAAGATCCAATAAATGTAATAACACATGTAGGAAAGTTTCTATATAAAAAAGATACTATTAATGATGACAATACTAATGCATACCTTAATACTATAAAAAATCTATATTCTTATTTTGATAAGATACAAATTATTGATGAATATGGAATAGTAAGTAATGTGGCTCCATTTAATAAAGACTATATAGGGACAAGCATGATACATATGGATTATTTTGAAAAAGCAAAAAAGTCCGACAAACCTGTGTGGTCTAGAGTATTTATATCAGAACAGACTAATAAGCCAACAGTTACTATATCACTTCATATTAATGGAAATGTTTTGGTTGGAGATTTGAATTTATCTGAAGTAACAAATGTTATTAAAGAGGTCCCTATGAAGGGAAAAGGAACTATATCTATTCTTGATGAAAATGGAATATATATTGCTGACGAAAATGATGAAAATGTAAATCAAAGAAGGATATTTGATAATTTTAGTTATGTAAAAGACAGTATTAATGAGGAAAATATAGTTATAAAGGATAAGGACAATAAAGATTTAATAATATATTCAAGTGAAATAAAGTCAACAGGTTGGTATTCTGTAATTACTGTAAAAGCTAATGACGTATTTGAACCTGTAGATAAACTTAAAGAGATGTTTTATGTAGCTCTTATGATGTTTTCATTTACAAGCTTTGCCACTTCTATAATGAGTGTAAATAAACTAACAGAATCTTTAAAAAGTTTTATTTTTAAAACTAAACTAATTTCTAATGGTGACTACAGCATAAAGCATGAAGTTAAGGGCTATAAGGAATTTATAGAGTTAGCTAAGAATTTTGATATTATGAAGGAAAATATAAAGGAACGGGAAGAAAAAATAAAAGCACTAAATGAGGAATTAGAAGAGAGAGTTGTTGAAAGAACTATACAACTTGAAGAGACTAATTGCATGTTAGAAGAAACTAATGCTATTCTAGAGGAAGAGATCTCTGAACGGGAAGAAGCAGAAAATCAAATAAGAAAACTAAATGATAGCCTTGAATATAAAGTTAAAGAGCGTACCAGTCAGTTAGCTGAACTAAATAGGGTACTTGAAGACTCTAATAGATTAACAAGTGCAATTCTTGAGAGTTCACCAGAGTTTATTATGTTTGCCTTAGATACAAACTATCGTTACCTCATTTTTAATAAGAAGCATAAAGAAACAATGCTTAGTATATGGGGAAAAGAGATAGAAGTTGGAATGAGTATGCTGGATGTTTTTAGTAAACATGAAGACTGCTATAAGGCAAAAGAAAATTTTGATAAGGTTCTAGATGGAGAGAGTTTTATTCTTGCTGAAGAATATGGAGACGAAAAGTACTCTCGTTTATTTTGGCAAAACTATTACTCGCCTATACTATCTTGTGAGGGCAGCGTTATTGGAATAACTTGTTTTGTGATGAATATTACAGAACAAAAACTAGCGGAAGAGAAAATGATTTATCTAAGCTATAATGATCAACTGACAGGATTATATAATAGAAGATTTTATGAAGAGGAGATAAAGAGATTAGATTCAGCGAAAAATTTACCTTTAACTATTGTTATGGCGGATGTAAATGGATTAAAGCTTATTAATGATTCCTTTGGACATGTTGAGGGAGATAAACTTTTAAATAAGGTAGCAGAAATTATAACAAAAGCTTGTCGAAAACAAGATATTGTGGCTAGGCTAAGTGGGGATGAATTTATAATTTTATTACCTAAGACGAATAGCTATGAAACTGAGGAAATTATTAAGAATATAAAGGAATTAGCAATGAAAGAAAAGGTAGGCTCTTTAGATATATCTATTTCTTTTGGATATGAGACTAAATATAATGAAGGAGAAAGAATTCAAGATATATTTAAAAAAGCTGAAGACCGCATGTATAAGAAAAAGCTTTTTGAAAGTCCAAGTATGAGAGGGAAAACTATTAATGCTATTATCAATACTCTTCACGAAAAAAATAAAAGAGAAGAGCAGCATTCTCATAGAGTTTCACAATTATGTGAGAGGATGGGAAGAGCTCTTGGTTTATTAGAAGAAGAAATTCAAGAGCTTAAGACTGTGGGGCTACTTCATGATATAGGTAAAATAGCTATAGAAGAAAATATACTAAATAAACAAGGAAAGCTTACAGAAGAGGAATGGGAAGAAATAAAACGACATCCTGAAATAGGGTATAGAATACTAAGTACAGTAAATGACATGTCAGAGATGGCAGAGTTTGTACTAGCTCATCATGAAAGATGGGATGGAAAAGGATATCCAAAGGGATTAAAGGGTGAAGAAATACCAATTCAATCAAGAATTATTGCAATAATTGACACCTATGATGCTATAACTAGTGAGAGAAGTTATAGAAGTGCTTTATCAGAGGATTTTGCTATTAGTGAACTAAGAAAGAATGCAGGTACTCAATTTGACCCAGAACTTGTAAAGATATTTATTGATGATGTATTAAAAAATTAATAAAAAGGATTAGCTGAGTAGAGTGCTTCTACTTAGCTAATCTTTTTTGTTAGAACTAAGAACCAGATTTAAAGAGATCAGTTAGATTATTAAATATAGAACAATCATAGTCATCATGAAGAGTAACATCTAAAACGTCATATAATTTTCTAAGTTGTTTTATTATTTGATCGATAAAATCATCATTTTTAACTAAAAGAAACATACAACTATTAGATCCGTCGCCTATTTGACCGCAGAGTATACCCTCAAGATTAAATGCTTTTCTTGCAAAAAGCCCAGTTATATGGGACATTGCCCCAGGATGATTACGAACCACTAGTTCAATTACAGAGTGATTACTATTTGGCATAGTCTTCACCACCTATCATTTCGTTATTTGATCCACCAGGAGGAACCATAGGAAGTACGATTTCTTCTGGGCTTATTGGAATATTAATAATATATGGACCAGACTTAGATAATATTTCACTAAGTTTACTTAAGGGGTCACTTTCATTACCTAGGTTACAGGAAGGTATATTAAAGCCTTTTCCAATTATCTCAAAGTCAGGATTAGTTATAAATTTTGTTGCAAAGTAATTTTTATTAAAAAATAGTTCTTGAAGTTGATTTACAAGGCCAAGATGTTGATTATTTAATATTATAACTTTTACATTTAAATTGTGATCTGCAAGGGTAGCTAGCTCTTGAATATTCATTAGTATAGAGCCATCACCGCTAAAGCAGATTACAGGTTTTGAAGGATTAGCCAGAGCTGCTCCAATGGCTGCAGGAAGTCCAAAGCCCATAGTTCCTAGACCTCCAGAAGTTATTAGAGTACGAGGCTTTTTAAAAGGATAAACCTGAGCAGTCCACATTTGATGCTGCCCTACATCTGTTGTAATAATAGCATCACTAGGAAGATTTTTAGCTACATATTTTATAATATTCATTGGATGAAAAATATCACTTTCACATGGAAAGCATAGTGAATGTTTTGATTTACATAAATTAACTTCATCTACCCATTCAGATCTATCATCTTTCTTTATATGAGGAAGTAGAGCATGAAGGGTAGTTTGTATATCTCCAGTTATGGAAAGGTGAGCAGATCTTAATTTATTAATTTCTGATTCATCAATCTCAATGTGAAGAATTTTAGCATTAGGACAGAAGTTAGATATATTTCCAGTAGCTCTATCATCAAAACGAACTCCAAAGGCTAAAATTAAATCAGCCTCATGCATCACTATATTAGTAGAACGAGCAGCATGCATTCCTACAAGTCCAAGATATAGTGGGTCATCACAAGGAAAAGCACCAAGTCCCATTAGGGTAGTGGCAACAGGTATATTATTTTTCTTAGAGAACTCATACAAAATATCATAAGCTTCAGAGTTAATAACTCCGCCACCAATATATAAAACAGGGCGTTTAGAAGTATTAATTAACTCAGCTATTTCTAAGATTTCTGATGCTTTAACATCATTTTCGATTTTTGAAAAGGCTTCTACAGAAGGCCATTCATCAATTTCTATTTCTTGTAACTGAATATTTTTTGGTATGTCAATGAGCACAGGTCCAGGACGGTCACTTACTGCAATCTTAAAAGCTTCAGGTATCATTCTAAAAAGTTCTTCCATAGAATGTACGAAAAAGTTATGTTTTGTTATAGGTATAGTTAATCCGTATATATCAATTTCCTGAAATGCATCTGTTCCAATCAGTGAATAAGGAACTTGCCCTGTAATAGCAATAATAGGAACAGAGTCCATTTTTGCATCTGCAATTCCTGTAAGTAAGTTAGTAGCCCCAGGACCAGAAGTTGCAAAGCAAACAGCAGGCTTTCCAGTAGAACGAGCCATACCATGAGCAATAAAAGCAGCCCCCTGCTCATGTCTTGCTAGGATATGTTTAATGCTACTTCTAGAAAGTGCATCATATAAGGGTAATATAGATCCGCCAGGAATACCTGATATAGTTTTTATACCCTGCATTTCTAATAGTTTAATTGCGATTTCAGCCCCATTAAGTTTCATAATATGCCCCCTTAGAATATATTAGAATAAAAAAACTCCTAGTCCTAAACTAACAGGACGAAGAGTATACTTCGCGGTACCACCTATTTTTGTATAATAAATACACACCTTAATATAATACGGGCAATAAGCCGATATTACTTCCTTTTTAACGGTAGGATTCCGGTTAATTCTACTCTCGGTCAGATTTCCATTAACAACTCCGTGGCTACCTTCTATATATCTATCATGGAAAATTCACACCAGCATTTCCTCTCTTTATTTCAAGAATATATGTACTCCTCCACATCAATGTTTTTACTAATTTCTAATTTATATGTATTGTATATTATTGCTTTATTATTGTCAAGAAAAATGAGAAGATTTCGTTAATTCAAAGTGTTTTTAATAAATAAAGATGTTATAGTAGAAGTTTTCATGTTTTTAAGAATAATTAAAAAAATCATTGCAATTATCATATGTATATAAGTTTTTATGTGTTAATATGTATATATAAGTAAAAATTTGAACTAGATTGGTAAAGCATATATTAAAGATGATTTATAGAGCATTGTTTAACACAATATATTTAAATTTTGGGGCTAATAATAAGGAGGATATAAAATGTTTGATAATAAGAATTTTGATGAGTTAAATACAATTGCAATGAAATTGGTTTTAGATAATCAATGGGATAATACTGCCATTGAGGTGAATAAAAGAATTATTCAAGAAAAACTTAATCATCCTGCTGCACACACAAGATTAGCAAAATGTTTATTAGCAAAAGGCGACCAACAAGGGGCCTATAAAATATATAAAACAGTATTAGAGTTTGATCCGAATAATACAATTGCATGGAATTTTGTTAAGTGCAAAGAATTTTCGGTAAAAAAAGAAATACAAAAGAAAGAACATGAAGAGATAACAGCTAAAAATTTAGAGGAAAAACAAAGAAAAGAAAAAGAAATTAAACGAATGATTAGTGAGATTTAGTAACTCAATATATTTAGCACTTAATGCTAAATATATTGAGTTACTTATCTTTACTATAGTATACTATAACCGGGGAATGGGAAAAACTAAAATATTAACACTTAGGAAGGAGGCTTTGTAAAAGCAGAATAAATAAGTTTATTAAAACTTATAAATGATGTGCAACAATGTATTGTATATATATCAGCTTACATAGGGGTGAACTTTCAAACTATTTAAATTAGCTTAAAAGATATTATTAAAGTTTAAAACAGTATTTTGCAATTATGTATGATTATTTATAATAACAACACATCGTGAGGGGCTATGTGAGGTTTTATTTATATTTTAATCTATGGAGGAAAAGGCAATGGGAAATCTAATGAAAAAATGGAATGAATTAAGTCTGGTAAAACGGATAATTATAGGTTTAATTATAGGTATTATTTTAGCTGTAACTGTACCAGATGCAGCACAACCAATAGTTATTTTTGGTTCTTTATTTGTAGGTGCACTAAAAGCCGTTGCACCTATGTTAGTATTCTTTTTGGTTATGTCCGCTATCTCTCAACATAAAAGCGGTCATCAAACAAATATGAAATCGATTATAGTTCTTTATCTTTTAGGAACATTTTTAGCGGGGCTTGTAGCAGTTGTAGCAAGTTTTATGTTCCCAGTAACATTAACACTCGATGTTGGCGCTGTTGATAGTGTAACGCCTCCAGGCGGTGTAGTAGAAGTTTTAAAAGCATTACTACTTAATCTTGTTGATAACCCAGTAAGAGCACTTTTCAATGCTAATTATATTGGTATATTATCTTGGGCTATACTTCTTGGTTTTGCGCTAAAAGGTGCACCAGATTCAACAAAAATAATGATTACGAATTTTTCAGATGCATTATCTCAAATAGTTAGATGGGTTATAAATTTTGCACCACTAGGAATTATGGGCCTTGTATTTGAAGCTATTGCAACAAGCGGGATTGAGTCTTTACTTAGCTACGGACAATTACTTATAGTTTTAATTGGATCAATGCTTTTTGTAGCTCTTGTTATAAATCCAATTATTGTATACTTATATATTCGTAAAAATCCATATCCACTTGTATTTAAGTGCATAAGAGAAAGTGGTATTACAGCATTCTTTACACGTAGCTCAGCTGCAAACATTCCTGTAAACATGAGCTTATGTGAAAAATTAGGTTTAGATAAAGATACTTATTCAGTATCAATTCCACTAGGAGCTACTATAAATATGGCTGGTGCAGCTGTTACTATTTCTGTATTAACTTTAGCAGCAGTCCACACTCTTGGAATTGAAGTAGATATAGCTACAGCATTTATTCTAAGTATACTATCTGCTGTAAGTGCATGTGGTGCTTCAGGAGTAGCTGGTGGATCTTTACTATTAATCCCTCTAGCTTGTAGCTTATTTGGAATTTCAAATGATATGGCTATGAAGGTAGTTGGAGTAGGATTTATTGTAGGTGTTCTACAAGATTCTTTCGAAACAGCACTAAACTCTTCTACAGACGCACTTTTCACAGCAACAGCTGAATTTGCAAAGTGGCGTAAAGAAGGTAAAAAGATTATTATTAATAAGTAAAAATTAGAGTTGAATTTAGCCCACTAGTTCTGGAATATAGAACTAGTGGGCTTTTAAATTATTCTATAATTTTTTGTTGGAGAAATATGAAGATATTATTGTCTAAGTTCTAATAAATAAAAAGGATTAATATAATTTCTAGGTAGGGATTATATCTCATAATATATTATAATTTATAGGAGAAATGAAAAATGAAGAGTAGTAAAACTACAGAGTTAAAAATCCTTAAAGCTATTTTATGGACATACATTGTTTTATGTTTAGTAATTGCAGGACTAAACTACGGCTATGCAAGTAAAGCAACTCCAAAAGTTGCAGAGTTTATTACATGGTTTTGGCACTTCTACGAAAACTGGATAAAAACTCTTTTTATAATTATATGTAGTTTTCTCACTCTAAGGATAGTTGGTAATTCTAAAGAAACTACAATGAGAAAAAGAAATTTGATTGGTTTTATTATAGCTGCCTTAGTTGTGCACATAGTAACTCCTTTCTTTTTAAATAATACTGAATTATACTTTTTTACAATGCCCCTACCTTGGACAACGACTCCACTACAGCTATTAAATGCAGAGTCTTCTTTTTATCTTAGCCGTTTTCCAGTTTGGGGAATGGCAGGGGTAACATCTGCTTTAGTATTTTATGTTTGTATGAGTGTTATCGTTATACTTGGAACACTTCTACTAGGTAGAAGATGGCAATGTTCCACTTTGTGTCTTTTCAATGGATTTGCAGCAGAAGTCTTTGCACCGGCAATGCCACTAGTTGGAGAACCTAAAAAAATGGATGAAAAAAGACTTAAAGTTTTTTTTGTTTTAAGATGGGTATTTCTTAGTATTGCAGTTTTCTTCACACTTTGGTGGACACTCTTTTTATTAGGCATACCAGTAGGTGAAAATGTTAAGCTACTTGGCAGAATAGAGAACTATAAATATCTTACTACAGAATTACTAATGGCTATGTTTTTCTGGGTAGCCTTTATTGGGAGAGGATATTGTTATTACTGCCCACTGGGCACTGTATTAGGTTTTATCGGAAAGTTGGCTGGTCAAAAGATTAGAACAGATAAGTCAAATTGTGCTGAGTGTGATCAGTGCAATAAAGCTTGCCCTATGACTATTGATATTAAAAATAAAGCAAAAGAAGGCGAGGATGTTAGAGAACTTAGATGTGTTGGGTGTGGGCATTGTGTAGATGTTTGCCCTACAAGAACATTATCTTACTCAACAAAGTTCTTAGATTGGAGATCAAGTAGAAGGAAGATATCAACCATAAATAAACAAATAGATAAACCAGTAGAATAAATACAAAAATTATCATTTGTTGTAAAAAAATTAAACAGAAAATTCTGATAATAGTCTTTACTTTTTAAATAACTCATGCTATTATATATACAAGAAGAAGAAATTCTTCTTACAAACCCTAATTTACAAGCAAAAGTTAGTTTTTAAGTAAGAATTAGTTTCTAAGTAAGAGTTAGTTTTTAGTAAGAATTAAACTGGTTATGAATTAGAGTTGTAAAGAAGTTTAAAAGGTAAAAGATTTAAAGTTAAGAAGGTTTAAGAAGGTAAAAGGTTAAAGATTTAAAAAATCAAGAATTTAAGAAATTAGAGTAAGAGTTAAAGATTAAAAAAATGAAGAATTTAGCAAATCAGAGTAAGAATTAAGAATTAAGAATTAAGAAGTTAATAGGTCAAATTAATAGTTAAAGATTTAAGAAATGAAGAAGTTAGTAAATCAAAGTAAAAGTTAAATGTTTAAGAAAAAAGAATGTAGAGAAAATATTTTAGATTTGCCAAAAGATCAATTAAAATTTAAGTATTTGCAATTGGAACAGAGGTAATTAGGAAGGAAAGTTTTATTGAGTAAAGAGGTTATGATTAATGTTAAAAAGTAAATTAGGGTTTGTGTAGTAGCTAGCTTAAGAGTGTTATGTAAGCTAGCTACTATTATTTTTTGCCCAAAATAGAAATAGATACAGAGAATTTATCATAGTTGACTTTACAGTCAATACAGCTTGTATTATAATTGACTGTAAAGTCAATGGTTTAAATATCCATTATATAAATTTAAAGGGAAGTGTGTTAAATTGTACTCTACTTTTGAAAGATTACCAGAGGATAAAAAACAGAAGATTATAAAGGTGTGTATAGATGAATTTTCAGCAAATGGTTATGAAAGTACATCTACTGATGTTATTACAGAAAAAGCGGAGATTTCAAAAGGTAGTCTGTTTTACTATTTCAAAAACAAAAAAGGTCTGTATCTTTATATCATTAAATATGTTTATGATTTGCTTTTTCAAAGATTTATGAAAGCTTTTGATGAAGTACAAGAACAAGACTTCTTTGAAAGAATTAAAGCACTTATTATAACTAAGCAAAAGCTAACTATTCAATATTATAATGAGACACGGCTTATCATGAATGCTTTAAGCAATCCACCGATAGCTTTAAAAAAAGAATGCGAGGATATTTACAAAGATAATTGGAAGAGATATGAGCGTCTCAAGGATTATGTGTATAAAAAAGAATTGATCCATTCTGAAAATTTACGAGACAATATTTCAGCAGAAATCTCTGCTAACTTTACAGCAGCTATTCTTGAAAGACTTTCGGAAAGATTTTTCGCAATGTATAGTGCTGGGAAAATTGATTTAAATAATTACTGTGCAACCATAATAAAGGAATTAGATGAATATATTGATATTATTAAATATGGGATATTTAAAAGTAAGCGTAGTCTTTAATATAAGGAGGGGGATATATGGAGACGATTTTGAGAGCAAAAGATTTATCAAAATATTATCAGATGGGAGAAGTGCGGGTAGATGCACTAAAAGAAGTAAGCTTTGAAATTTATAAAGGGGAGTTCATTGTAGTACTAGGACCTAGTGGTTCAGGAAAGAGTACAATGCTTAATCTAATCGGAGGAATGGATACAGCTAGCAGTGGAGAGATATATTATAAAGAAAAAGCACTTCATGGTGCTACTGAAAAGACTTTAACAGAATATCGCAGGAATGCAATAGGATTTGTATTTCAATTTTATAACCTTATTGCTAACTTAACAGCTTATGAAAATGTTAAGCTTTCAGTTGAAATTTCAGAAAATCCTTTAAAAGTTGAAGAGGTACTAGAGCAGGTTGGTCTATTAGAAAGGTCAGAGCATTTTCCAGCACAGATGTCAGGAGGGCAACAGCAAAGAGTGGCTATTGCTAGGGCTATTGCAAAAAATCCAGAAATTTTATTGTGTGATGAGCCAACAGGTGCTCTTGATTTTTCTACGGGTATACAAGTGCTGAAACTTTTGAGAGATTTTAATAAAATATATAAAAATACAGTTATTGTTATTACTCATAATGCTGGTATAGCAAAAATGGCAGATCGGGTATTTTATATTCGTGATGGAAGGTTAGACCATGTTGAAGTAGTGGATAAGCCTCTGGAGCCAGAGGAGGTATCTTGGTAAATGTTGTGGCTTAAAATGATAAGAGATATTAAGGGTAATATCATAGCCTATTTAGCATGTATGATTGTAATTACTATAGGATTGATTTCCTATGCAGCAATATCAATCTCTAAGGATAACTTATTTATTGCTCAAGAACAGTTTTATAAGCATTATAATTTTGCTGATGGTTTTGCCACAGTTCGCACTATGCCATATGTGCAGCTTAAGAAGCTACAGAACATAGAAGGAGTAGATCAGCTTCAAGGTAGACTTGTAAAAGATGTAAGAGTAATAATGCCTGAAAGGGATGAAAATATATATTTACGATTAATATCTATTAATAAATCAGAATCTAACCCTATCAATGGTGTGAAACTTATAAAAGGTTCCTTTCCACAAGAGAAAGATCGCAGCATACTGCTTGCTGATAAATTTTATACCGCTAACCATCTATCCTTAAGTGACACTATTGTTATGATTATAGATGGAAAAAAGGTAGAATTACCTTTAGCGGGAACTGGACAAAGTCCAGAATATGTATATGCAATAAAAGATGGACAAAGTATTGCTCCAGAGCCTGAGGATTTTGAAGTAGCCTATATGAACTATGAGGAAATGGAAGCCCTATTCAATGAAGAGGGTAGGGTAAATGACATTATATTTACTTTAAAACCTGGATCTACCTTTACTGATGTAGAAGAAAAAATAAAAACAGAATTAAAGAAGTATGGCATGGATAGCTTAATTCCTCGTAAAGATCAGTTAAGTAATGTAATGCTATCGGAAGAATTAAATCAGCTTGAAGGTATGTCTAAAACCGTACCAGTGCTATTTTTAACTATTGCAACTACCATTTTATATATTATGCTTAAGAGGCTTGTTGAATCTCAGCGTGGACAAATCGGAATGTTTAAAGCTATGGGATATAGAACTGGTGAAATTTTAGTGCATTATATGTCTTTTGGTTTATTTATAGGTTTCTTTGGAGGAGTTACTGGTGGGTTAATGGGAACAACTCTTTCTATGTCTTTAACCAAGGTATATCAGACATATTATAGTTTACCTAATCTTACAGCTAGATTTTCATGGAAGTACTTTTTATATGGGATGGTGTTATCAATTTTCTTTGGTTTAGTAGCTGCCTTTCAAGGAGCTAAAGGTGTACTAAAACTTCAGCCAGCAGATGCAATGCATCCACCTGCTCCAGTACTTCAGAAAAAGACTATATTTGATTATATTCCAGCTCTATGGTCTATTTTTACAGTGCAAGGACGAATGGCTATAAGAAATGTACTTCGTAATAGAGGAAGGAGTTTTTTTACTTTTATCGGCATTATGTTCACTTTCAGTATGATGGGAGCCCTGTTGTCTATGAATGAATTAATGGACATTATGGTGAAAGACCAATTTACAAAGGCCCAGAAGCAAGATGTGAAAATATCCTTTACTCGGCCATTAGATGGAAAAAGCGTTCTTAGGGAATTTAAGTATATAAAAGGTGTAAAACGTGTAGAACTTATGCTGGAAGTACCTGTAACCTTGAGACATAAAAATTATAAGAAGGATATAATTGCTCTTGGAATCACAGAAAAGGCAGAATTGTATAAGATTTTTGATAAGAACGGAAAAGAAGTGAAGATTCCTAAAGAGGGTGTACTTGTTTCTGAAAGGGTAGCAGAAAAACTTAGGATACAAACTGGAGACAAGCTTCAGGTAGAAAGTCCTTGGGCAAAGGATTCCCCTTTCTATATAGTTGTAGCAGGTATTATACCTCAGTATATGGGAGTCAATATTTATATGAATCAGGATACATTAAATAATTTGCTTAAACAAGGAGATATGTCTACATCTATACTTATAGCAGTAGAGAACTCACAGATATCTGCATTGAAAGAAGAATACAGATTATCAAAGAATGTGGGTATTATAGAGGAACGTCAGAAATCTATTGATAAATATGAGGAACTTATGGCTACATCTGGCTATAGTATGTGGATAATGTCCATACTAGCTGTGGTTACAGGATTTGCTATTGTATATAATTCAAGCATAATCACTCTAGCTGAGAGGAAAAAAGAATTAGCATCTTTACGGGTCATGGGAATGACTCACAAAGAAGTTTTAGAAGTTGTTTCTGTGGAACAGTGGTTTATTGGGATATTTGGAATATTAGCAGGGATTCCACTTACTTACTTAATGCTACAAGGTATTTCTAAAGGAATGAATAATGATATATTTACTATTCCTGCTATTGTTGATCCATCTGCATTGATTTTAGCCTTCATAGGTACAGTTTTAGCCATAGGATCAGCACAGGGATGGGTGAAAAGAAAAATTCACAAAATGGACCTGGTAGAAGTTTTAAAAGAGAGAGAATAAAAAGGTAGGGATAAAGGAGATAGATTATGAAAAAGAATATAAAATGGATTTTTGGTATCTTTATAATAGTCTGCATTGCTGGTTACGCTATATATAATTCTAAAAAACCTCTTATTGCTGAGTTGATTGAGATACAGCCAAAGACGGTGGCACAGGAATTTGAAGAGGAAGGCATAGTGCAAAGCACAGATGAGAGACCTATCTACAGTATAGTTAGCGGAAAAGTTATAGCAATGGATTTAAAAGAAGGAGAAAAAGTCAAAAAAGGACAGATTCTTGCGAGGATTGATAATAAGGATTTAGAATATCAGATAAATCAATTGAAAGCACAACAAAAGAGTCTAAGAGGACAGGAGAAAAAAACTTATCAAGAGATGCATCAGCAGCTAGGACAATTAAAAGGACAATTAGAAAGCATCAAAGGTCAAGAGCTTCAATCTAATAAGCCCATTTATGAAGCTGAAATTAATCGGCAAAAGCTAGCAATTGAAGAAACGAAGCGACAATTAAAAGAAAGTGAAGAGAATTACGAAAGAACAAAAACTCTTTTTGAGAGCGGTATAGTAGCAAAAATAGAGCTTGATTCCGCTAAAAGCAAGGTTGAGCAATTAAAAAATAAATTATCTCAAGAGGAAGAAGCTCTTAAGCTTATTATGGAACGCTCTAATCCTGTTCTAGGTACAACAGAATATTTTCAGGGATTAAAAAACGCAGTGCAGGCGCAAATTGATGTATTAGAGTATGAGATACAACAAAGTGGTAAAGCAAGTACAGGAACAAAGCAATATTATCAAGGTCTAATTGAAGCAGCAGATGCACAAATTAAACAGCTTGAGAATCAGATGTCAAATAGTGTAATCATCTCACCAGTAAATGGGAAGGTAATTAAATTAAATGCTAAAGTAGGGGAGATAGCTTCTCCGCAGACGGCTTTAATGACACTTTTAGGTGAATCTCTTTATGAGGTAAATGTATATCTTTTAACTGAAGATATTCTTAATGTTCATGAAGGAATGAAGGTAAAACTGATTCAAGAAAGAAAAGATAAGGATTATGAATTTAGCGGAGTAGTAAAAGTCATTGCACCTTCAGCAGTAGAAAAAATGTCTGCTTTAGGCCTTGTTGAAAGAAGAGTTAAGGTGGTTATTACACCAGAGGGAGAAATACCTGAACTAAGACCAGGATATGCACTAGATGTTAAGTTTACAGTACTTCAACAGCAAAATAAGCTTGCTGTATCTAAAACTACCCTGTTTCCATATGAGGATGGGGATGCCCTATGGGTTGTAAGAAATGGGGTTGCTGTTATTCAAAAAGTGAAAAAAGGATTAAAAACTGATGAACTAGTAGTCATTGAAGAAGGTCTAAAAGCTGGGGATAAAGTTATAAAGAATCCGGAATTAGAAGGATTAGAAGAGGGTAAAAAAGTTATTTCGAATGATTAAAAAAACAGTTGAATAGCAATAAAGGAGCTGAGTAAACATAATAATACTCAGCTCCTTATTTTCTTTTACACATTTCTCTATAAGTGCATATGTACTCTATAAGATAAAATTTTAGAGGGGGAATCTTTATGGCACTATATAGACAATTACAATTATCATTCTGGAGAGATGCTTTTGTTATGGATCTTACACCAGAGGAGAAATTCTTCTATGTGTATCTTTTACAGTGTTCTAATACTAAGCAATGTGGAATCTTTGAACTTCCTAAAAGAGCTATTGAATATGAGACAGGTTATAATAGAGAAACTATAGACAAGCTACTAGAGAGATTTATAAACTATGGGAAAATAGAATACTGTGAAAAAACAAAGGAGATTATGATTCTAAACTGGATAAAGTACAACTTTATCAACAGTAGAAACACAATTCTGTGTATAAATAAGGAATTAAAGGAAATTAAGAACAAAGAATTTGTGGATAAGTTTTTTATAATGTGTGAAAAGTTAAGATATCCTACTGAAGAGATTTTTAAGGATATTGAAGGCTTTCAGGAAAAAACAAGGGGCCTACAAGGGGCTTACAAGCCCCTAGGGGAAGAAGAAATTAAAGAAGAAATTAAAATTGAAATTGAAGAAGCAGAAGAAGTAGTAGAAGAAAACTTAAATTTAGTAGTGAGCAATTCTGATGATGCTGCTACAGAAATCTCAGGAATGAGTGAAGTAGTACAGGTCTTTAATAATAATATCCACCCAATAACCCCTATAGAGCTTGAAAAACTAAGGGATTGGAGTAAGGATATAGACAACGACACCATCATTTTAGCTATTAAAGAGGCTGTAAATCACAATGGAAGAACCATGAGTTATATAAATTCCGTATTAAACAATTGGTATAGTCTTGGACTTACTACAGGTAAAGCAGTGCTTGCTTATCAAAGGGAGTGGAAGGACAAAAATAAAGATAAGGCAAGTGATACCCCCTTTGAAGGCTCTAATGCTGCAGCTTACGTGTATGTAGAGTAGGGGGCACAAGCATGAATATTAATAGATTTTACAATGAGGATGCAGAGGTAAATCTTCTAGGAGCCATATTTAGGGACAATAATGCCCTTTGTAGCGTTATGGATTTTTTATCCAGTGATGACTTTTTTGTAACTAAGCATAAGTTTATATATAATGCAGCATTAAAGCTATATGAAGAGGGGAAACCTATAGACGTTGTTTCACTTTGTGAAAAACTAGGGACTAGTCTTACAGAGGTAGGAGGACTTAGCTATTTAAGTGAACTATATGCATCTTCACTTCCTTCCTCAAGAGTTGAATATTATGGAGAAATAATTAAAGAAAAAGCCAATTTAAGAAGAATGATGACTCTTCTTGAAGCAGAGAAAAAAGAACTTCAGGATAAGGATAAAAGCTGCGATGAAATTGTGGATTCTTTAGAAAATGCTTTCCTAAAGCTGAAGAGAAAAGATAATTTTAAAGATGGCAGCACTGAAGAGAGCTTAATTCAGGTCATTGATATGTTAGAGAAACGGTATAAAAATAATGGATCATTACCAGGCATTAGTACAGGCTATAGAATAATTGATAAAATGCTTGGGGGACTTAGCAGGGAAGAATTCATAATCCTAGCTGCAAGACCTTCTATGGGCAAAACAGCCATGGCTTTAAACTTAGCTTTAAATACAGCTCTAAAGGAAAATGCTAAAGTAGCTTTCTTCAATCTAGAAATGGGAAAGAATCAAATTCTTGAAAGGGCATTATCTACTCTAGGAGAAATAGATTGTGGAAATATAAAAACTGGGTCCCTTAGAGATGAAGAGTGGGAAAAAATTTTAAAGGTATCTAGTGATTTATCAAAATCAAGTCTATACATATACGATAAGGTATTCTCTATTAGAGGGATAAAAAGTGAATGTAAAAGGCTTAAGATACAAAAGGGATTAGATATTGTCATAATAGACTATCTTCAGCTTATAAATAGTGAAGAAAAGGTAGAAAACAGAAATCTTGATATATCTAAAATATCAAGAGAGTTAAAGCTCCTAGCTAAGGAATTAGATATAACTGTAATTGCTCTCTCTCAGCTTTCAAGAGCACCAGAGGCAAGGCTAAACCACAGACCAATGCTCTCTGACCTTAGGGAATCAGGAAGTCTTGAACAGGATGCAGATGTAGTTATGTTTTTATATAGAGATGCCTACTATAACAGGGATACAGAGGATAAAGATAGAATCGAGAATATAATTGCTAAAAATAGAAATGGACAGGTTGGAATAGTGAAGCTAAAGTGGAAGCCAGAGTATCAGAAGGTGGAGTGATTACGTAAATTTATTTAAAATAATCTGCGAACACATGTTTGCAATCTGTTTTAAGTGGTTATAATATTAATATAATGAACTCTAGTA
>JAVBVX010000048.1:0-2664 GCA_036677665.1 Clostridium sp. | reverse complement strand
CTTTCTATAGGAAACAGTTGAATTCAGAGCTTGAAACAGCATTATCAGTAATAACAACATCTTATTTGAGAAGTGAAAGCATAATTACAGCAATTGATGAAAACATAACTTATATCAACCCACCAGTAGCGGATGTCTTTAAAAGTTTTCTTACACAAACTAAGCTAATAAATTCTAATATTAAAATGGCATTAGAGAATCTAAAATCTAAGATTGATAATTATGTGTTTAAGGAATGGGTTGATGGAGTTATTGCTTGCCAAGAAGATAAAAATTTGAAAAGTACCTTAACACCAATAGTTATCAAGCTTTCAGATATGAGAATTGTGAGTTCAGAGCTTGATTATCTTTTATATGAACCAATGAAAGAGTTTATTACTATGACAATACTTCTTATAGGCAATATACCACTAATGTACTTTTTAAATAAGTCATGGTATGAAACTTTGATGTTCACAACTATAGGCAAAGCAATATTAGCTATATGTATTTTGGTGATCTTTATATCATTGGCAGCAGTAATTAAATTAATTAAGCCTGTGGAGTATAAAAGGTAATAGTTTGAAAAATGTTGTGATATATTTGGAAAACTTTATTGAAATATGTAATTTATGAAATTAAAGTAGTATAATTATTATCATTATTGTTATTGATACGGAATAGTAAATTATTGTGACTTTACAGTAAATCGTATCATAAATAACGTAGGCTTCATTTGAAACTATTGATATTACTGAGCGATCTATAAAATATTTATTTTAGTGCTATAGGGTTTAAATTATTTCATATAAATAATTAGAAAAAGTATAACTACTCTTATTGGGATAGAATGCTTTTTTCTTGCGTTTAGCTTCTATATCAAGACAAAGGAATTTAATCTAAATCTCGGAGTTAAATACAAAAATATTGAGGTGTTTATTGGAAACTTAGGCCTTACTAATGGAAAAGGTTTTAAAGGCCAATTATATAATTTTAATGTACATATCTAGACGATAATATAGTACAATTATGGATATATAATGCAGTTTAGTTGCATTTAAGGGGGAATAATTATGAGGGTATCATGTAAAGGCTGTCAGCTGAAGTGTAATCTAGAACAAAATAGAAAAACTTTAATTAATTTAATATCTGAAAAAAATAATCTGCTGGATGCTATTGTTGTTAAACAAAGTCAAGTATTAGACCATTTTATAGTAGAGTGTGCAAATTGTAATAAAAGGATTAGTGATGGACATAAAGAAGCTTTACATGATATTTTCGGTATGCATTCTACATTTTACTATTATGGTCTTGAGCATCTTTTTATAAATCTATTGCCTTATATAAGATACGGGGTAGAAAACAATGAACTTGTAACTGTTTCTTTAAGTAAAGATATATACGATAAATTGATGGAATTATTGGATATATATGGGATAGATAAATTTAGAGTAATATTTTTCCCGGTAAAAGATATGGTTATAGCTAATAAAGAAAATGGTATTGATGGTTTAAGACGATTACTTTCCACTTTATTAAAAGAGGTTGAAAGTAACGATTACAAAGGTGCAAGAGTTATTGGACAACCATCCTTTGCTATAGGTGAAACGTCAAAGGAAGATTTTCTCAAGCTAGAAGAAGTGTTAACGAAAGCATTTGTAGATATGAAGGCTTCAGGACTTTGCATATACGATGCTTTTGATTATATACATAATAGAGATATTATTGATGAAGATATAATAAAAAATTCGTTTAAAACCCATTCACACCTCTTATATAATAATTATTTAAGTGAATTTTAAGTGTTTTATGAGCAGCTTTATTTGTTTTAATTTTCGTCTTTTTTAT
This sequence comes from Clostridium sp., assembly GCA_036677665.1. GTDB lineage: Bacteria > Bacillota > Clostridia > Clostridiales > Clostridiaceae > Clostridium_H. The sequence continues at coordinate 837 of JAVBVX010000048.1, read as the reverse complement.
TTGATGTGGCAGATTTCTTCAATATATAAGTTTATAAATATAGTTTGCAAGTTGGATCACAGCAAATGGTGTAAGCTTATATTTATTTTGAAAATAGGATAAAAGTCTAAGTTATGTCTAGTACGGTGAAGCGTATAATAAATAGTAATTAATTTATTTCACAACCTTCTTTATATTGTGATGCAAGAGTTGATATGAAGTAAGATATAATGCACAAATTCATAATTAAGTTTTGATGAAATAAAAAATTATCTAAAAGAACAAAAGCCAATTTAAAAATAATTAAAAAGCATTTTAGAATATGAATTTATATTCTAAAATGCTTTTTATATTTACAAAAAGAAAGGAGACTCCTATGTTAATAATACTATTTACTTTTGTATGTCTATTCTCTTTTGGAACCTATATGATCTTAGCAGATTATTTTAAATTACCAAGTTATAAGGCTTCCAAAGTAGTTATATGCATAAATAAAAGACAAAAGAAAAAAGTAAAAAATCTTGATGTATTCATTTTAGAGATTTCAACTAAGGTTTCTAAATATATCAAAATCAATGATTACAAAAAGAGAAAGATGATAGCTAGTTTAAAGTCAGCAGAAATCAAATTATCACCAGAAACTTATATAGCAAGAGCTTATATTAAAGCAGGAATGGTACTTTTAAGTATTATCCCTGCTTTAATTATTTTACCTATGATAAGTCCAGTAATTTTATTTTTAGCTATTGCAGTTTATTTTAAAGAATTAAAAAGTGCTGATGAAGCAGTAAAAAAGCAACGGGAGGAGATTGAATATGAGCTTCCGAGGTTTGTATCTACTTTAACTCAAGAGCTAAA
>JAVBVX010000047.1:0-2878 GCA_036677665.1 Clostridium sp. | reverse complement strand
GGCAGGTATATTTAAAAACTATTTTTTTGTCCTACTTTTAGATAATACTTAGTAGGATAATAATCATTACTTTTTCATACTTATAATCTCCAATTAATCCTACCTTTAGTATTACCATTCTCTTTATAGCTTATTATATCATTTAATATATTATTTAAAAATTTTATTTTCCTATTGTAATAACGATAGAGTTATTCATATATATTAGTAGTAACAATATTTAATTTTTAATATTTTGGAGGATAAATGGGAAGAAAACCTAAATTACATATTCCAGATAACAATAATATAGAAAATTTAATTAGTTCCAATTGTACAATTTATAAAATACGAAAAGAATTGAACCTATTAATAGGCGGTGACATTGCTTACTATGTCTTAGCGAATTATATAAAAACTAATTACAATAAATCGTGGGATAAAAAGAGTAAGTGCTGGATATCCTGTGATCAAGAAAAATCAATAAATAATTTAAGTAGTGATGTTGACTGTAGTACAAAAACTATTTCTCAATCATCTGAAAAAACTAGTATCGATGTAAATACTCTTCTTCAATTATCCAAAGAAGTTAATAACAATATGAATAGTATGCCTGAATCATTTAAAGAAATAAAAAACATACTAAATGCAATACTAACTAAAACAGTTAAGATTGAACAAGATATAAGTTCAATAAAAAATCAACTCAAAGATTTTTCTATAGATAAATCATCTGAAGATACTCATCTTCCTGAAAAAATGATTAATATATGGAATAGTAGCAAAAGCAAAAAGTCTATAAGTGTTAATACAGAACTAGTTAACGAAGTACAACAATTGTTTTCTAAGCTCTATGGAATTAATAATAATGATTCTAAAGTAATTGATACAGCATTACTACTATCACTCTTAAGACACTCAAAATAAAAGTGACGAAAACTGTGTGATATTCACAGTTTTCGTCACTTAAGCTCTTATGTTATAGCATTGTGTTTTATATAGTTATATTGCTATAAACTTCGATTTTACTTATACAAAAGTACCTTTATTGGTAAAAATACTAAATACAATAGAAAATCATTGAACAGATCAAAGTTCCTTCAATTAGCATTATTAAATATTAAAATTACCAAATAGAAACTCTGGATCTTTCACAGTTTTTATTTGGATATTTATAATAAACCTCATATTTTATATAACATCCATTTACAGGTTTTTAGATCATACTTAATTTCAAATATCTCCATTACATTATTAATTAAACTTTGACACTTAAATACAAACATAGTATTACCTGCAAGCTTTTCAGTTTCCTTTATAATAACTTTATCCACTCTTATTACCTTCAAAGTCTCATCTTTTTTTTGTAGTCTTAGCCTTAGAGGTTTTATATTCCCCTTACTATCTGTATAAGAAACTACCTCAATAGGTTGTGCTATAACCTTCATAATACTCACCTTCCCCTATAACATAGAACTCATTAAAGGATAGTCTTCTTCTCCTATACCTCCACACATTGGACTTAAACCCGAATGCAGAAAACAGGATTTGAAAATAGCTTTATTACCATATTTTAATCTAATTTCATCAATTACCTTATTTAGTTTTTCATCCTTATAATAATCAAATGAATCTAATAGACTATACTGATGAAAGTCATTATTACAAAAATCTGTTATATGAACTCCCATATGTCTAATTGGATTACCCTTCCATGCACTATTAAATAAATAACAAGCTACCTCATATATTTTTCTAGTTGAATCTGTAGCTGTACTTAACTTCTTTTGGCGGGAGTAAGATATTAAATCACTACCTCTTATTGATATTGAAACCACTCTGCAGCAATTCTTAGAATCTCTTAATCTCATACCTACTGTTTCACATAAAGATAATAATATCTTATGGGCTGTTTCCCTATCCTCTACATTAAAAGAGATAGTTGTAGAATTTCCTATGCCTTTCATTTTTATATAATCACTTTTCCTCACTTCTGAATGCTCTATGCCATTAGCATAATTCCATATTAATTCTCCATGACTCTTTAAAATGTTTTTTAATATATTTACATCATAATTTGCAAGTTCTCCTATTGTATTAATATTTAGCTTATGTAATTTAGGCGCAGTAGCCCTTCCCACCATAAATAAATCTTCAACTGGAAGTGGCCACATTTTACTTCTTATCTCCTGTGGAAATAAGGTATGAATTCTATCTGGTTTTTTAAAATCTGAAGCAACCTTTGCAAGAAGCTTATTATTTGATATTCCTATATTTATTGTAAATCCAAGTTCCTTCTTTATTCTTTCTCTTATGTTTTCAGCAAGTTCCATATAATCTGGATATAAGTTTTCCATATTAGAAAAATCTAAGAAGCTCTCATCTACAGAAAACCTTTGTATGATTGGTGTATACTCCTGTAATATTTCATGCATAGCGGAGCTACATTGCATATACAACCAATACCTTGGTGGTACTATTTTTATATCTGGACACTTCTGCCGTGCATTATACAATGTTTCTCCAGTTTGAATCTTGTAATTCTTTGCAGGAATCGACTTTGCTAAAACAATTCCATGCCTACTTTCTTCATCTCCACCTACCACAGATGGAACTTTTCTAAGGTCTAACTCCTCTCCTTGCTGAAGTCTATAAGCTGCTTCCCAAGAAAGATAAGCACTATTTACATCAATATGAAAAATTAATCTCTTCATAACCCATCAACCTCTTAATAATTACTAATATATCAAAATCAAACTTATGTTCGTATATATTATATACCATTTTTATACTTTTTATAAGAGATTTTTAAGAAATAAACAAAAATTCTTACCATGAATTTTGCATGGTGAGAATTTTTAAATTTCCAATTTATATATTTTAGAAAAACCAATAAAAA
>JAVBVX010000046.1:0-3010 GCA_036677665.1 Clostridium sp. | reverse complement strand
TTAGAAGAAACGAATTATGAAACATATTATCAAATAATTTATTCTAATGCTGAAAAGAATGAATTAATATATGAACAATTTACTTTAAATTATGATGTAACAATAAATACCGAAGAAATAAATACAAAAGAAATATTTATTAATGGAGCTACTGGTATAACTTATAGTCAAAATGGTTTAACTACAGTTATTTTTAGTGACGGTATTTACGCTTATTCTATTAGTGGATACGAAGTCGAAAGCACACTAAAACAAATGGCTGAATCTATTAAATAAGAGTTTATTAAAAAATAAAAAATACTTTCTTAAATTTATGTCCCCAAATTCATGTTTAAATTGTTTATATAGTATAGAGATAAAAAATATAAGAAGGAAAAGGTAATCAGAATGAAAAAAGCAATTTGTTTCTTACTATTAATTTTATTATTTAGTTTTAGTTTAGTACCCGAAGCATTTGCAGTAAACTTAAATGGTGTAATTATTCCATATTATGATTACACCAATACAACAAAAACAGATCTTTACATATCATCAAGTGGTTTAGCAACTGCAACAGGTAACGTAATAGGATATCAAGATAAAACAACAAATGTCAATATATACTTATATCTGCAAAGATATGATGGTATAAATTGGGTAGATATTGTTAGTTGGTCAAAATCTGTTGAAGATTACAAATTGACATTGACCGGTACAAGCTATGTTAGTAAAGGATATACTTATAGGGTTAAAGCATATTACTATGTTTATAGTGGTAGTGATTATGAAAGTATAATTAGGTATAGTAATAATGTTTCTTATTAACAAGGTGAAATTATAGAATTCATTGTAATACTTTATGTAAAAAATATAGTACCTGAACAACTTATGTGGCTCAATATATTAAATTGCAGAAAAATCAATAACTGTTATTGGAAAAAGGCAAGTATTAAATTAGAATTATAAGAGAAGTAGAAACATTTTAACAGTGTTATAAATATGGAGGAAAATTGTGCCACCTCTATATATTATAAGAGATTTAAATGAAAGGAGGTGTGAGTATGTTGCGTATTAGGTCACCAAATAAATTAAAGGCCCTTTAATACCTTGCAAGTTGAATACTTAATATCACAAAAGTATATGAAAGGATATTTAAGAGCCCTACTTTTTATATTATATAGCATAAAAAGTTTATATTCAATATTTAATTGTTAGATACAGTGGCTTTGATTAGTATCCGAAATTGTATTTGTTAAGAAAAAAATTAAAGCAAAAGGAGAAAAGAATTATGTTTAAAAAATTTATTTCAATTAGTATGTTGATTTTATGCATGTTTATGTTTACAGTGCCTGCTTTTGCAATTGACGGTAATAAAAATATTGGACTTGCTCCATGGGAAGAATTAAATTGGAGTAAAGAAACGAATATATCTCCAGATGGAATTTCTATACCTACTGAAACATGGAATATAACAACTGATGGTATATATAATTTTGATGGAGTTGCAGTAATCGATGATTTATATACAGAATATTTAATAACAGGAAAAACGTCTTATATTGTAAGTGTAAACAATAGAAGAAGCGATACTTTAACTGTTGAAGTATACAAAAAGAATTTAATAGGCAGCAGCCTATTAACTACGAAAAATATATCAGGTGGGGCTACATCTGCTTTTACAGTTTCTGGGCTAAGTTCAAGTGATAAAATATATGTAAAATATTTGGCGCCTTTAAGATGTGATGGAACAATAAGGTAAGGAAACAAATGCGACTCCTATATATGGTAAATAGTAAATTCATATATAGGAGTCATAAAATAATATTATTTTATTAATGAGGTATTATAAAAATGACAACTACAATGTTAAAGATAGTGGCCTTAGTCACTATGTTAATTGATCACATATGGGCGTTTATACCGGGTACACCTTATTATTTTCACTGGATTGGAAGAATTTCCGCCCCGATTTTTATGTTTTGTTGCATTATAGGATATACCAATACCAAAAACAAAATCAAATATATATCCAGGTTGTATGTACTTAGTTTAGTAATGGGTGGGATAAATGCTTTTTTGGACATACAGTATAACTTCATAAGAACTCTTTTAATTATTATTGCAATAATATTTATAATAGAAAAATTTGAAGAGAGAAACAGAAATGCAAAAAGGGCATTAATTACATTTGTTTTATGGCAGATAGTCTCTTCATTGATTATCATGCAATTGCAGTATCTAGGTGTGAGTGACAAAATATTGATTATAATGTTGCCAGTCTTATCAAATATTTTAATGCTGGATGGTGGCATGTTTTTTGTCCTTATGGGAGTATTAATGTATATATTCAGGAATAGTAAGAAAAACCTATTAATTACTTATATCCTTCTTACGGTCCTAAATATGCTGATATATAATACTAAAATTTTAAAAGTGGTATTCCATATACTAGAAAAGAATATTAAAATTCCGTTTACGCTTTTATCAATTTTATTTGAATCCGTTTTTTTTGGTGTGCTTCCTGCATTCATGAAGACCGATCTGCTTTATGGAGACCCGCAATGGATGATGATATTTGCTTTGCCCTTTATACTTATGTATAACGGAGAAAAAGGCAGAGAATTGAAGTATCTTTTTTATGTATTTTATCCAGTTCATATTATTATACTTTATTATTTAGGTATAGCATTTATTAAATAAAAATAGATTTGACTACAATTTAATTAGAAATTCTAAAGCTATGCAATTTACTATAAATATTTAAATATTAGTATAAATTTTAAAATGGCCTCGGGCAAATTCTGGGCAAAATTATATAAAAAACAGTATAAAACGGTATTAATAAAAAGATAGTGAATTCCATTAAAACATTGGAATTTACGCTTAGTATTAATACTACTCTACCCCCTAAGATTCGGGGAGGTAAAGCTACTCGCTTAAAATATAAAGAAGCACATGAGCACGAAGAAGTAAGCAATATGTAATTAACCAATTGAGGAAAGGCACTGACTGCAACAGGTTGGTGTCTTTT
>JAVBVX010000045.1:0-4108 GCA_036677665.1 Clostridium sp. | reverse complement strand
TTCCTCATTAAATCCACAAAGAAAAAACGTGCCAGCAATTATATCTCTGCCAACACGCCTATTACCTTCTAATCCTATTGATTTTCCTTCTTCATTACAAACGAGACTTGTATTTTCATCTAAATCTACAGCTTGAATTAATCCTCCAACTATCTTTTGCATTGATTCTAATTCCTTGTTTATCACTGCTTCAAAAGGCATTTTTTGCGGTTCAACTATTAATATTCTCATGTTAATTCATCTCCTTAATTTTTTGGTGCTATATGCCAATCATCATATAGACTACCTTGTATATTTACATAGTCATTTAAATTTATTGATAACATTCCATCAGGTGTCCATGTGTCAATAACTTGTGAATACACATTGTATCTTCCATCTGGGTACCATATAGGTGTAAAGTGTACTCTTTGATTATAAGTTGAGTATTTATTATTTTTAAGCCTAAAGTTTGCATCATATCCTGCTGATATTTTCTCTAATACTCTATTGTAGTTTTGATAATTAAATTCTGGGTAATATGATATTACATTTTGAGCACCTGTTATTGCTGAACTTGGAGCATTTGAGTTTAAATTTGTTGATACATCTACATTTACACCATATCCAGATTTTATTGTTTTAGATAAAGCTGTCGGAACTTTACTATCAGGATGAACATTAATATTAGCTGAAAGCTTTGCATTATAATTTATCCAATTATACTTCCAATCTCCTCTATCTACCCACTTCCCATTATCAACCCAATATCCTCCTCCACTTCCATTACTAGTCCAACTCCAATCTGCCTTCCATTCCCACTTAGCTTCCCAATAACAATCCCATTCTCCCCACATTGCAGAAGTCTTTTGAGATTTACTTGGAATGCTTGGAATTTTAAAATTATTATCTTTATCATTAGCTGTTGGATTAGGTGGTGTATTTTCTTTCAAATCAACGATTTTTGCTGTAATGGCTGTTCTGTTTGATGATGCTCCTATTACACTTACATCAATGTTAAGTGCTTGCGGTGTTGATGGAGTATGCCATTTAAACCAAACTTTCTGTGATTCATCTTCTGGAATATAAATGTTTTTAACAGTGTAATTTTGCCCATTCACTCTAAAAGTTACAGATACAGGGGTATCTGGTGTACGTCTTTTTTGTGTACTTACTGTTATTGAAGTTATAACATCAGTATCACATCTATACTCATAGTAGCTAGCATCTATAACAACTCCTTTGTCAGCTTCACTGAAACGCACAATTCCAACCCCTAAATATGCTTTTATCTGTGCATTAGATACCTTTTGATTATTAGATCCTGTCCATGCTGGGAAACCTAAATCAGAAGTTTGCAAAAATAAAGCAAGGGGTAAATTTTTATGTGATAAACTTACCATCTTGCTTCTTAGTCCTCCTCCTAATTTTTCATCATATAAAGCTGCTTCATGGGCAGTCATAGCTATATAAACACCTTGAAAAGTCATATATGCTATAGGCTCTATCAGTAATTTATAATCACCACCTATAAGATTTTCGTATTTCATTCCTGTAATATCTGCAATTAGCCTTATTGCATATTCTGAACAAAAGTATTTTTTAGTGTCCTCAATGTTTATACTATAACTACTTGAACCTATTATCCTTGGCATTGCTTTTGATGGCTTATAGTACACATAACCATTCCTTCTTGGAACTAATCCAGTGCCATTTATATATTGCAGTTTACTCTTCTTCCCAAAATGACCAATAGTAGATGGTTGATTTTTATTTGAGAAATCAATAGGTGTAGTAACAGGTATTTTATCACTGCTTCTTATAACTGTTACTCTTATACCATCATTACCTGTATTCCAAAAGTTTTGACTAGTCCCGTTTCCCATTCCACCTCCTCCACCATCAAAATTTCCATTTCCTGTAGCAAAAGCACTTTTCGGAATAACAACACCTATTAGCACTAAACAGAGTAAAAACACTGTCATCTTTTTCATAAAATACCTCCAAAACGATTTTAAGAGTATGGCTTTTGCCATACTCTTAAAATCTATTTTTCTTAATCCTAATCCATTGTCCCAATTTGTTTATTTATATCTCCATTTGAACTTACTTTTTCACCCTTATTTGCACCACTATCTTCAACTTCCCCGAATCCTGGGAAAGTCATCTGTCCTTTACTATTTACATTTCCCAATTTTGGTGTTTCAATTTGAGGTTTTACTTCCTTTTCAGGATATGTTGGAACTTTATTTTTGTTTGTTACATCATCACTAGTCTTTGGTTTTTCTTTTGGTGGTTCAGGTTTAACAATCTTATCCGCTTTCTTTAGAGTTACAGTATTTGAATTTAATTTTTCATCCTCATTAGGTTTTTCTGTTTCTAAATCCTCTTTATTTATAGATACAGATTCATTATACTTTACCAAAGTCTCAGCATCTTTTACATTATGCTCTTTAGCAATAGAAGCTACTAATATATTTCCGAAAGCTATAACTAAAACCACAAGAACTGATGCTAAAATATTTTTCTTTGCCTTAAAACTAAGCTTTTTCATGAAAATTACCTCCCTTATTTTTAGAATTCAACGTGTTTTTCTACTCTTGTTAAAAAATAAACATATTTTCTTTGAAATGTCTAGATATTTTTTATGTTATTGGTATTAAAACTTTTGTGTGTAGCCTGCCTTAACCTTTAAATCTATTTGAAGTGGTGGTAGTTTGTCCCATCCAAAAGATAAAGGTACTTCGAGATGAATATATGCTTCTGATTGGAATTTTTGTAGATTATCAGTATTTGATGGTGCTAAGGGAGCGTTCACGATATTTACTTTAAGTTTCGAAAGCTTATACTCTACTTCCTTTCCTATAAGCTTAATATGATATGCTCCATCTTTTTCTAATCCAAGAAGATTATCAAGATAATTATATACATCTCCTGTATCATTCCTGCTTTCCCACCTATTTAAAGGAGATAATGTATATCCTCCACTGTACCCCTCTCTAAGTCCGTCATATACATCATCATAATTTTCAGTTGCAACAGCTATGATAGAAGTTTGAAGTGCATCTCTAACTCCCTTTGCAATTATTTGAAGTCTCATGTATTCAGACACTGCACTAAATACAATTATCAGTGACATAACTATGGCACAGGCAAGTGGTAATGCATTCCCTTTCTTTTCTTTCAATATCCTTTTTAAATCTTTTATTTCCAATATACTTCGCTCCTTCCTGTTGCCCTTGCATTAAGTTCAATAGGAAAAGAACCAAAGCTGAAAAACCCTATATCTACTGTACTTGATACTGTTACTGTAATTTCATCATTGATCTGCACCTTATTTGTTCCACTTATATAATTGGCTCTCCATGAAATAATAGGATTTATTCCTGTTTGCTTTTTTAATTCTTCTGCCTTTAAATTTATGTCTGTATCTACTTTCCCTGAAATTTCAGCAACTCTAATAATTTCATTAGCATAGTTATTAAGCTGATTTTTAGCAATAAATACTGGTAACACCTTCACTGCAAAAGCAATAACAAGCATTGTAGCTATAACAATAACAACAGTATCAATATACCCTTCTCCACATTTGCATTTAAAAAGTTTTTTCACCTTTCTACCCCCTAGAACATATTTCCAAGTGACTTTTCAATTTCTACTGCCATTACTCCAAGATACATTAAGACGAAACATATCAGCATTGCAAAGGAATATTTGCGAATTTTAGAAGGCTGTTTTGATGCTATTCCTTTAAGTCTTTGAAGCTCTAACTGTTTTAAATCATGGGATAACATCTGAAAATACACTCTTCCATCATCTCCTCGAAGCACACTAATTAATCCTCTTACAACTTCTGATAGTGTTGAGCTTCCAAGCCTTGTTTCAAATCTTGTAAGCGCAGCTTCATAGCTTCCTGATTTCATATCTGCTACAGTTATTTCTAGTTCTCTTTTCATACTCTTCCCTGCATTTTTCTTATAAGTTTCTAATATTGAGAGAACATCTCTACTTGCCTTTAGCTCTTGAGTTAAAGTAGATACAAACCTCGGAAGCTCATATTCAATCTCCTCCCGTTGCTTTTTTACTGCTTCATCAGCACTTTTTAATTCTTTAAAATAAACTGCAATAG
>JAVBVX010000044.1:0-27214 GCA_036677665.1 Clostridium sp. | reverse complement strand
GTCCTATAAATACTTCATCGAAAATAATTTTTTTCGATGGCTATATGTTTTTAAGTTTTAATATATTAGGCTATAGAAATAAAATAGTTAAAAGTAGGGAGTTAAATATTTATTTAAGTAAAGATTACATTATTACAGTTTATGATGATAATATTGGAATAATAAATGAACTAATACAAGACATTAATGATTGTAAGAACTGCTTTATGCTCAGAGAAAATCAGAAACCAGCCATGATCCTTTATTATATTATAGATAGGATTATATTGAAAAATTATAGTATTATGTCTAAGCTTGAAGCAAAAGCGGATGAAATAGAAATTGAAGTATTAAGGAATCCTTCTCATGAGCAAGCAGATGAATTAATTCATTTAAGAAGACAACTATATAAGATACGCAAGTTTTTAAATCCTTTAAGATATGTAGGCGATAGCTTAGTCAGCAATGACAATGCAATAATTGAAGAGGATGAAATAAAGCTTTTTTATAATATAAATGCAAAAATAAATAAGCTTATGATGGCCTTAGAAAGTTTGGTTCAGGATTTAGCTTTGGTAAGAGAAGCTTTTGAATCAGAGATAGCTAATAAAACAAATGATTTGATGAAGATATTTACTATAATAACTAGCATTTTTCTTCCTTTAAATCTTATAACTAGTCTTCAGGGAATGAATTTTGATAAAATGCCTCTTACAAGTTCAACCTACGGATATTATTATACAATATTATTAATGTCACTTATTACAGTAGCCCTTATATATGTATTTAAGAGAAAAAAATGGTTATAAAGATATTAGTAAGTAAATATTAAAAAATAGTTTTAAAATCTTTATTGAAATAAATAATACTATAATAAGACTAATATAAAATAAAACTAAATTATTACTATTATAAATAGACTGGGGGAATTAATGTGTCAGAAGAAAAAAAAGAAAATAAGTTAGAAAAAAACTATGATTATGCATGGGAGAAATATTCAGAAAATGATTTAAAGCAAGTATTTGACTTAAATGATAGATACATAAACTTTATGTCAAAGTGTAAAACAGAAAGAGAATGTATAAAAGAATTTGTTGAGATTGCAGAAAAAGAAGGTTATAAAAACCTTGAAAATATAATTAAGTCAAATGGTAAAGTAAAAGCTGGAGATAAAATTTATGCAAATTGTATGGGAAAAACTCTAGCTATGTTTGTTATTGGGAATGAACCTATGGAAAGTGGATTAAGAATTTTAGGTGCACATGTAGATTCTCCAAGATTAGATTTAAAACAAAATCCCCTATATGAGGATACAAATCTAGCATTACTTGAAACTCATTATTATGGTGGAGTTAAAAAATATCAATGGGTAACTATTCCTCTTGCAATTCATGGAGTATTTGCAAAAAAAGACGGTACTGTAGTAAATATAGTAATTGGAGAGGATGATAGTGATCCAGTGGTTGGAATATCAGACCTTTTAATTCATCTTGCTGGAAATCAGCTAGAGAAGAAATTAGCTAAGGGGATAGAAGGAGAAGATTTAAATATTTTAGTTGGAAGTATTCCAATAGAAGATAAAGAAATGAAAAATAGAGTTAAACAAAATATATTAAAGTTATTGAATGAAAAATATGATGTAAATGAAGAGGATTTTGTATCAGCTGAACTTGAGGTAGTACCGGCTGGTCGTGCAAGACATTATGGATTAGATAAGAGTATGGTTATAGCATATGGGCATGATGATAGAGTATGTGCTTATACATCTTTTGAAGCAATACTAAAAGTAAATAATCCAACAAAAACTTGTGTTGTTCTTTTAGTTGATAAAGAGGAAATAGGAAGTGTTGGAGCCACAGGAATGCAATCTAAGTTTTTTGAAAATACTGTAGCTGAAATTATGAACTTAATGGAGAGCTATAATGATTTAAAGCTTAGACGTGCTCTTTCAAGTTCAAAAATGTTATCTTCAGATGTTACTGCTGCCTTTGATCCAAATTACCCATCAGTAATGGAAAAAAGAAATTCAGCATACTTTGGAAAAGGTGTAGTATTTAGTAAATATACAGGATCTAAAGGAAAATCTAGCTCAAATGATGCAAATGCAGAGTATATGGGAGAAATCAGAGCCATTATGGAAAAACATAATGTTACATGGCAAACTGCTGAGCTTGGAAAGGTTGATCAAGGTGGTGGAGGAACTATAGCCTATATATTAGCACAATATGGAATGAATGTTATAGACTGTGGAGTTGCTGTACAAAATATGCATGCACCTTGGGAAGTGGTATCTAAAGCAGATGTATATGAAACATTGATGGCATATGCGGCATTTTTAAAAGAAGTTTAAAGATGAACAAAAGCTCCTGTGTTTTTTACAGGAGCTTTAAAATTTCTAAGAAGTTATTAAGATTATCCTTTTCTAAGGTACATTTACCTATATAGCCATGTTTAGTATCATCAATACCAAGTCCATGATAATCTGAACCTGCTGTAATGATTTTCCTATACTTAGATGCTAAAGTTCTAAAATGTTCTTCTTCGCCATTTCGATTTAGAGGATAAATAGCCTCAACACAATCAAAATCATACTTTAGTATATCTTCAACTGGGGACCGTTTAATTAAAGTAGGATGAGCAAGAGAGGTAATAGCATTAACAGAATGTAGTATATCAAGACCTTCTTCTATAGTAATCTCCTTATTTGGAACATAAGCGGGACTGTTATTACCTAAAATATTATCAAATATATATTGAAAAGCATAAGGGTAGCCTGCTTCTATTATTGCTTTAGCAATATGAGGTCTTGCGATAACTCCATGATTATCGATAAGAAGCTTATTAAAATCTAATTCTATATTAAAAAGAGATTTTAAATTTTGTATTATTTTTTCTGCTCTAATTATTCTATAGTCTTGTATATCTTTTAAGTACTTTTGAAAAGATCTATTTTTATAAGAATCGTCTTTGAAATATCCTAAGATATGAATACTATCACCATTATGTCTAGTAGATAGCTCAATTCCTGGTATAACTTTAATATTTATACTCTCACCCTGTAAAATCCCCTCTTCAACGCCAAAGGTGTTATCATGGTCTGTAATAGCTATAATATCTAATCCTTGATTTTTACCTAGTGAAACTAATTCTTTTGGAGAAAGTTTTCCATCTGATGCGGTTGTATGTAAATGGAAATCACCTTTTCTGTACATCTAATCATCTCCTAAATATAAGTTTATTAATTATTTTATATAATAATAATTACATAATAAGTATAAGATAAATTCTAAGGTTATACTATATTTAATAGTGGATTTTTTTAATATTAAAATAAAGTTGTCGTTTCTACGTGAAAATTTTGGTAAAATAATTAATAGTTACATATTGCGAAGGAGGTACTGGTATGAATTTTGAATTAAATAAAATATATCATGGATTTAAGTTAGTTGAAGAAAAAGATATAAAAGAGATAAATTCTAAAGCTAGAATGTTTGAACATGAAAAAAGTGGTGCAAGACTTTTAAGTATAGAGAATGATGATGATAATAAAGTATTTACAGTAGGTTTTAGAACACCTCCAACGGATAGCACAGGAGTTGCACATATAATGGAACATTCGGTACTATGTGGTTCTAGAAAATTTCCAATAAAGGATCCCTTTGTAGAACTTGCAAAAGGATCTTTAAATACCTTTTTAAATGCTATGACTTATTCAGATAAAACTATATATCCTGTTGCTAGCAAGAATGATAAAGATTTTTTAAATTTGATGGATGTATATTTAGATGCTGTATTTTATCCTAACATATACAAGTATCCTGAGATATTAATGCAAGAGGGATGGCACTACGAACTTAATAGCAAGGAAGAAGAAATTACTTATAAAGGAGTAGTGTACAACGAGATGAAAGGAGCTTTTTCATCTCCAGAGGATTTGCTTTATAGAAAGATCCAGGAATCCTTATTTCCTGATACTACTTATGGAGTTGAGTCGGGAGGAGATCCTCAGTATATAACAGACTTAACCTATGATCAGTTTTTAGATTTCCATAAAAAATTCTATCATCCTTCTAACAGCTATTTATATCTATATGGGAATGGAGAGATTGAGAAACAACTTAAATTCATTAATGAGGAGTATTTAAATAATTTTAATAAGATAGAGGTAGATTCTAAAATAAGTCTCCAAAAAGCTTTTGGAGAAATAAGAAACTTTAAAGCAGAGTATCCAGTAGGAAAAGAAGATCAAGGCAAAGATAAAACCTTCTTAAGTTTAAACTTTGTACTTGGAGATGCTTGCAATGATGAAGTTTCTCTAGCTTTTGATATATTAGAATACTTACTTTTAGAAACACCAGCAGCACCACTAAAAAAGGCCCTTATAGATGCAGGTATAGGAAAAGATGTTTATGGATTTTTTGATGGAAGTATTCTGCAGCCTGTATTTAGTATTGTAGTAAAAAATTCTAATGAAGACAAAAAAGAAGAGTTTAAAAATATAGTATTTAATACCTTAAAAAAATTAGTTGAAGACGGAATAGATAAAAGACTTGTAGAGGCATGTATTAATGTAAAAGAGTTTAGATTAAGAGAAGGGGATACGAGAAGTTATCCTAAAGGATTATTATATTATACAAAGGCTATGACAGGATGGTTATATGATAGTGATCCATTAATGCCTCTTGAATATGAGAGGGTTTTAGGAAAAGTTAAAACTGCATTAACTACAAATTATTTTGAAGAATTTATAAAAAAGTACTTAATTAATGTCAACCACGGATCTTTAATTACTCTTGTTCCAAAAGCGAATCTAGCAGAGGAAAAAGCTGAAAGTTTAAAACGCAAATTAAAAGAATATAAACATTCTTTATCAGAAGAAGAAATAGAAAAAATAATAAGTCAAACTAAAGCTTTAAGAGAAAGACAAACAACACCGGAAAGTAAAGAAGATATAGAAAAGATTCCTTTATTATCATTAGAAGATATAGACCCTAAAGCAGAAAAACTACCATTAGTAGAAAAATTTATAGGAGATAATAAAGTTCTATTAAATCCTATATTTACAAATAAGATAGCATATATTAAATTTATATTTGATACTAGAACTGTAGATGAAAAGCACATACCATATTTAACCCTACTCTCAGGTATACTAGGTAGAATAGGAACAGAGAAATTCACCTATGCAGATTTGTCAAATGAAATTAATATCTATACGGGTGGTATATCTTACGGTGCTGCAAGTTTTACTCAGAATGGAACTATGGGAGAATATTTACCTAAGTTTATTGTAAGATCAAAATCATTAGTAGATAAAGTACCTAAAGTTATAGAAATCCTAGAAGAAATATTACTTAATACAAAAATAGATGATAAAAAGAGACTAAAAGAGATTATTCAAGAAATAAAATCACGTTTAGAAATGGCAATTTTTGATTCAGGTCATATTGTAGCAGCTAATAGACTTTTCTCATATTTTTCACCAGTAGGTAAATATGAGGAAGTATTATCAGGATTTGATTTCTTTAGATTTATGGAGGATTTAGAAGAAAACTTTGATTTGAAGATTGATGAAATAATATGTAATTTAAAAGAAGTTTCAAACCTAATTTTTAATAGAAAGAACTTAATAATAAGTCTTGCATCGGAAAATGAAGATTATGAAGCTGTGAAAAAAGACTTAGAAGCTTTTATAAATAAACTTAATGACAATGACTTACCATTTAAAGAATATAAATTTGAAGTAGGTGCCAAAAATGAAGGATTACTTACACAAGGTGATGTTCAATATGTAATTAAAGGATGTAATTTTAGACAATTAGGATATGAATACAAAGGGAGTCTTCAAGTACTAAAGACTATACAAAGCCTAGATTACTTATGGAGTAATGTACGTGTTCTTGGAGGAGCTTATGGGTCATTTGCAAGCTTCGGAAGAAGTGGGAATATGTTTTTTGGATCTTATAGAGACCCAAATTTAAAAGAAACTATAGAAATATATAATAAGGCGGAAGATTATCTAAGAAACTTTAATGCTGATGAAAGAGAAATGACAAAATATATTATAGGTACAATAAGCAATTTCGATTTACCGCTAACACCTTCTTTAATAGCTGATAAATCCGTGACATATTATTTGAGTAATGTTACACAAGCTGATGTCCAAAAAGAAAGAGATGAAGTACTTAAATGCACTGTAGAAGAGATCAGAGGTTTTGCCGATATGTTAAGAGATAGTATGAAACAAAACTATTTATGTGTTTTAGGAAACTCATCAAAGATAAATGAAAGTAAAGAAATATTTAAAGAATTAATTGACGTATTTAAGTAAAAAACAGAGTGTTATCCAAGATGGATAACACTCTGTTTTTTACTATCCTTTTTCTGTGAATGCATTTTTACATAGACTAAATAGATTATATCTAAGAGGTATATCTTTCATGTTTATGTAATCCATATTAAATGAACCATCCCAAGGATAAACTGATGCAGATTGATCGTCGTAAATATTAATTACGTATTTTTCTCCAGTGTGGGAAAAGTTAAAAAAGATCTTATATTTAGGTTTATTAGCGATATTGGCAGGTTTTGTAGTAAAGTTAGGTTTTCTTAATTCTTTTAAGAAACTCTTAATTATATCTATATTTTCACCAGAAATAGATTCTGTTTTATAAAAGTTAGTGTCCAATACTTTAACTTCATAATTGGAGTATAAAGTTAAATTTTTAGCTAGTAAATTTGTATAATAAAAATTACTTGGTTTTTTCTTGTTAAGATACAAGTTACCACCTGCAAAAATACCTATGATTAAAATTAAAATTAAAAATATAAGGCTTCCCTTTTTCAAATAGATTTCACCTCTTTCACGTTTCATAGTCATATATAGATAAAATTATGTTAAAGACAAGCCTATTATTACAACTTTATGTAAAACTGCATATATTGAAATAAGATGTATATTTAAATAGAGCTAAGGGAGGGATTATAATGAAAATATATATTGATCCAGGTCATGGAGGTTCTGATCCAGGAGCTATAGGTAATGGACTATTCGAAAAAGATTTGACATTAGATATATCACTAAGACAGAAAGATTTATTTGAAAGATTAGGGCATGAAGTTAAAATGTCTAGAACTGAAGATAAAACTGTTTCTTTAGAGGCAAGGATACAAGATGCAAATAGATGGAGGGCTGATGTATTTATATCCAATCATATTAATGCTGGGGGAGGACAGGGCGTAGAAGTTTGGCACTCTATAGTAGGTGGTAAGAGTAAAGAATATGCTAAAAGAGTTGAAGAGAAATTAAGGATGATATTTAAATCAAGGGGATTAAAAACCAGGGAAGGACGTAATGGGGATTATCTTTTTGTAATCAGGGCAACTAATATGCCAGCAATTTTAAATGAGTTTGGATTTATTGATAATATTGAAGATACAACAAAGTTAAAAAGGGAAGATATAAGACAGAGATGTGCCGAGGCAGTGGTATATGGACTGCTTAAAATAGAGATTCAGAATCAATCGCCAGTAAAGATTGATAAGCCTAAAGAAGAAAAGGTTAATCAAAGTATAAGACTTTTAAGATATATAATTCCTATGATGTCAGGTGATGATGTAAAGAAAGTTCAAAACAAGTTAAATGAATTAGGATTTAGTGTAGGAATAGCAGATGGGATTTATGGCAGAAATACTGAGAATGGAGTTAAGAATTTTCAGAAAGTTAGTGGTCTTTTAGTAGATGGTATAGTAGGACAAAACACAGTGGCTAAATTATTTAGTAGTAAGAGTTTACTAAAACTTAAGAGAGTAATATTATATACAATACCAATGATGACTGGGGAGGATGTAAAGCTATTACAGCAAAGGCTAAATACATTAGGATTTAATCCAGGCTCTGAAGATGGGGTCTATGGAGCTAAAACAGTTGAGGCAGTAAAGAGATACCAAAGAATAAAGGGGCTAAAAATAGATGGAATAGTTGGAGAAATCACATGGAATAGTTTAATAATGTAAAAATTTTAAAAACACTATCATTAAAGTGATAGTGTTTTTAAAATGTATGTAAGTTTTAGTCATCTTCTCTTAAAATGTTTATATTTTTTCCAGACATAATTTTATTCATATTTCTAACAGCGCACATTTTGCCGCACATGGTACATGTATTTGAATCTTCAGGAGTTGACTCTGCTCTAAAACGCCTAGCTTTTTCAGGATCAATGGCAAGATTAAACATTTCTTCCCAATCTAAATCTCTTCTAGCTTTGCTCATTTTGTTATCCCAATCTCTTGCTCCTTTTATACCTTTTGCAATGTCAGCAGCATGAGCAGCAATTTTAGTAGCAATAATTCCTTCTTTCATATCATCTAGATTTGGTAATCTAAGATGCTCTGCAGGAGTTACATAGCATAAAAAGTCTGCTCCTTTAGAGGCAGCTAATGCGCCACCTATAGCACTTGTTATATGATCATATCCGGGAGCTATATCTGTAACAATAGGCCCTAATACATAAAAAGGAGCACCATAGCATAATTTTTTTTCTAAAAGCATATTTGCTTCAATTTCATTTAGTGCCATGTGACCAGGGCCTTCAATCATAACCTGTACATTTCTTTCCCAGGCTCTTTTAGTAAGTTCTCCTAATGTCATTAATTCTTTAATTTGACTAGGGTCTGTAGAATCTGCTATAGAGCCAGGACGACAAGCATCTCCAAGACTTATTGTAACATCATATTTTTCACAAATGTCTAAGATTCTATCAAAGTACTCAAAGAAAGGATTTTCTTTATCATTTAGTTCCATCCAAGCAAAAAGTAAGCTTCCTCCTCGTGAGACTATATTAGTAAGCCTTTTATTTCTTTTAAATACCTCTGCAGTATCTCTATTTATTCCTGAATGAATAGTCATAAAATCTACACCGTTCTGGGCGTGTTTCTCTATAACTGCTAGTAATTCATCAGAAGTAATATCTTTTAGTTCTTTATCATAAAAACCTATAGCATCATACATGGGAACAGTTCCAATCATAGCTGATGACATTTCAATTAGTCTTGTTCTAAATTCTTCAGTTTTTCCAAAACAACTTAAGTCCATAATTGCTTCACTTTTCATATCAATTGCAACTTTAGCCTTTTCTAACTCTTTATCAATATTGTTACAATCTTTTGATGTACCTAAATTTACATTAATTTTAGTTTTAAGGCCTTGTCCTATACCTTCAGGGTCTAATGATTTATGATTTTTGTTGGCAGGTATTGCAATTTTACCCTCTGCTACAAGATTCATTAAAGTGTTAACATCCATATGTTCTTTTTTAGATACGATCTCCATTTCTCTAGTTATTATACCTTTTCTTGCTGCATCCATTTGAGTTGAATAATTCATGTTTTTAAATCCCCCTTAAATAAAAATAAGCTTACCCATAGGGTAAGCTTTTATTTACTAATAAAGTTAATTTATTATATAATGTATATAATAAATACCATTAGCTCATTTGCTTCCTACGACAGTATTAACTGCATCAGGTTCTAAGGGTCAGGTTTATAACCTTCTCAGCCTAAGGGCTCCCCCGCAAAGTTTTTAAATTCATTTTTAAAATGTATATTGGTGTTACCATAAGTATAATATATTAAATAAAATATGTAAAGAAATTATAAAGTTAAAAAGATTTAATATAAAAAATTTTATTATAAATATAAGATAGGAGAGAGTTATATGCCATTTAATAATAAATTTTATAAATATTCAGTAGGCATAATATTAATATTAATAATTGTCTATTTAATAGGTAAGATTAGTTACTTATTAAAGCCTTTTGGTGTGATAATGGATGCTTTATTTATATCTATAGTAGTGGGAGTATTATTTTATTATATGATTAGGCCCTTAGTAAGATTTTTATCAGAGAGTAAACATATTAATAAAAGTTTATCTATTTTAATTGTTTTTATATTTATAGGAATATTAATAGGAGTAACAGTAATTTATGGAGGATCAAGTATTGGACAAGAATTTAATAGCTTTTTTAATACTTTACCTAGTCAATTTGAAATAGCTAAAAATAATACAGATGGAATATTAGAAAGTAAAATAGGTCAGTATGTTTCTATAACAGGTATTCAACAAAAGCTAATTCAAAATGTAGAAGCTGTTTTTAAAAGTGTATTAATAAATACAGGGAATGTAATTTCTGCTATTGCTAATGTAGGCAGCCAAGTAATTTTAATACCTTTCATCTTATTTTATCTTTTAAAGGATGATAGAGAGATATATAAAGGTCTTATAGGGCTGCTTCCACAAAAGTATAAGAATGATTTTAATGAAATTTTTGGAGAAATAGATGAAACACTATCAATATATATTACTGGACAGTTAATAATAGCCTTAGTTATTGGACTACTAATGTATATAGGATATTTACTTATAGGAATGAGCAATCCAATGGTTTTAGCCATTTTTTCTATGATTACTTCTATAATCCCTGTTTTAGGTACTTTTATAGGTATACTGCCAGCAGTTTTTATAGCACTAACTATAGGGTTTCCAATGGTTATTAAAGTATTAGTTGTTCTTATTGTAGTACAGCAACTAGAAGGGAATCTTGTATCACCTTATGTCATAGGAAATAGATTAAATATTCATCCTCTCACCGTAGTATTTATAATTATTATTTTTATTTCATTATTTGGTTTTATAGGTGGTCTTTTGGCTATACCTACTTATGCTGTAATAAAAGTTCTGATTAAAGGTATATTTAAAATAACCAAAAATAATAAAATAACTGAATAAGATTTGAAAATAGTAGTTATTAAAGATGAGTTAGTAACCAGTTTTGTGGTTAGTAGCTTATTTTTATTTTGTAGGAATTATTGATTTAATATATAATAAGTGGTATATTACCTTTAGGTGTATATACACTTGTATACACATAAATATATACAGAGAGAGGCGTGTAATAAATGGTTGTGGATATAAAAGAAGAGATATTAAAATTGAAACAAGAAAGAAATGCAGTTATTCTAGCTCATTATTATCAGCCTGAAGAAGTACAAGAAATAGCAGACTTTGTAGGAGATTCTTATTACTTAAGTCAAAAGGGAAAAGAATGTCTACAAGATGTAATAGTATTTTGTGGAGTAGAATTTATGGCGGAAAGTGCAAAGGTGTTATCACCTAATAAAACAGTACTATTTTCAAATACTAAAGCACTCTGTCCTATGGCAGACATGGCAACAAAGGAAGAAGTATTAGAATTAAAAGAAAAACATCCTAATGCAAAGGTAGTATGTTATATTAATTCTTCCACAGAAGTTAAAACTGTAGTTGATGTATGTTGTACATCTTCTAGTGCAATTAATATTATAAAAAATATAGATAGTGATGAAATAATATTTTTACCAGATAGAAATTTAGGTTCCTATATACAAGAGCAAGTTCCAGATAAAAGACTTATATTATGGGATGGATATTGTCATGTACATGATAGAATTAGTGCTTTAGATATTATAGAAGCAAAAGAAAAATATGGACAAGACATAAAGGTATTAGTTCATCCAGAATGTAGAAAAGAAGTTAGAGATTTAGCAGACTATGTGGGAAGCACAGGTGGAATAATAAATTTTGCATCTACTGATAAATGGAATAAATATCTTATTGTAACTGAGTATGGGGTAGTGCATGAACTTAAAAAGAGAAATCCTGAAAAAGATTTTTATGTTTTAAATATGTGTTGTCCTAACATGAAAAAAACATCTCTTAAAGACGTATATAACTGTCTTAGAGATTTAAGTAATGAAGTTATAATTGATGAGAATACAAGGAAAAGAGCATCTTTATCTTTAGAAAAAATGCACATCTTAGGAGAATAAAAAATGAATATAAAGGTTGATGTACTTATTGTAGGAACAGGTATAGCAGGTCTTTATGCGGCTTTGAATTTAAAAGAGGATTTAAATATAGCTTTAATAACAAAATCTAAGATAGAAGAGTGTAATTCATATCTTGCCCAAGGAGGAATAGCTACTGCTTTAAATAAAGAGGATGAAAGCTTATTTATAGAAGACACACTTAAAGCAGGAAACTACAAAAATTCATTAGAATCTGTAGAAATTTTAGCAAGAGAAGCTATATTAAATATAGAAAAGTTAGTTAGTTTTGGAGTGGATTTTGATAAGCGAGGAAAAGGATATGATTATACAAGAGAGGGAGCACACAGTGTAAAAAGAATCCTACATTGTGAAGATAAAACAGGTGAAAAAGTATTTCAGAGACTTTTAAGTAAGGTAAGAGAAAGAAAAAATATTAAAGTTTACGAGGATACTTGTCTAATAGATTTAGTTTGTAAAAATAATAAATGTTTTGGGGGAGTAGCCATAAATGAAGATAATATATTATTTATAAATTCAAAAGTTACCATATTAGCTTCAGGTGGAATAGGAGGATTATTTAAAAATTCAACTAATCAAAGAACCTTAAAAGGAAATTCTCTAGCTATTGCACTAAGACATAATGTTAGGTTAAAGGACATGGAATATATTCAATTCCATCCTACCGCTTTGTATGAAAATGAGAAAGAAGGAAAAAAATTTTTAATATCAGAATCTCTAAGAGGTGAGGGAGCTTTTCTTATAAATATCAAGGGAGAAAGATTTGTAAACGAACTTCTACCTAGAGATAAGGTAGCAAAAGCTATAATAGATGAAGAATACAGAACTAATTCTTTTTATGTTTTCTTAGATATAACTCATAAGCCTAAAGAATTTATTATAAATAGATTTCCTTTAATATATAGTGAATGCAAAAAAAGAGGAATAGACATAACAAAGGATAAAATACCTGTAACTCCAGTTCAGCATTATTTTATGGGAGGAATAAAGGTAGATATAGATGCTAAGACTTCTATGAAAAATTTATTTGCTTGTGGCGAAGTAAGTTGTACGGGGGTACATGGAGATAACAGATTAGCTAGCAACTCACTTTTAGAAGCTTTAGTTTTTTCAAGAAGAGCAGCAAATTATATAAATAATGATATATATAATATTAAAATTACTTCTTTAACTAGTCATATAAGTATAAAAAAAGCTAATCAAATTAGAGAATATAATAAAAGAATAATAACAGAGGAATTTATTAAGATAAGAGAGGATATAAAAGATGAATTGGTTAACTGTGGATAATTTTTTAAAGGAAGCTCTAAAGGAAGATAGCCAATATGGAGATATAACAACTGAAGCTATAATTTCTTATGATAGCAGATGTAGTGTAGAGTTAATATCTAAAGAAGAAGGGATTATAGCAGGACTTAAGATTTTTAAAAGAGTATTTTCTATATTAGAAGATGTGGAATTAGAGTTTAAGGTAGAGGAAGGAGATAGAGTTACAAAGGGCAGCATAATAGGGAAATTAATAGGGAACACTCAAAAAATATTAATTGGAGAGAGAGTAGCTTTAAATATGCTTCAGAGAATGAGTGGAATAGCGTCTATTACTAATAATTTCGTTAAAGAGATAGAAGGGACAAAGGCAAAGATATTAGACACAAGAAAGACAACACCAAATCTTAGAATATTTGATAAGTATGCAGTATTGATTGGAGGGGGCTGTAATCATAGGTTTAATCTTTCAGATGGAGTACTTATAAAGGATAATCATATAAATGCTGCTGGAGGAATAAAAGAAGCAGTAAATTTAATGAAAAGCAAAACTTCTTTTGTTAGAAAAATAGAAGTAGAGGTAGAAACGATACAGGAAGTTTATGAAGCTTTAGAAGCAAAAGCGGATATAATAATGTTAGATAATATGAAAATTGAAATTATGAGACAAGCTGTAGAAATAATAGACGGAAGAGCTCTTATAGAAGCTTCTGGCAATGTTACTTTAGAAACAGTAAAAGAAATAGCTAAAACTGGAGTGGACTATATATCTGTAGGTGTACTTACTCATTCTGTAAAAGCTTTAGATATTAGTATGAAAAATTTGATTAGAATATAGTAAGTTAATTAATCGGATATGAAAGCTTAAATAATTTTAAGATTTCATATCTTTTTTATTTTAAGTTTTTATTCACCTGGATCTCATAGGTAATCATTATTTCTATTTCCTTATTTGGCTTTATAGATGGACTTTCAGCTATCCCTGCCTATGCTGTCTTAAGAGCATTAATTAAGGGAATTATAAAAATATCTAGAGATAAAAATATAACTGAATAGACTAGAACTAATCATCTAGAATTAAAACAAGCTAGTTTTTTCACTTGTGGAAGCTAGCTTATTTTTGTTTTGTACCATTAAGGATTTTTGAGGAGGCAATAGAATTATCTTCTAAGTATATTAGAGTGCCTATTTAAAAAAGTATAGGATATTATAAAGGCTATCAAGCAAGGAAGAAGCCAAGCAAATCCTTGATTAGACAAGGGCATAATACTGAGAAATCTATCTAAAGAATTATTTGTTAGAGAACTTATAGTGCTAAGTATAGAAATAATTAAAGTTACATAGGTAGTTATAGCTATAATTTCATTGTTTTTAATAAATTTTTCAAAAAAGTTAGTAGCTATAAGTACAATTATTACTGGATAGATAATCTGCAAAATTGGAGCAGCTAAGGTAACTATGATATCTACTCCATTAACAGCTATAATTGCACTAAATATAGTTATAACTAAAACATTTAACTTATATGAAAGTTTATTTCTAGATAGTCTATTAAAAAATTCAGCACCTGTAGCTGTAAGGCTTACAGAAGTAGTGAGGCAAGCTAATCCAACAGCAATAGCTAAAGCAAAGGATCCAAACCTTCCAAGAACTCTTGATGTTATTTCCATAACTAGAGTAGTTCTAGGTATTTCTTCACTAAACAATGAGCTAGTTTGAGAGCCTAAATAAAGAAGGCCTCCATATACTATACTTAATCCCAAAACAGCAACTAAAGCGGAATAACTTGTAGTTTTAATTATGTCAGCTGTATTAGTGTATCCCTTTTTCTTAATAGAAGAAATGATTATATAAGCAAATATTACAGAAGCCATGGCATCTATAGTCTGATAGCCTTCTAATAATGATTTTGAAAATGCATTAGAAAGACCAGTATTTATAGTGGGACCAATAGGTGAAATAATCCCTTTTAAGATAATAAGAAGAAGCATAGTTAGAAGCATAGGAGTTAAAAACTTTCCTATGGTGTCTATTATTGAGCTAGATCTTAAAACAAAAATAGAATTTATTAAAAAGTAAATAATAACTGTAGTAAGTGGAGTTATTGTAGGAAATAAGGGCTTAATAGTAAGCTCAAAGGTTGTAGCTGCAGTTCTTGGTATAGCCAGCATAGGGCCGATTGCAAGTATTAAGGAAGTATTAATAACAACAGAAAAAGTACGTCCTACTTTATTTGCAATAGTCTCAAAATTACCACCACTCTTTACACAGGATAATATACCTATTAAAGGAAGTCCTACTCCTGTAATTAAAAAACCTAATATGGATACTAAGTAATCAATGCCAACAGCTCTTCCGAGAGAAGGAGGAAAAATGAGATTTCCAGCTCCAAAAAACATAGCAAAAAGTGCAAATCCAATAACAAAATAATCTTTTGTTTTTTTATCCATAAAAGTCCTCCATATATAAGAATATAATATCATAAAATGACAAAATTCGCTATTTACAATTTCGAATTTTATTAAATGTCAAGCGACTATTAAATAATAGTATTTACTTCATTATAGGGAATATGTTGTATGATTCATATTATGAAAAATGGTTAAAATAATTAATGTAATTACTATGTAAAGAGTAGGAGGAATTTAAATTGAGCAGAAATATAAAGAAATCTAATTTTCTATCTGAAAAAAAATCTAGAGAATTTGATAAGGTAAATATGGAAGCTGCTGAATTAATGGAAATGCCAAGTACTGATAAGATGAGAAAAAATGGACAGGGAAATCCCATAAATCAATTCAGATAAATTGAAGGGAGAAAAGACATGGATAAAAAAGCTAGTAGTAAGAAGAAATCAAGAAACAAAGCTAAAGAAAAGTATCAATTAGAAGCACAAAAAGTAAATATGGAAGCAGGAAAAGAATTATCACCAGAAGCACTAAAAAGGAAAGATGGAATTAGATAATTAATAAATTGTATAGAGTATACAAAGAAAATTTAATTTATAAGAGAAGTTACCAAGATATAAAAAATCAAGGTAACTTCTTTATTTTTAGTACAAAACTATGAACTGATAAAAATATTTAATCATATAATAATGTGAGTATAGAAAGACATACAATAAATATTAAAAGGGGGAAGTATAAAATATGAGTTACCCTGAAAATAATGAATTAGATAATGATAACAGTTGGAATGATGAAGAACTTAATAATAATGAAGCAGGAAATACTTCTATTAATAATGACAGTATAGATTACAATTGGGATACTGAGGGCGTTGAATATTTTGATGATTTTAATTGGTCTGAAAATAATGAACAAGATAAAAATAAAGACTGGAATCAAGATAGTAAGTATGAAGAAGAACACTGGAATGAAGATAATATACAAGAAACAAATTGGAGTGAAAATACTATAGAAGATATAGAAGATATAGATGAGGCCGATGATGTTGTAATTAATAATAAGGCAGACAGATTACAAGGAATACCAGGACCAATTGGATCTCAAGGTCCTCCAGGACCAGGAGCGGAGTTTATTAAAGAACTTTGTATAAAACCAATGTATCATATATTAAAACAGTTAAAGGAATTAATAGCAGATGATATTGAAATTGGAACTGAAAAGCAAGGTACTATATTAGATTGTATGATAGTTAAATTAGATGAGTATATAGTAATAGTGAGAAATTCATTTAGAGAAATAACTATTCCTATACATCAAATTGTAGGAATTTACTCAAGAAGATTGCCACAAGTATTACTTTTACCTGAGAGAGATAATAATAAGACTGGTGATTGTGATTGTTGTGAAAGACCATTGAGAGAATATTGCTCTAATCACATAGGTCAAGATTATACTATTAATACTACAGCTAGGGATGAGATCTTTAGTAATTTAAAAGGAAATATAACAAAAGTTGGAGAAGGAGTAGTGATTCTCAGCAATACAGTAGCTATATTGATTTGTAAAATAATATCAATTGAAAAAGATGCACGTTCTTCAATAAGAAATTACGATGAAAATGAACAATAATAAAAATAGCAACTCTAAAAAGTTGCTATTTTTAATTTAATATAAATATGTTCATATTAAATATCTTATATACACATATTAATCTTGTAATTATAGATATTAGTAAGTGAATTATTAGTTTAGTGAAGGAGAAATTATGATAAAAGTTTGTTTATTATCAGCTGGAGGCATGATGCCTCTTCCAGAGAGATATTTAACCTCTTTAGTAATAAATTATAGAGGAAGTATGATACTTATAGATTGTGGGGAAGGAACTCAGATTTTATTAAAAAAGTTGAAATGGGGATTTAAATCAATAGATGTTATTTGTCTAACTCATTATCATGCAGATCATGTAGCTGGTCTTCCGGGACTTTTAAGTACTATAGGTAATTCGAATCGTACAGATCCTATAACAATTATAGGTCCCAAAGGACTTAGTGAAATTGTAAGCGGACTTAAGGTTATAGTACCACATTTACCTTATGAGTTAAATTTAATAGAAGTTGGAGAAGGAGATATTAAAGAATATAATTATAAAGATTATATTATCCGTCATATGTGTGTAGAACATGGCATTGATTGTTTGGCATACAGTATAGAAGTTAAAAGAACTAAAAAGTTTAATAGGGAAAAAGCAGAAGCTCTAGGCGTTCCTATAATTCTTTGGAATAAGCTTCAAAAGGAAGAATTAGTAAATTATAATAATAAAGTTTTTACACCAGATATGGTTTTAGGTGAAAATAGAAAAGGATTAAAAGTATCTTATTGTACGGATTCAAGACCTATCACAGAATTAATAGATTTTATAAAAGAATCTGATTTATTTATTGGAGAAGGAATGTACGGAGATGACAGCTATTTAGAAAAAGCTCAAATAAATGGACATATGTTATTTTCGGAATGTGCAAATTTGGCAAAAATGGCAGAGGTTAAAGAACTTTGGCTTACACATTTTAGTCCATTATTATATAATCCTCAAGAATTTTTACATAACGCAACAAAGATATTTGAAAATACTAAGCTTGGACAAGAATTACTAGAAAAGGAATTAACCTTTGAAAATTTATAGAATAAAAGCTTATTAAGGGGGAAAATTAATTAGGAGAAGGAGTGATTACATGAAGAAAACAAAAATAGATAATTCCCAAATATCTATAGAAGAATCATCAAATAATTATGTATTTGCTCTAGAAAATTCTATAAGATTAGACAAAAGAGAAAAAGAAGACATTACTTTATTTAATGAAATAAAACCTTATAAGAATAAACAAAAAGTCTAAAAATATAAAAAAATAGAGGAGAATAGAGATGAGACGATATATAAATGGAGAAACGCATAAAAAAAGTAAAAAATTAGATGGTCATAGACCACAATATGATGCAGATAACAGAGATAAAAGAACTCCTCCAAGATATACAAATTTTGAAGGAGAGCCTATAGAATAAAAGTAAAAGGGCTTGTAGTAAAACAATTTTAATTATTTTGCTAAAGTCCTTTTCTTATAAACAATCTGTAGCAGCAACTATAACTTCTGCATCAGATTCATCAATAGCTTTTAAATTTTGAAGTTTTTGAATAAGTTTTTTAACTTGTGATTTATTAATTTCAGTAGCTATTATCCTTGTAGATACACTTATTTGTTTAACATCTTCATTCATATTTCTTACCTCCACAATTAAAGTTATTAAAATTATTACCATATTTTTGAATTTTATAACAAGGTAGCTACATTTTAATGTTTTATATTAAAAAATATAGGGAACTTTTTAAAAGAAGGAGGAGTAATACGTGATAGATGAAATATTAAAAACTGAATACTGCACAGATTTTGATAAGCTAAGAAAAAATAGAATGGCAACAAGCTATTTTAAATATGGAAAAATAAAAGAGAATTATGGACAAAAGCTTGTGAGTGCTGTAGAGAACTTAGAAATAAGAGTAGAAAAATATAAAAAAACAGGAAATACAGAGTATTTATTAGATATAGCAAATTTTGCAATGATTGAATATATGTATCCGCAACATAAAAATGCTTACTTTAGCTCAACAGATAATAAAGATAATTTAGCAGGTATAACAATAAATGAGTTAAAAGAGAGTTATAGTAGTGTACTATAACTGAAAATAAAAAAGAAAGCTATGGATTTTATATTGTAATCTATAGCTTTCTTTTTAGTAAATGGGGTTGGGATAATGAATATTTAAATTATTACCATAATAAAAATTATTATACATAAAATTATAAAAATAAAAAAGAGATTGAATATAATTCAATCTCTTTTGGTGCCGATGGTGGGATTCGAACCCACATGGTTTCCCGCTCGATTTTGAGTCGAGTGCGTCTGCCGTTCCGCCACATCGGCATGTGGAACGAATATTATTATATCAGAATAGTAAAATTTAGTCAAGAAAATAAGAAAATTGCAAAGCAATTTTCTTATTTTCCATCTAAAATATCTCCTAAAAATCCTAAAGCACTGCCTTCACCAACGCGTTTTCCACCTAATTGAGGAGCAGAAGATAATATTCTATCTGTTAGTCTACTAAATGGAAGAGATTGAACCCAAACTGAACCTGGACCAGAAACAGTTGCGAAAAATAAACCTTCTCCACCAAAAAAGGCAGATTTAATACCACCAACAAATTCAATATCATAATGTACATCTTTTGTCATAGCAACTAAACAGCCTGTATCTAATTTTAGAGTTTCACCAGGCATGAGTTTCTTTTCAACTATAGTTCCACCAGCATGGACAAAAGCTAAGCCGTCACCCTCTAATTTTTGAAGAATAAATCCTTCACCGCCGAAAAAACCTACTCCAAGTTTTTTTCTAAAGTCTATTTCGATGGAAACTCCTTTTGCAGCACATAAGAAAGAATCTTTTTGACAAATAAGCTTACCACCAAGTTTACTTAAATCCATTGGTATAATTTTTCCCGGGAAAGGAGCTGCAAAGCTTACACTTTGTTTACCTATTCCTATGTTTGTAAACATAGTCATAAATAAGCTTTCACCAGTAAGAACCCTTTTTCCAGCACCGAATAGTTTATTCATCAGATTTCCATTAGAGTTACTAGATGTACCATCACCAAAAATTGTTTCCATCTGTATGCTGGAAGACATCATCATCATAGCACCAGCTTCAGCCACAACGCTTTCTTGGGGATCAAGCTGAATTTCTACAAATTGCATATCATCACCATATAGCGTGTAGTCTATTTCATGAGAATTCATTTAAATTCCTCCTTGTTATATAGGTATAAGAATATTTTACCAAATATAAAGATTAATCTAAATACATAAAAGAAAAAAATTTACTAATAAATAAATAATAGGTACTATTTACTTTAAATTATTGATATAAACAGAGAAAATGAGTAAACTAGATATAGTAAGTATACGAAGAAATGGATAGTATATGCAGAAAAAATATAGTATACATCAGCGAAATTTGGAGGATTAACATGAAAAAAGAGAAATTACTGATACTTGATGGACATAGCCTTATGTACAGAGCATTTTTTGCACTACCTAAATTCACTACCTCAGAGGGAATGCATACTAATGCTATTTTTGGGTTTGTTAAAATGCTTTTAAAGATGAAAGAAGAATTAAAACCAGATTATATAGTAACTACTTTTGATAGAAAAGCACCTACCTTTAGGCATAAGGAATATGAGGAATATAAAGCTGGTAGGGAAAAGATGCCTCCAGAACTTAAAGATCAATTTCCTATAGTAAAAGAACTTTTAGAAATGTTAGCTATTAATATATTTGAAGTAGATGGTTTTGAAGCAGATGATTTAATTGGAACATTGTCTAGTTTCGCAGATGATAAAGGAATAGAAGTTTATATTGTAACTGGAGATAGAGATGCACTCCAACTTGCAACAGATAATGTTAAGGTAGTTATAAATAAAAAGGGTATGAGTGATAAAGAAATTTATGACAGAAATAGAATGATTGAAGAGTTTGGAGTAACTCCTACTCAATTTATTGATGTTAAAGGACTTATGGGAGATAAATCAGATAATATACCTGGAGTTCCTGGAATAGGAAAGACGATTGCTTATAAACTAATTAAAGAATATGGGAGTATTGAAAGACTTTTGGAAAATGTTGAGAGTGTATCAGGAAAGAAAGTAAAAGAAAGTCTTATAGAAAACAGTGAACAAGCTATATTTAGCAAAAGATTAGCTACTATTATGACAGATGTTCCTATAGAAATTAATTTAGATGATATAAAATCTAAAGAAGCATATAATGTGAAAGGCGTTAGAGAACTATTTAGAAAGTTAGAATTTAAATCATTGATTAATATATTTAATGAAGAAGAAAATGATTTTAGTGTAGAGGAAAATGATCAAGAAATATTAGAGCAATTTAACTATGAAATAATAGATTCAATAGTTAAGCTAAATGAACTAATGCAGGAAATTAATAGTACTGTATATATACAATTTGAATTCTTAAATCAGGAATTGTTTTCAAAGATTGAGATTAATAAGTTATATTTGAGATGGGAAGAAATAGTATATTGCATAGACGTAAATAAGATAAGTGAACAGAGTAAAGAAGAAGTATTAAGTGCTCTAAAAAAGTTCTTTGAGGATGAAAAAATTGAAAAGATATGTCATGATAGTAAGTTGGGCTACGTATTTTTAAATAAGTATAAAATACTATTTAATAAACTTAGTTTTGATACAAAAATTGCAGCATACTTAATACAACCATCAAGTAAAGATTATATTATAAAAGAGATGGTAGAAGAACGCTTAAAGCTAACTATCAGAGGAGAAAGTGACGAAGTTAAAGCTAGAGAAACATATTTTATAAAAGAGTTATATATATTACTAAAAGAAGAGATAGATCAATTTAATATGGAAAAACTTTTTTATGAGGTAGAGATGCCTCTAATAGAGGTACTTGGTTTTATGGAAGCTAAAGGATTTAAAGTAGATGGAGAAAAGTTAGTAGAGATAGGTAGAAAGTTTAAGATTACTATAGAAGCCTTAGAAAGAGAAATTTATACTTTAGCTGATGAAGAATTTAATATAAAGTCTCCAAAGCAACTTGGTAAAGTTCTATTTGAGAAATTAGATTTGCCAACTGTGAAGAAGACAAAAACAGGATATTCTACCAATGCAGAAGTTCTTGATAAGCTAAAGGATAAGCATCCTATAATTGAAAAAGTTCTTGAATATAGACAAATTACAAAACTAGATTCTACTTATGTAGAGGGATTAAAAGCTGTAATTGACAAGGATGACAAGATACATACGAGCTTTAATCAAACTGTAACAACTACAGGAAGACTATCTAGTACTGAACCAAACCTTCAAAATATACCTATTAAGCATGAAATGGGTAGAGAAATCAGAAAGGTCTTTGTGCCTAATAATGAGGATTGTATAATATTATCGGCAGATTATTCCCAAATTGAATTAAGGGTACTTGCACATATTGCTAATGATGAAAACATGATAGATGCGTTTAGAAATAATCATGATATTCATACAAGAACGGCCTCAGAAGTATTTAAGGTTCCTATAGATGAAGTCACATCTACAATGAGGAGTAATGCTAAAGCAGTAAATTTTGGTATAGTATATGGAATAGGATCTTTTAGTCTTTCAGAAGATATTAAAGTATCACGAAAAGAAGCTCAACAATATATAGATGCTTATTTTGAACGATTTACAAGTGTAAAAAAATATATAGATGAAATAATAAAACAAGCAGAGAAAGATGGGTATGTAAGAACTATATTAAATAGAAGAAGATTTGTTCCAGAGGCCCAATCAAAAAATAAGGTAATAAAAGCTCTTGGTGAAAGGCTAGCAATGAATACTCCAATTCAAGGAACAGCGGCAGATATTATTAAAATGGCAATGGTTTCTGTATATAGAAGATTGAAGGCGGAAGAATTAAAAAGTTCTTTAATTCTTCAAGTTCATGATGAGCTTATATTAAATGTTTATAAAGATGAAATTGAGGTAATTAAGAAACTTGTTGTAGATGAAATGAAAAAGGTAATGGAGCTCTCTGTGCCCCTAGAGGCTGATGTAAATATAGGAGAAAACTGGTATGAGGCTAAATAATAACTAAAAATACTAGTAGAAAAGGGGGAAGAGATATGATGAAGGTTGGACTTACTGGAGGAATTGGAAGTGGAAAAAGCACTGTTTCTAATATTCTTCGTGAAAAAAACATACCAGTTATAGATGCTGATATTATTGCAAGAGAGATATTAGAAATTTATCCAGATATACTGAAAGAAATAGAAGAATGTTTTGGTAAAGAGTTTTTTGATAAAGAAGGTAGGTTAAAAAGAAGAGAACTAGGAAATTATGTTTTCAAAGACAAAGGATTGTTGGATGAGCTGGAAAGGATAATGCTACCATATATAAAATTAGAAATATTTAATAGAATAGAAAAGTTAAGTGAGTTAGGAAGAAAGATATGTATAGTGGATGCGCCAACTTTAATTGAGCATTCTATTCATGAATATATGGATGTAAATATTTTGGTTTGGGTAAATGAAGATACACAAGTTCAAAGAGTTATTAAAAGAGACAACATGGAAATGGAACAAGTTAGTAATAGAATTAATGCTCAAATGACCATGGAGTCAAAAAAAGAAAAGGTAGACTTTATTATAGATAATAATGGAAGTTTACAAGAAACAAGAAATCAGATTGATAAAATTTTATTTAAAATAAGTAAATTAGGGGAGGAGAAATGAGATTAAGAAAAAGAAAAAGACTGGGTTCTTTATTACTTTTAGTAATAATAGCACTTGTTATTTTAAATGGAAAAGCAATAGGAAGATTTATTTATCCGTTAAAGTATAGTGATCAAATAGAAAAGTACTCAAATGAATATAATATTGATCCGTATTTAGTAGCAGCAGTAATTAAGGTTGAAAGTAATTTTCAAAAGGATGCTATATCAATTAAAGATGCAAGAGGATTGATGCAAGTAACCCCTTCAACTTCAAAATGGATTTCGGAAAAATTGGATATTAAAAACTTTGATGTGAATATGCTTTATAATACGGATCTTAATATAAGAATGGGATGTTGGTACATAAATGATCTCAAAAAAGAATTTGGTGCTGATATGAAATTAGTACTAGCTGCATATAACGGTGGAAGAGGTAATGTTAAAAAATGGCTTAATAACGAAGAAAACTCTAAGGATGGTGTAACTCTTTACTATATACCTTTTAAAGAAACAGATAAGTATGTAAAAAGAGTAGAAGTATATTATAATCTATACAAACTCTTATATACTAATGATAAAAGCTATATGGAGAACGTAAAGAAAATAATTAATAGTTTTTTTTCGTAAATCTATTGACAGTATGTATTATGGGAGTATAAAATAATATTTATATAAAACATAATATATATGCAGGAGTGGCGGAATCGGCAGACGCGTACGTTTAAGGGGCGTATACCGTGAGGTGTATGGGTTCAAGTCCCATCTTCTGCACCAAAAGACCTTGGAATATCAACATTTCAGGGTCTTTTTATATTTTAAAAAGCAATAAATATTATAAAAAGTATCGTACGTTTAAGGATTATTTTACAATTCTTGGATGTGCGATACTTTTTTTATTTTTTTCAGAAGGGAGAAAAACAAGTGCGTAAGAAGATTGAGATGAACAAAAGTAATACTACCAAAACTTTTGCTAGGGGATACGACGAGTTTATTATTTATTGCAAAGCAAGAAATCTAAGTCCTGCGACTATAAAACATTACGATGGAAGTATTTTGATTTGGTACAAATTTATTGACTACAAGACACCAATTAATCAAATTACAAGTGAAACAGTTCAGCAATTTATTTTATTTATGCAAGAAAAAATGAATGAGAATGATGTGACTATGAACACAAATTTAAGAAGTATACGAGCCATATTATATTATTTTATGAAATTAGGTTATATGGAGAAGTTTCATATAAGTGAACTAAAAGTTACTAAAGAACCGATAGAAACTTATACAGATGCAGAACTTAAACTTTTATTGGAGAAACCAGATATTAAAAAGTGCAGTTTTATTGAATACCGAAATTGGGTAATTGTTAATTTTTTACTAGCAAGTGGAGGAAGGGTAAAAACATTAGTAAATATCAAAATTCAAGATTTAGATTTTGAAAATGACTTAATAAAATATCGGCATACCAAGAATAGATTTGGACAGATAGTACCAATGTCTTTTAGCTTAAAAAAAGTATTGATAGAGTATCTCCAATATAGAGGAGCAGAAAGTGAAGATGAATACTTATTTGTAAGTGCCTATGGAGGACAGATTAATACAGATACTTTATCGAAAAATATGTGTAGTTATAACAGGAAAAGGGGAGTTGCGAAAACTGGAATACACAGATATAGACATACTTTTGCTAAGAAATGGATTTTAAATAATGGAGATTCGTTCAGATTACAAAAAATGTTAGGTCACCGAAGTATGGATATGGTTAAGAATTACATAGAAATGTTCGCAGATGATTTACAAAAGGACTTTAACAATTTTAATCCATTGGAAAATTTAGTTAGTAGTAAGAAAGCTATAAAAATGAGACAAGTTTAATTAGGATATATATGTTATGCGTGGCTTGTTCCTATCTGTATAGCACAGAAGGAACGCTAAGAGGGCTTCACGTTTAGACCGATGTTAGTATTTAAAAATATTTTAGGTACAAAAAGAAATAAGGCTACTACCGCAAATAGTAACCTTGAACACTGTTATAAACAACCCACCATTTGGTTGTCAGTTAAAAATTCTTTAAAACTAAATATAGTAAAAAACTTACTACTTTATATATATTATTTTAATTTTAAAAATAGTGTATGTCAAGTTGTATTTCCTATACCCTTTTTTAGGGATAGGTAGTGTTGAGATAGGAATAATCACTATAATATAACCTGTCAGAGATGGCGAA
This sequence comes from Clostridium sp., assembly GCA_036677665.1. Classification (GTDB taxonomy): domain Bacteria; phylum Bacillota; class Clostridia; order Clostridiales; family Clostridiaceae; genus Clostridium_H. The sequence goes on along the minus strand of JAVBVX010000044.1, from coordinate 1,109 downwards.
TTGCTCCCCACAGTATGAAAAAAGTTACTAAAGGGTTAGGGCATTTCTACGTCTTATAACCGTAACTATAAGACGTAAACCCCGTGTGTGTGGCGAAGGGTGCAACTCCCAACACGGTTATCAAAAAAGCCAAGGCTGGAAGTCATGATATCGAAAGGTATGAGCAAATGATTAATAACTCATTTTTGAGAGTGCTTATGTAGGGCATGAATGCATAAGTTAAGTTAATTTGCCGTTACGGATGTTTAAGGATACAATTCGGCGTAACCAATATAACATTCCCTTGCTTTTAACAGTAAGGGTTCTTATGCTCTAAACGTGTCCACGGTCGAACCAATATAACTAAAAGATAAAACAAAAGTCAATATAAATTATAAAATAAAATGTTATAATTGAATAAAAACTTAAAATATAGGTGATACGATGAAAGAAGTAAATATGTATGTTAAAGGTAGTTGTAATACGGATAAAGAAGGTAGTTATAAAACAATATTAGAATATAGAGGAAATAAGAAGCTAATAGAAGGTGAAGAAGATAACACAACTCCAAATAGAATGTTAATAATGGCAGTTATAGATGGAATTAAAATATTAAAAGAACCATGTAAGATAAAAATATACAGTCATACTTTTGTAGGATTTGGCAAGATGAAAACTAAAAAAGGAAAAGATATAGAAGGTGTGAGAAAAAGTGTTAATAGTGACCTATTATTAATATTAAAAGAAGTAATAACACAAGGTGGCCATATTGTAGAAGAAGAAGTATTAAAAAATCATAAAGAGGTCTTTAATAATCAATATAAGTATTTTACTACGAATGAGGTAGAATATAAAGCTGAATAGAAGGTTTTAAAGTGGGAATAAGAGTACGAATGAGCAATTAATAATAAGTCAGTTTGTACCTGTTGAATTGTGTCATAAATGGAAATGATATTGAATAATTACAAAAACAACTATATAATGGAAATGATAGAAAAAATCAAAGGGGGTAGTACTTTATGCCATTAGTAAAATGTCCAATGTGTGAAAAAATGATTTCACCAAATGCAGAAAGTTGTCCAAATTGTGGAGAGCCTATGAAAAAAGATAAAGATGATGATAAATACTCT
>JAVBVX010000043.1:0-6250 GCA_036677665.1 Clostridium sp. | reverse complement strand
GGGGATTTGTATTTATAAATTAATTATTTGTGACGAGAAAATGACGAGTTAATGGCGATTTACAATGTTCAATGTGAAATTAGGTGATTTTTATTCCATCCTACTAAATATTAAGAACCTTGCGTATATATAATTGGAGGTGCTTATTAGTATGAAGATTAACAGAGTATTGGAATATAATAAATATTATGATCATAGAGAGTCGAGCTATAAGGGTGATCTTAAGCAAAGAAAGCAAACTATAAATAATGAGAATATAACATTTTCTGAAGTGCTTAAGAATATAGAAAAGAATAAAGAAAAGAATACATATAGATAAAAATATTAACACAAAAGGGTCAGGCACTTGTAAAAAGATGTAAAATCATTTTATCATCAAATATAAGAAATAGACGTATTTATATCAGAATAGAGAATAGTTAGAATAAATAAAGTAGGGAATCTAAAGAGGAATTTAATATATAAATAGAAGTAAGAACAGTAGAGTGTGTATATTCTACTGTTTTTTCGCGTTTGTAAGGATCAGACTCCAGGGTAAAACTGTAAGTAGGGTATGACCTCGAAGGTTGTAGCAATAATTGGGAATTATTGTTTGATGTTGTACATCAGAATTATAAGCAAGAGTATTCTCATAGCTCCGTAATACGATTACAACATGTAGTTATTTTAATAATTATAAATAATATTTTTACTAAGAGGATAAATATTATATGTTATAATATTTATAAAAAGGATGATGATAAATTTGTCAGCTAATTATAGATATATTAAAAGACAGAGGAATTTCGTGGGGAGAATACACAGAAGAACAAAATAAGATCAGCACCCCAGGGGTGTAATTTATGTCAACAAACTTTTGTTATAATGTAATTATATAAATAAATATAAGGGAGGGGTATTGAAATGCCATACATAAATTCAAAGCTAACTATAAAGCTCTCAGAGCAAGACAAAGAAGTCTTAAAGACTAAGATGGGAGAAATCATAACAGAAATTCCAGGAAAATCTGAAGACTGGCTTATGGTAAGCTTTAATGAAGATGAAACTATTTATTTTAGAGGAAATAAAATGGAAAAAGCTGCTTTTATTGAAGTTAAAATAGCTGGAACTGCGGAAAGAGAACATAAGAATAAAGTTACTAACTTATTATGCATCCTTTTTGAAACACAACTTTCTATATCAAAGGATAGTATATTTATTACCTTTAGTGAAGTTGAAGATTGGGGATGGAATGGGGAACTTTTTTAAATTAGTGGATAAACAAGTTCACTCAGTCAAGCCTTCCCGCGCAAAGGGGTCACACACTTATAAAAAAATAGTAAAGGGGTAGAGAGTATATGGTAAAAAATATATTAGATGAAGTTTCATTAGATAAAGAAATTAAAGAGGGTACTTTTGTAGTAGTAGATTTTTGGGCATCATTTTGTACTCCATGTGAAATGTTAGAACCTGTTTTTCAAGAAGTATCAGAGGAATTAAGTGAAAAAGCAAAATTTCTAAGAATAAATATTTTTGATCATGAAGAGATAGCGAAAAAGTTTGATACTTACACAGTTCCGGCTGTCATTATATTTAAAGATGGAAATATTGTTGATAAATCACTTGGATTTAAACCAAAAGAAATTATGGTTCAATGGATAGAGAAGTACATATAAGTTTATGGCAATAAAAAAAAATATGAAAGTATTTAAAAGTAAATTATCAATTTATTAATTATTAAGAAAACGTATACTAAATATATGGACTTTATTGGGGCAAAATGATAATATATTTGTATATATAATGGAAAAGGGGGATAAAAATGAAAAAAAGAATTGCTTTGATGATGGCTGGTGCTTTGACATTAGCTATGCTTACGGGGTGTGGAAGCACAAAATCAACTTCAAGCTCAAGTAAAGACGCGAAGGTAATTAAAATAGGTATTTTTGAACCAGCATCAGGACAGAATGCAGGTGGTGGAAAGCAAGAAGTTTTAGGAATGCGTTATGCCAATACAGTTACACCTACTGTAGCTATAAATGGTGAAACATATAAAATTGAACTTGTAGAAGTGGACAATCAGTCAGATACTAGTAAGGCTAAAACAGCTGCACAAAAGCTTGTTAGCGAAAACGTTTCAGCTGTACTTGGTTCTTACGGTTCAGGTGTTTCTATTGCGGCAGGTGCAATTTTCAAGGATGCAAAGATTCCTGCGATAGGGGCATCATGTACAAATCCTCAGGTAACTCTTGGAAATGATTATTATTTCCGTGTATGTTTCCTTGATCCGTTCCAAGGAACAGTTATGGCAAACTTTGCAAAAGAAAAGGGATTCAAGAAAGCAGCAGTTCTAACACAAGCAGGAGATGATTATTCTGCAGGTCTTGGAAACTACTTCAAAAAAGCTTTTGAAAATGCTGGTGGAACAGTTGTAACGGCTGATTTCCAAAGTGGAGAAACTGATTTCGCAGCAATATTATCAAACTTCCAAAAGGGGAATGTTGATGTAATATTTGCTCCAACGTCAATCGAAACTGCACCTCTTATTATCAAGCAAGCAAGAACAGCTGGTATTAAGGCACCAATTATGGCAGGAGACACTTGGGAAAACGAAACTATAATAAAGAATTCAGGGGATGCTGCAAAAGACATTTTCTTATCTACTTTCTTTGATGAAAGCGATACTTCAAATGTAGCAGCAACTGACTTTGTAAAAGGATTTAAGGCTTTCTTAAAGGCAGATCCAAAGAATCTTACAAATAACGGAGGAACTGAAGGTGTTGCAGCAGTTTCAGCTCTTGGCTACGATGCATATATGGTAGCTGTTGAAGCTATTAAAACAGCAAACAGTACTAAAGGCGAAGATATAGCTAAGATAATGCCAAATACGAATTATAATGGAGTTACAGGAAACATAACATTTGATGCAAACGGAGACGCTAATAAGTCAATGGCATATATAAAAACAATTGAAAACGGTGCATTCAAATTCTTAAAAACTCAGTCTGTAGCAAAGTAAATCATAAGCAGATTATTTAAAATATGCACGGTTGGTAAATTATTTACCTACTGTGCTTTATTATTTAAGAGATTAACATTTTTTACTACATAAAAGATTTAAATAAATGAAAGGAGGTTTTTCTTTATGCAAAATTCATCTTATTATATACAACTGTTGTTGTCAGGGGTAACTGTTGGTAGTCTCTATGCACTAATTGCAATAGGATATACAATGGTTTACGGCATACTGAGGCTCATTAACTTTGCACATGGTGAGATTTTCATGATGGCCGGGTTTTTCATGATTTATATTGTGACTTCTGGTGTGCCAGTTTATATTTCTATTCCACTTGTGCTGATTTTAACTGTAGTTTTAGGTGTTGTTGTTGAACGTGTGGCATATAAGCCTTTAAGAAATACCTCGAGAATGTCAATAATGATATCGGCAATAGGAGTGTCATATCTTTTACAAAATTTTGCTACATATTTCACTGGAGGACTTGCAAAGCCATATCCTTCAATACCAGTTATATCAAATACAATTACTATTGGTGGGGTATCAACAAAGCTTATAACTATAATTACGCCTATTCTTACAATAGTCCTTGTTATTGGCCTTGTAATATTAATTAAACGTACAAAAATTGGTATGGCTATGCGTGCAGTATCAAAGGATTTTGAAGCCTCTCAGCTTATGGGTATTAAAATTAATAGTGTTATTAGTACCACATTTATAATAGGTTCATTCCTTGCAGCTGTAGGGTCTATTCTTTATTTTTCATATTATGAGCAGGTAACTCCGACTATTGGGGCAATGCCTGGACTTAAAGCCTTTGTTGCAGCAGTATTTGGAGGAATAGGTTCAATTCCTGGGGCTGTAATAGGTGCATATATAATTGGTATCTGTGAAACCTTTATTAAATCTAATAGCGATTATTCAATATTCAGTAATGCTTTCACTTTTGTATTATTAATAATAATATTAGTAATGAAGCCAAACGGTCTGTTTGGAGAAAAATTATCGGAGAAGGTGTAGATATGAAGAAACGAACTAAATTAATAGCATCACTAATTCTTACAGCAGTGCTTATAGGTTTTTTGCTCTACATAGATAATTCTTCATTAAAGAGTTCAATGCTTTCAACGGTTCTTCAAAAAGGTGTTATATATGCCTTGGTTGCTGTATCAATGAACTTGCTGAATGGATTTACTGGATTATTTTCTTTAGGGCAAGCTGGATTTATGCTTATAGGAGCGTATACCTATGCAATATTAACCATTCCTGTAGCACAGCGTGAATTTGTATATCAGTATTTTGATGGAGGAATAGTACAGTTTACAGTTCCTGTACTTGTAGCAATAATAATTGCAGGAATTATTGCGGCATTAACAGCATTTTTAATAGGACTCCCTGTATTAAAACTTACAAGTGACTATCTTGCTATAGCGACTTTAGGTTTTGCAGAAATTATAAGAGCCATAATACAGTGGAATAAAATAGGACCTCTAACAAATGGATCTAACCTTCTGCGTAATTTTCATACATATGATTCAATACTATTTCCTTTTGGTGTTTCAGCAGTATGTATATTTATAGTTATTCTATTAATACGCTCAACTTACGGCCGTGCTTTTATGGCTATACGTGAGGATGAGATTGCCGCAGAAGCAATGGGAATAAATCTGTTTAAACATAAGATGATGTCATTTATCATAAGTTCTTTCTTTGCGGGTATTAGTGGAGCACTTCTTGCAATGTTCCAAACAACTGTACAGGCAATGGCGTTTACTTCTGCAATGACATATGAAATACTTCTTATAGTAGTAATAGGAGGAATCGGCTCTATTACAGGAAGCATTCTTGCATCATTCCTGTTTGTTGCTAGCAGTGAGTGGTGGATGAGATTCCTTGATGAACCTATGTTCATAGGAGAATTTCAAGTTCCTTTCCTTCGTACAGGCTTTAGAATGGTAGTATTTTCAATAGTTATAATGATAGTAGTACTTTTCTGGCGTAAAGGTATTATGGGAACAAGGGAATTTTCATGGGATGGAATAGCTAGATTCTTTAAAGACCCGTTTAGATTAGTTTCAAGGAAAAAAGGAAAACGGGAGGTACAGGAAAATGCATGATAATTCAATACGAGAAAGTATACTTCGCTTAGAAAACATTACAATGCAGTTTGGAGGAGTTGTTTCTGTAAGCAATCTTTCAATGGAGATAAATGAGGGTGAAATAGTATCACTTATAGGTCCCAATGGAGCAGGAAAAACAACTTCATTCAATGTAATCACAGGAGTATATGCCCCAACTAATGGTGCAGTATATTTTAAAGATAAAAAAATAATGGAAAATTGTCCTAAGGGAAAAATGAAAAGTCTATATGCTGGTGAAAATAAGGACATGTATAAAAATACAATAGAAAAAACACCGGATCAAATTACAAAACTTGGTGTTGCAAGAACCTTCCAGAATATTCGTCTTTTTAAGGAACTAAGTGTGCTTGAAAATGTTCTTATTGCAAAACATATGCGTCAAAAGGCCAATGTTTTTACTGCTACTTTTAGGATGAATCGTAATGAAGAGAAGGAGAATAGGGAGGAGTGTTTGAAGCTTCTTGAAATTCTTGGACTTGCAGACCTTAAGGATGAAATTGCAAGCTCATTGCCTTATGGAAAGCAGAGAAGACTTGAAATTGCAAGGGCTCTTGCCACTGAACCTGAGCTTCTGCTTTTAGATGAGCCTGCTGCAGGGATGAACCCTCAAGAAACACAGGAGCTTTCTGAGTTTATCAGAAGAATAAGAGATGATTTCAAGCTTACAATATTTTTGATTGAGCATCATATGAATCTTGTTATGGATATTTCTGACCGTATATATGTAATTGATTTTGGTAAAGAGATTGCAGCGGGTACTCCAGCTGAAATTCAGAATAATCCTCGAGTAATAGAAGCATATTTGGGGGTGAGCGGAGATGAGTAGTATTTTAACAATTGAAAATCTTGTTGTTAATTATGGTGGGATTGAAGCTGTAAGAGATGTTTCAATAAATGTAGAAGAGGGTAAAATTATAACCTTAATAGGTGCAAATGGAGCAGGTAAAAGTACAGTTCTTCGTACTATTGCTGGACTTGTTAAGCCTAAGCAGGCTAATATAACATTTCAGGGAAAAGATATAACAGGAAAACAGCCTGATTATATAGTTTCTCAGGGTATTACATTGGTTCCGGAAGGACGTCGTGTATTTCCTAATCTTACTGTATTAGAGAA
>JAVBVX010000042.1:0-8090 GCA_036677665.1 Clostridium sp. | reverse complement strand
AGGCATTTAGCAGATTATGTGATTGTAGATTGCTCTAGTGTTTTTACTTCTGATATTTTATCAACAGTTGCACTTGAAATGGCAGATAAAGTTATAAGACTTACAAGTGGAAATTTAAAAACTATATCCTATTTTGATTCATATTTACCCTTATTAGCTGATAGAAGATTTAATGTAGATAGCCATATTAAAGTTTTATCTGATGTTAAGCATAGTGAGCCAAAAGAACAGATTAAGGAAAAATATTATGGTATAAATTATGAGTTGCCACACTTTGAAGAAATATCAGAGCAATTTTTATGTGGTGAGCTTTTTGAAGAGCTAAAATCAAAAGGAAAGGAAGAATACAATGCAACAATTAGGGAATTAATTACTTTAATTTTTGATGAAAGCTTTCAGATTACAAATACTTCAGGTGGATTTTTACCATGGTTTAGGGGAGGTAAGAAGTGATGAGCAATGCTGGTCTGTTTTTAAATTCAGGACAACACATTAAAGAATTTACAGATATATTACAGGAGGTACAGGAGTATATTTCAAATAAATACTCAACACTAATATCAGATAATCCAGAGGAGCAGAGTGAACAAATTAAAGCCTATATATCTAAATATCTTATGGACTATTCGCTAGGAGTTAAGGATTTATCCTTTGATAAGCTTGTAGAAAAGTTGTATTCAGAAATGGCAGAGTTCTCATTTATTACTAAATATCTTTTTAGAAAAGATGTAGAGGAAATAAATATTAATCAGTGGAGAGATATTAAAGTTACTTATACAAATGGAGAAATACTATCTACAGAAGAAAAGTTTAATTCTCCAGAACATGCCATTGATGTAATTAGGAGATTGCTTCATAAATCGGGTATGATACTTGATAATTCTCAACCTGTTGTAAGAGGACATTTATCTAACAAGATAAGAATTACTGTGTTTGGTAGTGGAGTAATAGACCATGATAAAGGGATTGCAGTTTCTATACGTATTGTTAATCCTCAAAAGCTAGAAAGAGAAGATTTTATAAATAATGGAACAGGCACAGCAGAGATGCTAGATTTTCTAAGTATTTGCCTAAGATATGGTTTAAGTATGTGTGCTACAGGAGCTACATCATCAGGGAAAACAACATTAATGAGTTGGTTACTTTCAACAATTCCTAACGATAAACGCATTTTTACCATAGAAAATGGTACAAGGGAATTTGATCTTGTAAAGGAAGATGAAGAAGGAAATATTATAAATAGTGTAGTTCATACAGTTACAAGGTATAGCGAGGATAAAAGGCATAATATTGACCAAGAGAAACTACTTGAAAGTGCTTTAACATCCAACCCAGATTATATATGTGTAGCAGAGATGAAAGGTGATGAATCTTTTTCAGCTCAAGAAGCAGCAAGAACAGGACATGCAGTTATTACAACTACCCATGCAAATTCATGTAAGGCCACATATTTTCGTATGGTTACCTTATGTAAGATGAAATATGATATTAATGATGATACTTTATACTCACTGGTAACAGAAGCTTTTCCTATAGTATTCTTTTCAAAAAAGTTAGAGGATAATTCAAGAAAAATTATGGAGATTACAGAGTGTGAAATATTGCCAGATGGTAAAAGGCAGATTCGCACTCTTTTTCGTTATAATATCAAAGAAAATAGAGTTATAGATGGAAAGTTAAAAATAATCGGCAATTATGAAAGGGTTAATAACATTTCAAAGAGCTTACAAAAAAGACTTCTTGAAAATGGGATGCCTCTAAATATCCTTGATAGTTTGCTGAAAGAAGGTGATATAAGTGATATTACTTAATATAATAGCATTTTTAGGATTGGTAGCAGGAAGTTTTATACTTCTTTCCATTAATCCATTAGAATTTGCACAGTCTATTTCAAAAATGTTTAAGCGTAAAGAAAAAACGCTTAAAGCAAAAATCATAGAAGTTACCAAGAAGAAAAAGCAAAAAGGACTAAAACTATTAATAGAAGAAACAAAGGATATTTTAAAGGCTACCAATAAGAGTCAAAAGGTTTCAGTCCTTTGTGTATTATCTTTTGCCTTATTTATTTTAGGTATAATAATAGCTATATTCATGAAGAACTTTTTCTTAATACCAATACTTGCAGGAGGTTTTGCCTTCCTTCCATTTTGGTACATTAAGTTTACAGCTACTTTCTACAGGAAACAGTTGAATTCAGAGCTTGAAACAGCATTATCAGTAATAACAACATCTTATTTGAGAAGTGAAAGCATAATTACAGCAATTGATGAAAACATAACGTATATCAACCCACCAGTAGCTGATGTCTTTAAAAGTTTTCTTACACAAACTAAGCTAATAAATTCTAATATTAAAATGGCTTTAGAGAATCTAAAATCTAAGATTGATAATGATGTGTTTAGGGAATGGGTTGATGAAGTTATTGCTTGCCAAGAAGATAAAAATTTGAAAAGTACATTAACACCAATAGTTATAAAGCTTTCAGATATGAGGATTGTGAGTTCAGAGCTTGATTATCTTTTATATGAACCAATGAAAGAGTTTATTACAATGACAATACTTCTTATAGGCAATATACCACTAATGTACTTTTTAAATAAATCATGGTATGAAACATTGATGTTCACAATTATAGGCAAAGCAATACTAGCTATATGTATTTTAGTGATATTTATATCATTGGCAGCAGTGATTAAATTAATTAAGCCTGTTGAGTATAAAAGGTGATGACTTGGAAAACACGATAGAAAAATAGGAAGTTTGGTGAAAATATTAAATAAAAAGGATGCCATTGTAGAAGTATAATGCTTTAGCAGAAGATGCAGAAAAGAAAGCAGTGGATCAAAGATTTATAGATATTATAGCGTATCTAAAGGAGCAACCAATGCTTATTAATGAATGTGATAAGCAGTTGATAAGGAGATTAATTGGAAAGATATCAATTTATGAGGAAAGGTTTACGGTCGAATTTAAATCTTAAATAGAGATAGATGTGGAAATGTTAAAAAAACAATGAGTATAGAGCCCTTTAGATTTTTAGAAGCCTAGGGGGTGTTTTACTATTCTTACAGATTGTGTATCAATGGTTTGACTTCAAAAGATTGGAAGATATATAATGATGTTAATAATGCTGTTATTATGATTGTTAAGGAGAGTTAACATGATTGATGTAAATGAGTTACTGGAGATAGAAATTAATGAAGCAGAGAACATTATGGATGATTAAATATTTTTAGTGAAAGATTTATTTAAAGGCTATGAGTGGAATAGGATATCACTAAACGATAGACTATTACTTGGAACGCTGTTTTTAAATTATATAAACAAAACAAATGGTAAGATTAAAGCCATAGAAAAAACTTCTTCTGGGCAACAGAAGTATAAGGTGATGTTATGATTATTGAATGTACAAAAAAGCTTGCAGATGCAATGAAAATAAAATTAAAGTCATATGATACTACAAATGCAGATCCCTTTTTTGAGTGGCACGCCAACTTATTTATGTTTGTTAGAAGAAAAGGAGTTCTTCTTATGAACAATAAGACTAGGTATTGTATTGTGCTATATGGTGTAAGAATGGAACATTTTAAAAGGTTTGATAAAGTTGTGATTGATTCAATTAGAGGAACCTTTTTAGCTGAGGGATTCGGCGAGGATTTAGTAGATAAGTATATTGCTAAATGCGGAAATATAGATTATACAAAAACGCATGACCGCAGTGTTTTAGGGCAAATGCAGGATGTTGATATCAGTATATCGTGGAAGTTAGAAGAGTATTTACCCAGTGAAAATATTAACCTTATTGAACTTAACAAATGGGTTAATAATACTTTGATGTGTGGTTCTTTGGATTATTCTCATCCAATAGATTTAATAAGAGAAGAATTGGAGTGCTTAGATTAATTTGGGTTGAAAGTAAGGGGGTATATAGATGATTGATAAAGCTATTCAGATTGAGGATTTGGACGTATTAAAGGAAGGGTTTAAGGAGTTTTTAAATACTAATTACAAGCATTTATCTTATAAACATATAATTTGCAGTGAGGCTTTTTATATCTTTAGATACGATTTTGGAATAGAACCAATTGAAGTGCTGGCTAGTGAAGACGGCATTGAAAGATATAGGACAAAGCTGATGGAACACTTTTCAGATAGGGGAAGGAAAAATCCTAAATCAGATTCTTATACATATTGCCGCAATATCAAGTTATTAAAAGAATATGTTATTGGAAATACTGTAAGTTTGAGCACTGGGAAAGGTGAAAAGGAAGTAGCGTTAAGAATATTTAGAAAAAATAAAAGTAGAGTAGACATACCAAAACCAGGTGAGGGTGAAGTAATAAAGTATCTTGGACAATGGGATAACCTAGAAAATTATAAATTTCAAGAAAAAGCATTAGATAAATTATTCTTTGTAACATATCCTTCTAATGTTTTAATGGAAGATGTTCTTGTAAAAGTTTCTACGCTAAATGATTTTTACAGCACTAATATTTTTGCAGCATATAAGGTGGCTAAACACATTCTATCATTAGATATTGATGAAAGACTAGGCAATGGGGATATAACTCTTGTAGGTGATATTGCAAAAATTGAAATGGATAATGGGAATATAAAGAATTTCTATTCCTTTGCTACAAAATACTGTAGCCATCACAAGCCGCTTTATTTTCCCATTTATGATAGCTTTGTTGATACCCTGCTTAAGTATTTTAGGGATACGGATAACTTTTATGAATTCAACAATGAGGATTTAAAAGACTACGTAATATTTAAAAAGATATTAATTGAATTTCGAAGATATTATGGATTGGAGCGATTCAACTTAAAGGAAATAGATAAGTATTTGTGGTTGCTAGGAAAAGAAAGGTTTCCGAAGAATTATGGGAAGGTGAAGTTATGAAGATTGAGATGGGGGAATCCCTTATATTATCTTGGCTTAAACACATTAAGAATTGTCAGCTCATACAGTTAAATTGGACAGTTTCACCTGAATGGTCCTTTCAAAATAAGGATATTATTGCAGAGTTGATGAATAAAACAAACGACTTGTTTTCATCAAAATATGGTTACGATATATTTAAGAACAACTCCCTTGAACAGTTGATTTCACAAAGTGAGGCTGATGCTGTAGGAATATTATTTGATGAGAATGGTGCCCATATTTATGCTGCAGATATTGCTTTTCACGAAGGTGGACTTAACTATGGCTCAAGAGAGGAAACAGTTTCACGAGTTGTAAAAAAGTGTATCAGAACTGCCATGTGTATTTTAGGGTGTTTTAATATACCTTATGGTGATATTGTTTTTGCTTCACCAAAAATAAACCCTGCTGTTTATAATGACCTTATGGAGACAGTAGATGATATTAATGGAGTATTGCAAAATATGGGGCTTGAATATGATGTACACATTTTGGCTAATGAAAACTTTAATAATGAAATATTGTTACCCGTGATACAGGTTGCAAATAATGTTTCAGATACTTCAGAACTATTTATGCGTGGATTGCAGTTATTTAACCTGTTTGATAAAAGGCAAGTTAAATCTATTTCAATACCAAAAGAGCCTAAAATAAGACAAGAAAAAATAGCACAAAGTTCTGATGATATTATTTCAGGCTACGAAACTCTAAAGGTGGCTGAAATCGCAAGAACTGCTTTACCACCAATTTTAGAAAGTGGGCAAATCCCCATAGAAATTATTGATTTAATGCAAACTAAAGAATACTCAAAAGAAAACTTTGATTTGCAATATCCACTATTAGCAAAGAAATCACATCATACTACTCGTCCAGTTAGATATATGGCAAAACCAATTTTAAGTATTTTTGGTGAGGAATATTATCTTTGTTCTGAGTGGTTTGAAAAGCCCGGGGCAAATAACGACAGACCGCATTTGCTTAGATGGATTAAGGATAATAAATAGGAATTTACCGAGTGCCGAGTATGTTTACAAAAAGAAAGGAAAAAAACAATGTCACAATCACAACACTATTTTTGAATGCTACTTTGTTTAATAATCAGCTAATTCGCTTGAGTTGCTATGAAATATATCCGATTCCCAAGGAACTACAAGCAAATAGCAACAGAAAACAGAATTCACTATTATTCCATTTTCTGCGGGGTGCCTGTCACCTTTCAAAAATTGATAACGTAGTGGACAATTTTTGTTGCTTTCTAGGGGGAATATAATTATGAAGGAATATCCACCGTTTATAATTGGAACACCATTTTGTAAAGAAAAGTATTTGTATAGAGACACCTATTTAAGATTTTTACTAGAAATAAATTATAAAGAAAATAATAATCAGGTTTTGTGCATAATGATGAATCCAAGTGTAGCTAACTCTAAAGTATCCGATGACACGATAAATAAAATTTTAGAATTACTAAACGAAAAAATGTTATTTGGAACTTTAAAAGTAGTTAATTTATATCCAGTTTATAAGAGCCAATCAGATATGCTAGCTAATACATTAGAAGAAATTAAATATAAGCTAGGTGAAGATGAATTTAATATAATTATGAAAGAAAATTTTTCAATAATATATAAGCAGATAGTTAACGTAGATAATATAATTTTGGCATGGGGCGATCCACCAAAAGGTATGAATGAGAAAGAATACCTAAGTAAATGCGAGCAGATAACAGAGTTTTTATCTTACCTCATTAGTAAGAGATTATTTGTATTTAAAACTGATACTTGGGAAAAATTATTAACTCTAAAAGGCCAGCCAAGACATCCATCCAGGAATAATATTACTGGTATAGTAGATTGCAATATTGACATAGGAAATAAGATTTGTGTTAAATGATGAGATAAAGCTAATAAAATTAATTTTAACTAAAAAGGTACAAATATTAACTATCGCTATAATCAATTAGGCTAATAATGTTAAGTTATTATATTATGGGAAATAACATATTTGCAATTATAGAAGGCATCATCATAAAGGAGGCTGAGTAGAGATTTGAATGAGTTATTAAATAAATTATTAGAAAATATTTTTATACCTACAATAGACATGCCCACTAAATTACCTGATACAGCTGGAGCTTATCTAATATGTGCAAAAGATACTAATGTTTTACCAGGAAGAATGAGGGAGTTAGAATATTCATACGTTAATGGATTGCCAGTTATTTATGTAGGAATAGCTGGTAGACCAACTTCAAAAGTAAAAAGTATAAGAAAGAGGGATTATAGAAATCACTTTAAAGGAAAAGCTAGAAGCTCTACACTACGGAAAAGCTTGGGAGTGTTGTTTGGTTTTGAAAAAGAATATGAGTGTGAAACAAATAATTTAAAATATAAGTTTATTAAAGAACATGAGAAAAAGTTATCAAAATGGATGGAAGATAACTTGATAATGTATTTTGCTACAATTGATAATCCTATGGAGTTTGAAATATATTTAATTAACACTTATGAGCCCCCTTTAAATTTAAAAGATAATAAGAGTGAAAAGAATAAAGATTTTAGAGAAAATTTATCTCAATTACGAACTAGATAATACAAGTTAGTTTTTAAATAGCTAAAAAGCATTTTAGAATATAAATTCATATTCTAAGGTGCTTTTTATATTTATAAAAAAAGGAGAACTTTATGATAATAATACTATTTACTTTTGTATGTCTATTCTCTTTTGGAATTTACATGCTCTTGGCAGATTACTTCAAATTGCCAAGCTATAAGGCTTCCAAAGCAGTTATAAGCATCAATAAAAGACAAAAGAAAAAAGCAAAGAATCTTGATGTATTCATTTTAGAACTTTCAACTAAGATTTCTAAGTATATCAAAATCAATGATTATAAAAAGAGAAAGATGATAGCTATTTTAAAGTCATCAGAAATCAATTTATCACCAGAAACTTATATAGCAAGAGCTTATATTAAAGCAGGAATGGTACTTTTAAGTATTATACCTGCTTTAATTATTTTGCCTATGATAAGTCCAGTAATTTTATTTTTATCTATTGCAGTTTATTTTAAAGAATTAAAAAGTGCTGATGAAGCAGTAAAAAAGCAACGGGAGGAGATTGAATATGAGCTTCCGAGGTTTGTATCTACTTTAACTCAAGAGCTAAA
>JAVBVX010000041.1:0-4801 GCA_036677665.1 Clostridium sp. | reverse complement strand
ATAATTGTAATAAGTGCGAGCTGCGAAGCAGCACGCGAGAGCGTGTTGGTTCCTCTTGATAATGGAGGTAATCTATTATCATTAGTAAGCTATTAGTATACAGTAGGAAAATCCTATCAGGTAATACCTAACCAGTAGCCTGTACCGAGTCCTTGGAGTCGAAGCGGTAACGTTAGATTTAAGCGTAGGATAGGGAGCAAACGAGCCGAAACGAAAGTGAAGCTATTGAGCCGCGAAATGATTATCTAAACGGAGAGGTCGATGCTGTTTATTATGTCGCAGACAATATTCTATAAATTGCTATAGTGAGATTTATAGAACTCTTCCGAGGTCTGAGGGCTTGGCGAGTTTGATGATAAGTATATTATTAGAACAGCTGAGGTCCTATAATGTCTGAAATCAGTATGCAAAATCAAGTAAGGGAACGAACAAGATTAGCAAAAGCGTTATAGGAAGTCCGACTAACTTATAGTACTGTAGAAACCTGCGAAAGCAGGTGGAGGGAAGGAGTTAGCACAACATAGCTTCAAGTAAGCTTGAAATTATGCAGACAGGAGAGCTGAAGAACGTGATTGATGAGCTACTTGGAATACAATTCAATATAGAAAAGGCTAAGTTAGATGGAAAGGTTCAAAATCTAGCATGTTACATTAATGAATCCACGCTGATATCCACTCATAAAGAAATGGATTGGAAGAAAGCAAAAGGAATTGATGGAATATCAAAACACGATTATTCAATAAATCTAGAAGCTAACATTAAACATTTAGTAATGCGGATGAAAAGTGATAGCTACAAGCCACAGCCTATAAGAAGAGCGTATATTCCAAAAGACGGAAGTAAGAAAATGAGACCGCTAGGTATATCATGCTATGAGGATAAATTAGTAGAAAATGTCATAGCAAAGATATTAATAGATGTATATGAGCCTAAGTTCTTTAATGAATCCTATGGGTTTAGACCAAATAGGAACTGCCATCAGGCGGTTAGAGAGATAATAGAAGATGTACAATATCATAAAGTTTGCTATATAGTTGAAGCCGATATAAAAGGATTCTTTGATAACGTAGACCATGAATGGCTAATAAAGTTTCTTGAACATGATATAGCTGACAAGAAATTCATTCAGTTGATTAAGAAATTTCTCAAAGCTGGAGTTATGGAAAAGGGTAAATATCTAGATAGTGAGCGAGGAACACCGCAAGGAAATGGTGCTTCACCAGTTCTTGCAAATATATACTTGCATTATGTGCTAGATTATTGGTTTGCTGTTAGAATTAAAAGACAGTGTAAAGGCGAAGCTTACTTAATTAGGTATTGTGATGACTTTGTATGTTGTTTTCAGAATAAAGGGGAAGCAGATGTTTAGTATAAACTACTACTGTTCCAAAAAATAAATAAAAGCTCTTCCACCAAGAATTTTCCAAACCTTTTATACGCATAATATTTTGGTAATAATAATGGGTATAAAAGGAAGTGTAAAGGGTGATTAGCTTGAATGAAAAACAAGAAATAATTTTAAAACATGTAAGAGAAGGTAAATCTCAAAGACAAATTTATAGAGAAACTGGCATAGCTAGGGAAACTATCAGAAAATACACAAGAGCATATGAAAGTAAATTAAGAGAACTTCAAATTGAAAAAGGTGATATTGAAAAAATAGATTTAATAGAAGACTTAATATCGGCACCTAAATATACATCTTCTCCAAGAACCAAAAAAGCAGTAACCACGGAAGTGGTTGAAAAATTAAAATCCTTCTTAAAAGAGAATGAACAAAAAAGGTTGAGAGGTCTGTCAAAGCAACAGATGAAGAAAATAGATATGTATGAAGCTCTGCTCGAAGAAGGTTTTAATATTAGTTATGCTTCATTGGTTAAGGCTGTAAATTCTATAGAAAGAAAACGTAAAGAGGCATATATAAGACAAGAATATACACCAGGAGATGTTGTGGAGTTTGATTTTGGAGTTGTTAAATTGGAAACAGAAGATGGAATATTAAGAGAATATCAATTAGCTGTTTTTACATCAGCCTACGGCAATTATAGATGGGCTAGATTATTTCCTAAGCAAGATACATTTTGTTTCTTAGAAGCTCATGCATTATTTTTTAACCATATTAAAGGAGCATATAAAACAGTAGTGTATGATAATACAAAGGTTGCTGTTAGAAGATTTGTCGGAGACAAAGAAAAAGAAGCTACGGAAGCACTTTTAAAATTATCTTTGTATTACAAGTTTAACTTTAGATTTTGTAATGCATACAGAGGAAATGAAAAAGGTCATGTAGAGCGAAGCGTTGAATATATACGGCGAAAAGCTTTCTCTAGAAATATAATTTTCAATTCCTTAGATGAAGCTAACAGGCATTTGGAAGAAATATTAGAAAGTATAAATCTAAAGAAAATATATAACTCAAATAAGAGTGCAAAAGAATTGCTTGATGAAGAAAAAGAATTTTTATTACCTGAAATGCCAATATATGAAACTGCAAAAATTCAAGATTGTAGAGTTAATAAGTATTCATCTATTATGATAGATTCTTGTTACTATTCAGTTCCAGACTCTTTTGTAGGGGTTATGGTTAGATGCAAAATATATTCATCAAAGATATTAATTTATTATAATGAAGAAAAAATTGCTGAACATAATAAAGTATTTGGAACTAATAGGTGGAGCATAAATATAGATCATTATATGTATACACTTACAAGAAAGCCGAAGGCATTGGTTAATAGCACAGCTTTCTCTCAATTAAACTATAAATTAAGGGATATTTATGC
Organism: Clostridium sp.; assembly: GCA_036677665.1. Classification (GTDB taxonomy): domain Bacteria; phylum Bacillota; class Clostridia; order Clostridiales; family Clostridiaceae; genus Clostridium_H. The sequence goes on along the minus strand of JAVBVX010000041.1, from coordinate 2,018 downwards.
AGCTTATTTTACTAATGAAGAACGTGATTTTATAAAGTTAATACAATTAGTAGGAACCTACGGTTTATCTAAAGTAGAGTGTGCTATCAGTGAACTTAAAGATACATGTCCTACTACCATTTCAATAGATAAAATAGAATTTATCTGTGGAAGAAAAGAAGATGAAAAAGTTATTTACTTAGAAAACTATAACTCAGATATAGTACAGAACTCTATCAGTATGTTAGATGATTTTAATAATCTTTTAAACAACTAAAGGAGCTGATACTAAAATTGAATCAAGATAAAAAATCTTTCATTAAAGAAATTAAAGATTATGCTAATTGCCTAAAGTTAAATGTCATAAAGACAGATATAGCTAACGCTATTGATGATGCTAATAAAAACAATTTAAGCTATGAAGAATTTCTATTTACATTATTACAAAAGGAACATGATATAAGGGAATACAATTTAACTCAATCCAGGTTAAGACTGGCAAATTTCCCTTACAGAAAATATTTAGAAGATTTATCTATCGAAGATCTACCAAGGGATGCTCAAACTAAATTAAAGCATCTAAGCAGCCTTAAGTTCATAGAAAATGGTCAAAATGTTATTCTTTCAGGGAATCCAGGTACGGGTAAAACTCATATATCTATAGGTTTAGGAATAAAAGCTTGCTTAGAAGGATATAAAGTTTTTTTTACAACAGTTCCCTTATTTATCACTCAACTTAAAGAGCTACGCTCAGCTAAAAGCTTGCGTGGTTATCAAAATAAATTAGCTAAATATGATTTAGTAATACTTGATGAATTTGGATATATATCTTGTGATAAGGAAGGGGCTGAATTACTTTTTACCAATCTATCGATAAGAACTGGAAGAAAATCAACTATAATAACCACAAATTTATCTTTCGATAGATGGGGAGAAATCTTTGCAGATCCTGTAATGACAGCAGCTATGACCGATAGGTTGACTCATAAATCATTTGTAATAAATATGAATGGAAATTCTTATAGACTAAAAGAAACTAAGGACTGGTTAAAAAACCTTAGTAATAATTAAGGCTTGTCTATGTGGAAGATTTTTTACTTAAATTTTGGTACATATGCTATGTATAAAATACAGCAGAAGCATTCTACTTAAGGCTTATTGATAGATTCAAGAAGTTTGGATTGGAGCTTGCCTTAGAGAAAACAAAGATATTAGAATTTGGGAGATTTGCTAAAGAAAACAGAGAGAAGCTAGGTCTAGGAAAACCTGAAACCTTTGATTTTCTAGGATTTACGTTTTATTGTAGCGAAGATGGTAAGAAAGGATTCTTTCGTTGTAAGGTCAAGACGAGTAAGAAGAAATTTAGAAGTAAAGTCAAGACAATGAAAGAATGGATTAAGAATAATAGAATAATGCCTGTCGGCGAATTGATTAAGAAAATTAATCAAAAGCTAAGAGGACACTATCAGTATTATGGAGTTACCGATAATACAAGGAGTGTGAAAAGTTTTCAAAATGCTGTTAAATGGCTGCTTTTTAAATGGCTTAATAGAAGAAGTCAGAAAAGAAGCTACACAGCTGATACATTTTATAATGGACTTTTGAGAACTTTTCCGATATTAGAACCAACAATAAGCGTAAGCTTATTCTATAGATGAATATAATATGATGTGAAGAGCCGTATGCCTTAATAGGGCACGTACGGTTCTGTAGAGGAGTATAGGCGGTGACGCCTATATTTACTCAAGACAATGAAAATAGGAGGTGTTTATGGAGGAAAAAGAAAAACAAAAACGCTCACGGAAATTAAGAGAATGGTATCCAAATGCAATGTATCATATAACCACTAGAGGAAATAGGAGAAATGATATTTATAGGGATGATGAAGATTATCAAGTTTATATGACAATATTAAAGGAAGCTATTGAATTTTTAGATAATCAATATGAAATAATAAGCTATTGTTTAATGACAAATCATGTGCATCTTCAAGTACAAACAAAAGAGAAACATATAAAGCATTTAATGATGAGAGTTAA
>JAVBVX010000040.1:0-13078 GCA_036677665.1 Clostridium sp. | reverse complement strand
TAGGCAGTGGAAGAGCATCTGTAATTGCCTCTGGAAGCTATAATAAAGTGTATAAAGCCTCTTACAAGCTTTTACCTGGTGACTTTGTAGCCTATGAAAAGAAAGGTAGAATTACTCATATATCCGTTGTAACTGGTGCTGACTCTAAAGGTTACGCCCTTGTTAACTGTCATAATACAGATAGATATAGAGTACCTTGGGATCTTGGCTGGAGCGATAAAAGTATTAAGTTTCATTTAGTTAGAGTTCACTATTAAATAAAAAAGTCGGCTATGCCGATTTTTTAGCTTAATCTAAAAAAACATGTTATGCAAAAATTGCATAACATGTTTTTTAATACTAAAGAAAAAAGCTAATTTGACGTTACCAGCCTCCCGAAGATCCGCCGCCTCCGCTGCTTCCTCCACCGAAGCCTCCTCCGCCGCCTCCGAATCCGCCACCGCCGCCAAAGCCTCCGCCTCCACGACCTCCTCGACGTCCTCCGAAGATAGAGTTCCAAAACATAATTTGTAATAGAAATCTTATTATTCTTGCCCTATTAAATACCACATCTAATAATAGCATTCCTAGCATTATATACATAGGAAAAGGACTTCTTTGCTGCCTATTGCCCTCTGTATTTATATTATAATTTATTTTTTCATTTTTCTCTAAGGTAACTTCATATTCTTTTGCTATTACATCAGCAAAGATTGTATACGCTCTTCTAATTCCAGAACTATAATCATCTCTTTGAAAATTTGGAACGGCTTCACTTTGCATAATTCTACTACTTAAAATATCTGGAACGGGGCCTTCAAGCCCACCACCTATTTCTACAGACCACTTTTTCTCATCTAGTGCTACAAGGATTAGTAATCCATTATTTATGTCTTTTTGTCCTATGCCCCAATTTCTAAATAAGTTTATTCCATAATCTCTAATATCTCTTCCTTGTAGGGATTTTATTACTACAACTACTGCCTGTGCTCCTGTTTTTTCTTCTAATTCTTTACCCACAGAAAACAAATACTCTTTTGTATCTCCATCTACTATTCCTACATAATCATTTATATATTTTAGATTTGTTGGGTTTGGATATTCTACTGCTCCCTTAGCTATAGAGCTTGGTACGAACATACTAGTTATAAAGATTAATAGAATTATTGATAACTTGCTCAGCGTAATTTTATTTAACTTCATTTCTTCACCCCTTTTGTGAAGCTAAGTTGTAAAGTCTACTTTAGGAACTTCTTTAGCTCCCTCTGAAGCTTTGTAATATTCCCTTTTCTCAAATCCAAAAACTCCTGCAAGAATAGACCCTGGGAATCTTCTTATTTTAGTATTATATGAGTCTACTGCTTTATTATAATCTTGTCTTTTTACAGCTATTCTATTTTCTGTTCCTTCTAAAGCCACTGATAAATCAATAAAATTCTGATTTGATTTTAAATTTGGATATTGTTCTACTACAACTAACAATCTAGATAGAGCAGATGAAAGTTCTGCATCTGCATTGGCTCTTTCATTAACATTTTGAGCTCCACCTAGTTTTGCTCTTGCATTAGCTATTTCTGTAAATATCTCTTTTTCCTGAGTCGCATATCCCTTAACTGTGTTTACAAGATTAGGAATTAAATCATTTCTTCTTTGTAGGTCAGTTTCTATATCAGCCTCTGCTGTTATAACCCTTTGCTCTAAGGTTACCATACTATTGTAGCTACCCATAAATGGCATAGCTATAAGTAAAATTACGGCTACTATTATAAGTACTGTTTTTAAAGTTTTACTCACTTTATTACCTCCCTTTTATACTTTCTTATATAATTGTATTCAAATAGTTCTATAATCTTTCCTATCTATAATTTCTGTGGTACCGAGAATTACTCCTAAAAACCAAGGCATTATATAGTAAAATATTCTAAAAGTAATTAGTATTGCCATAGCTTTTTGAGAACTTGCTCCTATAGTTTCTAATCCTACTAGACATATCAAATCAAAGGATCCCATGCCTCCTGGAATAAAGCTTATTATACCAGCAATTGCGGCTATACTTATAACTCCTAATGCTTCTAAAAGCATGATTTCTCTAGTAAAGCTCATACAGACTATCCAAAAGAATAAACCTAAACAAGTCCACTCAACTAAGGAAGCTCTTATTAACTTCCATCTTAACTCCTTAGGATTGTTCTCACAGCTTTGTACTTTTGATACAATTTTCTTATTAAGCCACTTCCATTCGTATAATAAAATATATACTATTAAATACACAGCAAAAATTATTACTCCTATCCATAAAAACTCATATCTACTCAGTATTGCCCTTACCTTAAATATATTAAATATCAATAACCATGAGGCTACACATATTCCTATGATAGTTGATGGAGCCATCATAGCACTGCCATAAATAGCCTCTTTAGTTGAAATACCTTGCTTTTTATAAAGAAAAGTCCTGAGACTTGCACCTGTAAGTCCAGCAAAGCTTAGAAAATTATTAAAACTATTAGATATCCAAGCTATTTTCCATACCTTTGAAATTGGTAACTCATATTTAATATGTTTTAGAAGAACATAGTCATATACCGTCATACTACTTACAGCAATAAATCCAAAAATAAAGAGAATTATAACCTTCCATAACTCTAGGCTGTACAGTAGACTTATGACCTCTCTAAAATCATATTTTTTTAATTGTCCTCCTCCTTCACTATATATAAAGTAAAGTGCAATAAATGCTATAGTAATTCTCAATATATTAATTTTATATTTCTTTAAGGATGATTTGTTTTTCATATATTTATCCTCGCTTTAATTATTGCTTCCTTTCCGAAATGATTAATATTATTATATGATTATTTACTATATTTACTCCTAATAATAAAGGGTGGTTATAATATAACCACCCTGTTAAGTCTAAATTTTTATATACTTATATTACTTTATATACTTATATTACTTTATATAATTTTTCATACTCTATGTTACAAGAACCTGCTTGAGCTTGATCTGCACAGTATATTCTCTCTCCATAATAGTATTCTTCACCTTTTACATATATTGCTTTAAGGGCATCATCGTCTGGAAACGCGTATACTCTTTTGTATTCATCTGGGTTAACTAGAGTGGTTGATGAATCTGCAATATTACTATCCTTTACTAATTCTAATTTTACACTTCCATCTTCTATACTTTTAATTACTTCTTGTAAATTTTTCATATTCCATTCCTCCCATTTAATGAATAATGTAATTTTTTGAGTATTTAACAATTATTACTTATTATAATATCACATCTTTATTGCAATTGCACTACACTTTAATAAAGTCCTATATTTATTCGTTTATTATTTCGCTGTAAAAAAGCTACCTACAATAATGGTTAAATAATATGTTATCATTCTCCATAATATCATTGCAGAAACTATATTACTATTAGTAAAAAACATTTTAAAAAATAAATAAAATCCCCCTTCTGACCCACCGGATGCCCCTGGGAGAGGTATAATAGAAGTTATCATAGTTAAAAACGTTTGTGCTGATACTATATTCCACAAACTACTTCCTTCTAAATTAAAACTTCTATATATTAAATAAGTTATAGAGGAATAAGTTATTAATTGAAGCATCGTCAGTAAAGCTGTCTTTATCATTATATTTAAATTATTACATATTATTATTATATTCTCATGGAAGCTATTTAATTCTTTATCTACCTTTTCTCTAACTTTTTCTGTAGACTTAATTATTCTTATACTTTGTAAAACTCTTAAAAAGATTATTAATATGAATTTAGCCACTTTTTTATTTGTCGCTACTATTATTATAAAACTAATAAGACTTATATTTACAATAAATCCTATCATAGATACGTATAATAGATTAGATAAGTATTCCTTAAAAAAAGAAAATTTAAATATGACTATTACAATAGAGTAAAGAATATATATGCTTTGAAATAAAATAAATTTTATAGTAAGAATAGATGTGGAAGCTCCTCCATCAATACCCGACTTTATCATATAATATAACTGTGCTGGCTGTCCTCCTGAGGCAAAGGGAGTTACTGCATTAAAAAATTGACCTATCATGGTTGCTCTAATAGATACTTTTAATTTTTGCTTAGAATGAAATAATAAAGCGAGCTTATGAAAAATTATTGCTTCAATTCCCCAACAAATGAACATAAAGCTTATTGCTATTAAAATCCACCAGTGATTTAAACTCTTAATGTTATTTATTAATTCCTCTAAACCTTGCGTAAAAATGGCAAAGGCTAAAACTATTGTTGCTGTAAATATAATTACTACAAAGTTAAATATTTGTTTTACCTTTTCCTTATTTATTCTGTATGTTATCATAAACTTTTCCTATAACTTTATCATATATTTCTTTTAAATTTCATTAATTGTAGCTTTTCCATTTTGAGAATTAATATTAGTTTAATATTGAAACGTAAAAAGACATGCAATTCAATAAGATTGCATGTCTTTTTAACAGGGTACTATTTTATCTCTATAGTCAAGTAATTAATCATTTTGTAATGCAGCTCTGCCTTCTTCACCAGTTCTGATTCTTATAACATTTGCCACTTCATATACAAATATTTTTCCATCTCCAATTTTTCCTGTGTTTAATATCTTTTTAGCTGTTTCTACTACTAAATCTACTGGTACTTCACAGATTACAGTTTCTATCTTAACTTTTGGAACTAAATTCATATCAAGAGGTACTCCTCTATAGTACTCTGGAAATCCTTTTTGCATTCCGCATCCAAGAACATTAGTTACTGTCATTCCTGTAACACCTATTTCATTTAGAGCCTCTTTTAATTCTTCAAATTTATTAGCTCTTGTGATAATTTCTATTTTAGTAATCTTATCTCCCAATTCTATTCCCCCCTTATTTGGCAATTACATTTAACTATCAATTATGAATTTACATTAAAAGGACTTCCTGTGAATTCTACTACAGCCTTTGATTTAAAATCTGCATAACTATCTATACCATGCTCTGTTAAATCTAATCCTGTAATTTCTTCTTCAGCACTTACTCTTAATCCTATTGTAGCTTTTATAGCTTTGAACATTATAAATGCTGTTACAGATGTCCATAATCCAACAGATGCTACTCCAGCCAATTGAACTCCTAGTAATCTAAGTCCTCCACCGTAGAATAATCCACCTTCTACTGCAAACAACCCAACAACTAATGTTCCAAATACACCATTTAAACAATGAACCCCTATAGCTCCTACCGGGTCATCTATTTTAAATACTTTATCTATTGTTTCTATTCCAAATACAACTACACATCCTGACATTAATCCTATTATAACTGCTCCTACTGGAGTAACTACATCACAACCTGCAGTTATTCCAACAAGTCCTGCTAGTGAACCATTTAATGTCATACTTACATCAGGTTTTTTATACTTAGTCCATGTAATTGTAAGTGCAACTAATGTAGCTGCTGCAGCTGCAAGGTTAGTTGTTACAAATATATGAGATATTGAATCTACGTTTGTACCTGATAATGTTGATCCTGGATTAAATCCAAACCATCCAAACCATAATATAAATACGCCTAGTGCTCCAAGTGTAATGCTGTGTCCTGGAATTGCATGAGCTTTTCCATCTTTTGAATACTTTCCTATTCTTGGTCCTAATATCTTAGCTCCTATTAAAGCAGCCCATCCACCTATAGAGTGAACTACTGTTGAACCTGCAAAATCGTGGAATCCTAATTGTGATAACCATCCACCACCCCATATCCAATGACCTGCTACAGGATAAATAAATGCACTAATTATAAAACTATAAACTAAATATGATTTGAATTTTGTTCTTTCTGCCATTGCCCCTGAAACTATAGTAGCAGCTGTAGCACAGAATACTGTTTGGAATATTAAGAATGCTTCAAGTGGAATTCCAAGTCCTAAATGTTCAAAACTTCCTCTTGTAAATAAATCTACTTTACCTATGATTCCTCCAATATCTTCACCGAACATAAGTCCAAATCCTAAAATCCAAAAAATTAGTGTTCCTAAAACGAAATCCATTAAATTTTTCATAATAATGTTTCCTGCATTTTTAGCTCTTGTAAATCCTGCCTCAACCATTGCAAACCCTGCTTGCATAAAAAACACTAATGCTGTTGCAATTAAAACCCATACTGTGTCAATTGATTTTACTAATGTTGTTAAATCCATACCATAACCCCCCTTAATAATTCACACCCTATACCTGATTTCAAATTCATATTATCAATTCGTTAATATTATTTTCTTTCTCTTAACACATTGATAATTTATTTACTATATTAGTTATTATATTCTCATTTTGTTAAAGTGTCAATTATTAATTCGATAATGATATCCTTTTCATTTTAAAAATTTTAAATAATTAGTGTGTTGTCTCTATAAATTTATCATGTTTTTCTATTTTTTATTAACTAATTATTAATTTACATTTTTTACATAGTGTTATTTATTAGACAAAAGGTTGGCTACGGCGATAGGTTCCTCTCTGCACACCCTAGTTTTCTATAAACTAAAAATAAAAATCACCTATGATTTTATTAAAATCATAGGTGATTTTCTTAATATTAATTATTTAAAGTTAAGATCTTTAATTTCTTAATTCTATTTTTGTCTATATCTTCTATAACAAATTTAATATCTCCGCATTCTACAACTTCACCTTTTTCAGGGAAACCGCCTATTTCTCCTATTACAAAGCCCCCAATCGAATCAAAATCTTCTGATTCAATGCTAGTCCCAATCATTTCGTTTACTAAATCAATTTTAGCACTTCCATCAACTATATATTCATCTTCTTTGATAACTTCTATTTCATTATGATTATAATCATCATATTCATCTTCGATTTCTCCAACTATTTCTTCTACTAAATCCTCCATAGTTACAATTCCTGCCGTACCACCATATTCATCTAACACAACAGACATAGCTACTCTATTTTTTCTCATCTCTTCAAATAACTCTGTGGTAGCTTTATACTCATAAGTGAAATAAGGTTTTATCATAAATTTATTTATATCAAACTTTTCATTGTTACTATTATAGAAAAATAAGCTTTTAACATGAAGTACACCTATAATATTATCTATTGAATCTTTATATACAGGTACACGTGAAAACTGTTCCTCTCTAAACACACTTATTATCTCTTCATAAGTTGACTCTACATCTACTGCTATCATATCTGTCCTTGGAACCATAACTTCCTTAATCTGTGAGTCTCCAAATTCAAATACATTGTAAATCATTTGTTTTTCTTCTACTTCTAAAACACCTTCTTCATGACTTACATCAACAATAGTCCTTAATTCTTCCTCTGTTATAAAAGGCTTGTTCATATCTACTTTTCCACCAAATAATCTAATGACGAAATTAGTTAAATAAGTAAATATCATAGATATGGGATTTAGTATAAGTGTTATGAAATAGATGGGCTTCGCAACCTTTAGGGAGACCTTTTCCGAATTTCTTGTAGCTATAGACTTTGGAGTTATTTCTCCAAAGATCAATACTAGTATTGTCATTATTACCGTTGAAATCCCTACTCCCTTCTCTCCAAAATAAATTATAGCTAGAGAAGTTGCAAGGGCTGATGCTCCAATATTAACTACATTGTTGCCAATAAGTATAGCACTTAATAACTTGCCTGGGTTTTCTATAAGTTTACCAACTAAGCTTGCACCTTTTACCTTTTCGTCTACCATATGTCTTATTCTTATCTTGCTTAGAGACATTAAGGCTGTTTCTGATGCTGAGAAAAAGGCTGATAAAAAAAGAAGAATTCCTAAAGTAATTAACTGCCACGTACTGTCTGAATCCAAATTAAAACACACTCCTAATTTTTTATTTTGTATAATCTATTATATCACAAATTTCTATTAACTTTAACTTATAATAGTAAATACTTAATAATAAAATTCATACTTTTACACAAAATGTAAATTTAAATAGCTAGTGACATTTTTAAATCAGTCACTAGCTACTATACTTTAACCACTTTCTAAGTAATTACTTTCATCTTTTTTATTCTATTTTTATCTATTTCTTCTATAATAAACTTTATATTTTGATACTCTAAAGTCTCCCCTTTATCTGGAAACCTTCCTAGCTCTCCAATTACAAATCCTCCAATAGAATCAAAGTCTTCTGATTCTATATTCGTTCCTATCATTTCATTTACTACATCTATTCTTATATTACCATCAATTATATACTCATCTTCTTTAATAACCTGTATTCCAATTTCGTAATCGTCATACTCATCTTCAATTTCCCCTACTATTTCCTCTACTAGATCTTCCATTGTAACTAAACCAGAAGTTCCACCATATTCATCTAACACTATAGTTAATGCTGCTCTTGCTTTTCTCATTTCCTCAAATAATTCTGTGATTTTTTTATATTCATATGTAAAGTATGGCTCTCTTAGTGCTTCATTTATATCAAAATCTTTTTCATCTATAAAAGCTAGGTTTTTTATATGCAAAATTCCGATTATATCATCTATACTCTCTCTATATACAGGTATACGTGAAAATTGTTCCTCTTTAAAAGTATTTAAAATTTCTGAATAGCTGGAGGTTGCTTCTATGGCAACCATATCAGTTCTTGGAACCATAACATCTTTTACCTGTGAATCTCCAAATTCAAATACATTATTTATCATCTTTCTTTCTTCAATTTCTAAAACTCCTTCTTCATGACTTACATCTAACATAGTTTTTAATTCTTCTTCTGTGATAAAAGGTTTTGTGTTATCTCCTTTTCCACCAAAAAGTCTTATTATGAAGTTAGTAATATAAGTGAAGACTATTGCAACGGGATTTAATAAGCTAGTAACAAAAAATATGCTCCTTGCAACTCTCAAAGAAACATTTTCTGGATTCCTAGAAGCTAATGATTTAGGTGTTATTTCTGCAAATATTAGAACTAATATAGTCATAATTCCAGTAGCAATTCCTACTCCACCTTCTCCAAAATGTTCTATAGCAATAGACGTTGCTAAGGCTGAGGCTCCTATGTTTACCACATTATTTCCTACTAATATAGCACTCAGCATCTTACTTGGGTTTTCTACCAATTTATTTACTAGATCAGCTCCTTTAACTTCATCTTCAACCATTTGTCTTATTCTAATTTTGCTTAAGGATGTTAAAGCTGTCTCTGAGGCAGAAAATAAAGCTGAGAACCCTATGAGGCATATTAATATCATTAATTGGATTATAGTTGTTGAGTCCACTGCTAAACACACTCCCGCATTTTATTTTAAATCTTTACTTTCATATCTCATATGTTTTATTCTACCTATTTTTTTCTACTTATATACAGAGTATAGTTAAACCATCTTATTATCAACGAAATACCTTTTTTTTATAATAGAAATAAACATTTTTTGATTATTTCTAGAATATTATAGAAGGTATTATTCTAAGGGGGAACTAGTATTGATAATTACTGATTTGGAAAAAACCATCTATTTTGAACACCGTTTCTGGCTTCAAATTTTAGGGGACCATTCACACTTTCTCTTCGATGCTTTAGCACCGAGTGAAAAAGAGGCAATAGAGAAGGCTCAGCACTTTATTAATTTATTTGATAATTTACTAAAGGAGTCAAGAAAAAATTTATCTGCTGAAAAATTAATGTCACTTACCCACAGTGCATATAAAGCTGCTAATGATATTCTTAATTTTAAGTTATATATAATAAGTGAACAACTGGTGGGTAATATAAAAATAGAATTACCACCTACATTTATAAACCATATGGTAAATGAAGTTCAGGAATATTTAATTGTTTTAAATTATATTATTAGAAATCAATTACCTGTTGCTCATGCTATACACCACCATATACTTTGGCTTCCCGATGGAGCTGGTCATGCTTCTGCAATTGGCAGTTCTCTTGATATGGTAGAGACAGATCTAATCCACATAAGTAAAGATTTTGCTAAAACTTTTAAAAACATGTATATTAAATCAACTGAATTTCTGGGATACATGAGAAGTTGTTTAACAGAATTTCCTGCCTTAGACAGATTAAATAATCAAGTAGAAGTTAAAATGACAGCTTTTCAATGTTTTCTAAAAGAGCTTGAGGAATTGGTTAAATCCAAAAAAGTTTTAGGAACCTTAACTCCTCTATTACTGGATCATATGTATAGAGAAGAATGTTATTACTTAACAAAGTTATCTCAAGTTTCAGATATAAAGCTAATTGAATGCGATCCTACTAAACCACGTGTTCAATCATAGTTAAATAAAAAGACCAACATCATTGCTGGTCTTTTTGCTGTTACTAAACAAAAATTCTTGTTCCAATTCTTCTATCATATTCTGACCAAGTTCCTGGTTCAGTATTTGCTTTTACTAATTCTATTTTATTAAAGGTTGCATCTATATAATCTGCATAATGTACAACAAATGCTTCTGTAGTATTTGTTGATTTAGGAGAACCAAATTCAGGCTTTCCATGATGTTGAACTATACATCCCTTTAATATATGCTTAAACTCTTCACTATATATATCTCCACCTAAGCGAAAAGCTTCTTCTATCATTCCTATTCCTATTACAATATGTCCTTCCATTTCTCCTCGCATTGTAACTGAAAAAGGACCATCTACAAAATATTCTTCTATCTTTCCAATATCATGGAGCTTTGCCGCAAGAACAGCTATTTCTTTAGATCTACAATCATATCTGTGTGCTAGAACTTTAGCCATATACATTACATTAAGTGTATGTTCAGCAAGGCCACCTATATAGTTATGATGCTGTCTAAGTCCTCCAATACCCTTTTTAAATCTCACTAGAAAATTCTCATTTTTGAAAAAGTAATCATTTAAAGCTTTTGTCTCTTCAGTAGTAAATTCCTCTTCTGAAATCTTATCCATCTCACTCATAATTTCTTCTATAGGAATAGGCACAGTAGGAAGAAAGTTATTAATATCATAGTCATTTTCTATTTTAAATTCTTCTACTAATAAAATTCTATCTTTAAATCCTCTTATCCAAATTACATCCCCAACTTTAAGTATATCATTTTCATCTGGTATTTCTGCCTTTACATCTCCTGTCTTATCTCCAATATAAGCAATAAGTTTTCCATTTTCTCTAGTTAACTTTTTCATTACCATAAAACAAGTAGCTATAACATCATTATCATTTAATTCTGTAGTAAAAATTGTTTTCATATATACCGTCCTCTTCATATCAAAGTTTCATTTTAGATATTTATAATATGTATTGTTTCACTAAAACCAAATTTTATCCTTTAACTATCCTTGAACCGCTCTTAGAAACTTACATTCTTTTCCTCTATTAATTCATTTTCATAAAAAATGCCCTGAAACTCTAAAACACCACTTTCACTGTAATATTTTCCTTCTCCATTTGCATTTCCATTCTCTAAATTGCCTTCATAATTTAATTTCCCATTTTCATAATATATTTTTCCTTTACCGCCATATATTCCTGCTTTCCATTCTCCCGCATAATTTAACTTACCATTTTCATAATATGACTTTCCATACCCCTCTGGCTTTCCATCCTTTACTATGCCCTTATAATATAATTCTCCACTTTCTAAATATATCTTACCTTTTCCATTTGCTTTCCCATCTTTTACTTCACCAATATAATTTAGTTGTCCACTTTCATAGTAGAGTCTTCCGGAGTTAGGTGGCAAAATAGGGAGCATATTATTTGTATACAGCATAAAACCTGATATGCATAAAATAATTACTAATATACTAGGTATTCCTATTTTTTTATTCATATCTACTTACCCTCCTTTTAAGAATTTTACGTCGTAAAATTCTTATAATACTCCAGCTCTATTCAATACATTATAAAATATTACGAGGAAAACACAAAAAATCATTCCCAATATACCGTTAGCCATAAGTCCTATAAATAGTGCTGCTATTATAGCTACAGGATGAACCCCAAGGGAAGTGGATACTATTTTAGGTTCTACTATTTGCCTCACTACCATAGCTAATAAATATAATACTAATATGGCCATTCCTACAAAATAATTCTTAGATAAAAAGAAAACTAGTGCAACAGGTATATAAATCATTGCCATTCCAAGTATAGGTAGCATATCAAATATTGCAGATAAAACACTTAATAATAAGGCATACCTTACACCTAAACCTAAGAATCCAGCAAAAGTTATTAAGAAGGTTATAGATACAATTATTAAATATGAGAAGAAATAATGTACTAACATCCTCTTAGTTTCATTTATAGTATCATATATTTTATGATTTTTTTCTGTTGGCATTATCTTAAGCACTCTATCTTTTGCATTAGTCATATCTTTCGTAAAGTAATACGTACTTATAAGTGTAAAGAATATCACCATAAATATGTATGGTATAGATGAGAAGAAAGAAATAATTCCTCCTAATATAGCACTTGTAATGCTTATAGTGGCGTTAGAAACTTTAGTTAATGTACTTGAGAAGTTTTTTTCTATTGTAGTTGTAATTGTTGGGTCTAGATTGCTATAGTATCTATAAATTTTCTCATAAAAATTAGAAAATAAGTCATGACTATTAGAGACATATATCTGCGTATTTTTTGCTAATTGAATTGCCTCTTGGCTTAAATTCGATATTCCCCAAATTAGTAGTCCCATAATAACTATAAAAAATGTTACCGTAGTTACTAGAGATGCTAGTGCATTCTTTATTTTTAACTTGTTCACCAAAGTTTTAGTTGGTTTTGCTAATATTGCTGAAAATATCAGTGCTAAAGTAAAAGGTAGTGTATAAGTTAACGTCTTAAAGAATACTAAAAAAATTATTGTATACATTATAAAAAATATAGCTAACTTATCTATTTTCTTAAGTAAAGCTTCCATAGTATATAATCCCCCTCAACAAATCCATTCCAAAATATTCTATTTCATTTATTATATCATATCAAATCTATTATAATAACTTTTATATAAATCTTATAAGACTTTAAATAAAAGCAAAAATTTCTTTATATATCTATTTAACTCACTTTTTCATACACATATACAATTCCTATGTAAGAAAATCA
>JAVBVX010000039.1:0-206712 GCA_036677665.1 Clostridium sp. | reverse complement strand
GAATCTGTGGCTGTACTTAACTTCTTTTGACGGGAGTAAGATATTAAATCACTACCTCTTATTGATATTGAAACCACTCTGCAGCAGTTCTTAGTGTCTCTTAATCTCATACTTACTGTTTCACATAAAGATAACAATACCTTATAGGCTGTTTCCCTATCTTCTACATCAAAAGAGATAGTTGTAGAGTTCCCTATACCTTTCATCTTAATATAATCACTTTTCCTCACTTCTGAATTATCTATACCATTAGCATAATTCCAAATTAATTCTCCCTGACTCTTTAGAATATTTTTTAATATATTTACATCATAATTTGCAAGTTCTCCTATTGTATTAATATTTAGCTTATATAGTTTAGGAGCTGTAGCCCTTCCCACCATAAATAAATCTTCTACTGGAAGTGGCCACATTTTATTTCTTATTTCATCTGGAAATAAGGTGTGAATCTTATCTGGTTTTTCTAAATCTGAAGCAACTTTTGCAAGAAGCTTATTATTTGATATTCCTATATTTACTGTGAATCCAAGTTCCTTCTTTATTCTTTCTCTTATAGTTTCAGCAAGTTCCATATAATCTGGATATAAGTTTTCCATGTTAGAAAAATCTAAGAAACTTTCATCTACAGAAAACCTTTGTATAGTTGGTGTATACTCCTGTAGTATTTCATGCATAGCAGCGCTGCATTGCATATATAACCAATATCTTGGTGGTACAATTACTATTTCTGGACACTTTCTTCTAGCTTCATACAAAGTCTCCCCAGTTTGAATCTTATACTTCTTTGCAGGAATAGACTTTGTTAAAACAATTCCATGTCTACTTTCCTCATCTCCACCTACCACAGATGGAATTTCTCTAAGATCTAATTTTCCTCCTTGCTGAAGCCTATAGGTAGCCTCCCAAGAAAGATATGCACTATTTACATCAATGTGAAAAATTAATCTCTTCATAACCCATCAACCTCTTACTAATTACTAATATATCAAACGCAAACTTATGTTCGTATATATTATATACCATATTTATACTTTTTATAAGAGGTTTTCAAAAATATATATAATATTTACCTTATTAAATATTAATAAGGAATTATATTTTTAAGAGTTTTTTAACGACAAAACAAAAATAACTTTACTTTTAGATGTTCATAATTATAAAAAAAATACTCACCATGAGCTTCACATAGTGAGTATTTTAAGAGTATCGATGTTGACATGGTTACCTATTACTAAGCTAATTTACTTACTTTAATATATTAAAACAATATATTTACATGAATAATAGGGTATATACATTATTTAACATTTTTATTTATGATTCAATTCACCGTAGCAGTTATAACATAGACTTTTTACTTAACGCAAACCTAAGCCATTATAAAGTAAGGCAACCCCATCATCTGGAGATTCTGCTTCCTTATTATCTTTAAATATTTCTGTACATTATAATCAACATATAATACTTATATACTTTTTACTCTCCAATAGCGATCAACTGTTCAGTTAAAGTATCTGAACCCTCTCTTGAAAGCTGTATGCCTTTTGCTTGAAGTTCCTCTTGAATCATTGCTTTATTATATTGTAATTTGTCTAATAAATATGTATGCCTTATTTCAAAACCTTTAAACACATCATCCCATGTCATTGCATAAATTTCAAAACTTTCATGCCATCTTACAAGAAATGGTCTTCCTTTATCTTCATTAGATTTATATAAGTCTTTAATAAAATCATCTACGGTAGTACTTACCAATATAAATTTCCACTTTCTTAAAGCACTATTAAAATGCTTCTCATTTATTATTAAATCCATATAATCCTCTACTTGTCTATAAACCTTCTTATTCAACACAACATTTGGTTCTTTTAACTCAACGATTATATTTTCTTCTAATTCGGTTGAATTAAAATATTCTACTTTTCTGCTACGACAAATAAATATGTCTGGCCTTCTTAGTCTATCCTGATTCTCTATTCTATAACTTTCTTTATTTTCCCTTTCATCAATTACATATAGATATTGCTTCAATGCCTTTTCAAAATTTTCATCTGCACTAACTAAATTATACTGCTCTCCAAACAACCAATAATTCTTTTCAATTGCTTTTTGTATATGGTTTCTCTCATTAGTAAACTTAGATAAGTCATATATTAATTTCTTTAACATTTCTATAACCAAATATCTATTCTCTATTAATTTAATCATTCTTATAATTCTAGAAAAATCAGTCTTTTTAAGTATATTCCCTAGTTCTTCCCTCTCCTCAGGGGTTAACCTTGTAATATCATCTATAATATTTAGTATATTTTCTCTTTCATCCGTATCAAGTAATAAGTTTAAAAACCCTATAACAGACTTCTTCTGTTCAAAACCTGACCTATTAAATATTCTAGGTTGAATTGCATATATCTCAGAAACAACTTCCTCTAAATCCTTCTTTCTTTGCTGGTCATATTTGTTATTTTTAAATTTAGGAAATATCCCCTCCTTATTATACTTTTCAATAATTTTAGGAGCTTCTTCCTTGATAAATCTTTTTCTTTTATTTTCAACTACGTTCCGTAATTCTTTTAAAAGAATTACAAACACTTCATTCTTCTGATTTCTACTAAATATATTGGTCTGATTTCTATTTTTTTTGCCACTAACAGGAGTAAATCCTCTAAAATATTCTGAAATAATATATACACTATGCGGAAACTCTATACTATCTTTATTAAATGATGTATACTCTTTATACTTTTCACACTGAGCATTATCAAGAAAATAGTAGTAATAGTGTTCACGGATTTTTCCTATCCATTTTATAAAATGCACTTGAAATTGAAAATCTTCAACTTCTATATTTATAGTTTCACTTATACCATTATCAATGATATTACTATAATCTAACTCTTCTCCATCAATTATTATCTTAAAACCTTTATCCTTATTCAAATACAAATACCATGCAAATATATTAGATATGCATTTCTTAAACTCATACGTATGAAAACTTTCTTTGCTTAATCCAATAATTCCATAAAACATTACTTTGGTTCCTGTATTCGTCTGCTTTGAATCTAAAATATCACTTATATCCATAAAGTCTTTATCTTCAGATGTTATTTCTATTCTATATGATTTCTTCGTTTCTTCTATTTCATAAACCGTGTCCCATATTGCTTTATCTGCAAAAGCTATAAACGAAAATCTACCTTTTCCTTTACTCCCATGTATATTAGACCACTTAGGATTATAATTTTTTTGAGAAACTAAGAAAGCACCAAATGTATTATCGATGTGTTCATAAGAAATACCTTTACCATTATCTATAATTTCTAAAAATTCTAACCCACCTAGATCATTAATATGAGTAGTTATACTAATCGTTGAAGCTCCCGCATCAAAACCATTCCAAATATATTCCGCTATAGCTTCCTTATAATCTTTAGAAATTCCTGCGCTTTCAATGCTTTTATCATAAACTTGAATTTTTTTCTTCATATTATTTCCTCCTAAGTAACTAGTACACATATAAGTATATTATATTACATTTTCAATAAAGTTAAATGTAATATTACAATACCTCACAAATTTATGGTATTTAATAAAAAAATAAGAAGGATTTTCATTAACTAATAACTGCTGTTTTCTATAAATGATTAAAAGGTACTTGAATATATTTAGTTATATATCTTTCTGAATTCGTCCCTTTGTATAATAATTTTAAACAAAACAAAATAAGGAGAACCCCATTTATATGAGGATTCTCCTTATTTATTACTTACGAACACTTGTATATCTTTCTTTTTTTCTTGTAGGTTCACTCTTAAATCTAATCATATTAAGGACTCCAATGATAGTCTACGTCATTTATGATATGATTCACCGTTACACCTCTATCGAAGGTTTTCATCACTTTTATAAGTATATTCGTCACAAGAAAAGTGGCATAGCAACAATTTTTAGGTTATCTATCTGCAATATCAATAACTCATACTCCCAGGAAACCTCGGAAAAAGGGTCCCTTTTAAAAAATCATGAATCTTGAGGTGATACAGCTTTTATAACAATCAAAATATAATCCATTAATGGCTACATATTCAACGAAATTAAGGTTGTTGAGTATTTTTAGCCTAATTATGAAATATAAAAATCACCAAATTTTATATTTTCGGAGTAAGGCTACTTTTTCAGAACTTTCCCTGGTACCGATATCTCTTGCACAAAATCACCCCCATTAATAATTACTAATAATGGGTTAAAATTCCAATCAAATATTATCCAATATCTGATGATGATAGCACCTACATTTGCAAATAAGTTATACTAAATTCTCTCTAAAAATCTTAAAAAATTTAGTAAACTCTTATCTATAGACTCATATGCCTTTTGTTGTAATTTAGTTTCCATTATCGTAAATATCTCTTTCCATGTAAAATTAATATAGTTTTCTTCCTTTAACCCACTTATCGATACAGTTTTTTTACCAAGTTCTTTATATGGTGACCCTTTAGTTACTGCTACATAATACCACTTATCTTTTTCTTTATGTTTATATCTTTCCAAATAAAATTTATTTTCTAGTATTGCTTTCGGTTGATAGTCGTAATCTTTTGCTTTGTCATAAATAGTTCTACTATAATTCTTAAACTCCAAATATAATTTGATATTTATATCATCGCTTATATCATACAATTGAATATATGCATCTATAAAGTAATTCTTGTTTTTATTTTGTACATTTGAGCATCTAACTTCTGTATCATAATCTATTAAATCGTAGCTTTTATTATTTTTAATTTCCCATATCAAGTGGAATAATAATATATAATCTCTAAGTTCATTATCTCTATATATTAATTGTTCTTTGCATAACATATCTCTCCAAGCTTGTTCAGAGAATACTTTATATCTAGTCATATAACTAATAGCTTCTATTTTATTAATCTCATCTAGAAAAACAAAGGATCTTCTTAAAGCTTCTTTACCTATTGTATAATCACATGTATTTTTTAAATATGTTCTAAATCTTAAATACTCATTTATCGGTAATCCATATGCTATAGACTGTCCGTAAAACTCAAATTTTTTCAAATATCTACGAAATGATACATTTCTGTCCTTTACATGAATATGTGATGCTGTTATATGTTCTAATACTTCACACTCAATCCATAATAATGCTGAATTTCCTGTGTGAACTTTACTGCCTTCTTCATTAAGCTTTATTATATTGTCCATTATAAACATATCATCATATTTTACTTGCTTGAAAAATATTTCAAAAGCATTATCAATATTACTATTACTTTTAATAAAGTTATCTTTAAAATATTCCTTATAAATTTGGTATAATGTATTTCCAGTAAGTGTTTGCTTCTTATTTAATATTTCATTCCAATAGTCATTTAATTCTTCTGGCAAAAATATATTATTTATTATACATTCAGCAAAAGGTACAATATCTTTTGAATTACTAATTAATATTATGCCCTGCATAGGTAATTTTTTCTTTAAGATATACTTAGTCATTAAACTTCCTAGAAACTTCTTTGAAGGATAGTGTAGTATTAATTTATCCCTGTATTTATAAGTAAAATGATTTAATTTATTGAATGGTATAATTAATACATCTGTATTGTCAACGTTTGTTAATCTCTTTTTAATCTCCTCAGTAGTCCCAACTGCTCTAGACTTAAGTATCTTTTTTTCTTCCTTATCAGTTAAAAACTTATACATATATTTCATCTCTTCCATTAAATATAATATATAAGTTTTAACATATTTCAAGAAATATATTCATTACCATTAATCAATAGAACTCAACCTCTTTTTACACAATTCTACCGCTCTAGGATTTATATCACAACCTATATACCGTCTTTTTAATTTTGAAGCTTGTACAACAAAACTACCACTTCCCATAAAAAAATCTGCTACTAAATCATTTTCTTTAGAGCTACTTAATATTAATCTTTTCATTAATTCTATAGGTTTCTGAGTACTATAACCAACATATTCTGGAGAGTTATGCTTCAATATCTCTATATCATCAATAACATCATGACATCTAGAAGAAGGACTCTCATTTATTCTTTCCTTTATTTTTTTATTTTTAAACTTTCCTAATGAGATTTGTTTATTTTTGAATTCATTAAATTTTTCTTTATTATAAATTAAATATGCATCTCCTGCATCCCAATATCCTTTTTTTATTCTTTTCTCCTTTTTACTGTTATGAATATATTGTGGATCAGAATAAAAATTATCTGTTTTGCTATAAAAAAGTATATTATCATGCCTTTTTAAATATGTTGTATCTTCTCCTTCTGAAAAAGACTTTTTCCACCATACTACTTCATTTCTAAAATTATTATACCCGAATACTTCATCCATAATTACTCTCATCCAATGATTAATCCTAGTATCAACCTGTATATATATGGATCCAGTTTGCTTAAGCTTATTTCTCATTAAAGACAATCTAAATTCATAAAACTCTTTTACTACTCTTTCTTCTGCTTTTATATCCTTAAAGTCTGGAAATGTTTTGCCTGTACCATATAGCACATCACAATATATAAGGTCAATACTTTCGTCAGGTATCTTACCTAACAATTCTAAATTGTCACAACAAAATAAACTATTTTCTATTAATCTCACTAAATACTCCATTAAATTAATTGCTATCTGAGCAAATTTCATATTTTTAAATAGTTGATATAACTAATTTTTTTATAAATCAAAAAGGAGATTCACCCCAAATTGTTGAATATATTAAGTGCAAGCAAAATCACCAACAAAAGGAGTGAACCTCACTTATGTATATTCAACAACAATGTCTATTATCCTTTGAGGAAATTATAAAATATCAACCAAAAACAAAATTAGAGTTGATTCTTGCTCAATTAGATTTTACTAATATCTTGAATTTTTTATCTCCTAAAAGCGCTATGCGCGGCCCGAAAGGGCGGAATCCTTTAACTTTGTTATATTCATTAATTGCAATGCAGTTAGAGCAAATTAAAACAGTGAAAAAACTAGTCGATAGACTTAAAACAGATCCTGTTTTCAGATATACCTGCGGTATTAACATTTTGGATACTGTACCTTCTGCCTCAACATTTAGTAGATTTTTAGATAAAATATCTAGCACTAATGAGCTTGAAAGAGATTTTGAAGCTCTTATATTTAAAGCAAAAGAATTAAACATTATTGATGGTAAAAATGTTGCTATAGATTCTACTAAGTTAAATGCTTATGAAAAATCTAAACCATCATCTAAGCTTAAAAATGATGGAGTTTCTCCTAACTGGGGAGCTAAAAATGATACAGATGGCAATAAAATAAAGTGGTTTGGATTTAAATTACACATACTTGCTGACTGCAAAAGTGAATTGCCATTAAGCATATTACTAAGTCCTGCTAGTTATAATGATGGAGATATAGCTTTACCGATAATAGCTAAATTTAAAAACACCTATGGTCCGACATTTAAACCAGTGAATTACATTATGGATTCAGGCTATGACTATAAAAAAGTCTATGATTACATCACTCATATTATTAAAGCTCAACCTATAATAGCATTGAATACTAGAGGAGCATATGCCCCACCAGAAGGAATGAATGAGAACTTTCATCCAATATGCTCTCTTGGATATCCATTAGCGTATTGGGGAAAGGATGGAAACTATTTAAAGTTTAGATGTCCTCATGCAACTGATAAAGTAAACTGTCCCTCCGGGATGAAATGGTGTAGTAATTCTAATTATGGTCTATGCTATAAAGTAAATTATAAAAAAGAGAACAGATTTTATAGCTATCCTTTAAGAGATTCAAAAAAATGGCAAGATGTTTACAATAAAAGAAGCTCTATTGAAAGATGTAACTCTCGCTTAAAGGAATATCTGAGCACTGATAATATCCGTTCCAAAGGAATCCGTAAGGCTAAAATATTTGCTTTATTAAATTGTATTACATTAGTAGCAGCTACTATTGCAATTAATCAGCCTGACGGCTTAAAGAAAGTAGCGTAAAATAATTTTCAAAAATTAATAGGTTATCCACAGGCACGGTAGTGCTTAGCTTTGCTATTATCTTTTTTAGTGTTTTTAGTAATTTATTTTTATGAGTATTTAAAATCTAATTGTGCAATTTGCTCACTTATAAGATCTTTTTACCTGAGTTTCTTCTGCATCTACAATTATAGTTTTTGATCCTATCTTGCTGACACATTCCCAAGGTAATTCTAAATAATCATTACTTCCAAAAAAACTAAAGTGGGATTTATTGTTATTTACTATTAAGAACTTTAAATATCCATCATCGTCAATTATTATATCATTATTTAAGAGAAAATTATATTTTTCTCCGTTACTTATATTTATTATTTCATACCTTTCCATTTCGCTATAAAGTTTTGTTCTATCTTCCATAGATTAGCACCTCCTATTAACATACATCATAGATATATGTATGTTCTATATTAATTGGTTATTCTTATTAATTAATATAGAATAAAATAAAAAGGCATCTCTGCCTTTCTACTTTTCGTCAGTATTATCTTGTTGTTCTTCAACTTCTGAGTCTTTAATAGCATCTTTTCTAGAAAGATTAACTCTTCCCATAGAATCAATTTCAGTTACCTTAACTAATATTTCATCACCTACAGCTACTACATCTTCAACTTTATTTACACGTTTAACATCAAGTTTAGATATATGAACTAGGCCTTCTTTTCCAGGTAATATTTCAACAAATGCTCCAAAAGCAGCTATCTTAGTAACTCTTCCTAAATAAATCTCACCATCTTTTATTTCTCTAGTATAACCATCTATCATATCTAAAGCTTTTTTTCCAGATGCATAATCTTCAGCAGTAACAAAAACTGATCCATCATCTTTAATATCTATTTTTACTCCGGTCTCATCAATAATTTTATTTATTGTTTTACCACCAGCACCTATTACATCTTTAATTTTAGCAGGATTAATTTTCATTGTGAATACTTTTGGTGCATATAACGAAACTTCATTTCTTGGTTCGTTAATACAACTATTCATTACTTTCAAAATCTGTAGTCTAGCTTTTTTAGCATCATCTATAGATTTTCTTATGCAATAACTTGATAATCCTTCAATTTTAGTATCAACTTGTATTGCAGTTATTCCTTTTTCAGTTCCAGCAACTTTAAAATCCATATCACCAAAAAAGTCTTCTATACCTTGTATATCAGTTAAAATTTCTTCTTGAGATAAATCGTCACTTGTTACTAAGCCCATTGCTATACCAGCAGCAGGTCGTTTAATAGGTACTCCAGCATCAAGTAATGCTAATGTACTAGCACAAACACTGGCTTGAGAAGTAGACCCATTTGAGCTTAAAACTTCTGATACTAGCCTTATAGCATAAGGGAAATCTTCTTCATTTGGAATCAATGGTTCAAGAGCTTTTTCAGCTAAAGCACCATGACCTATTTCTCTTCTATTAGGACCTCTCAGAGGTCTAACTTCTCCAACACTATATGATGGGAAGTTATAGTGATGCATATAGCGTTTAGATGTTTCTTCGCTTATTCCATCTAATACTTGAACTTCACTTATAGATCCTAATGTAGCTACTGTCATTACTTGAGTTAATCCTCTTGTAAATAATCCACTTCCATGAGTTCTTGGTAAAATTGAAACTTCAGATGAAATTTTTCTTACCTCGTCAACTCCTCTGGCATCAGGTCTTCTTTTTTCATTTAATATCGCATTTCTTACAATTTCTTTCTGAATTTGATAAACTGTTTCTGATACATCTGCCATATTATCTGAATACTTTTCAACAAATTGTGCTTTTACTTGTTCTTTAACCTTACTAATAGCGTCATTTCTTAAATCTTTATCAGTGATATACATAGCTTCTTTTAGCATTTCAAAAGAGAAGTCTCTTACTTCTTTTGATATTTCAGGATTCAGCTCATATATCTTAGCTTCTGCTTTTGGTTTTCCATATTTATTCATTATTTCTTCTTGGAATAAAGCAATTTTTTGACATTCTTCAAATCCAAACATAATTGCATCATACATAGTATCTTCAGGAATTTCCTGACCACCTGCTTCAATCATCATTACTCTATCTTTAGTAGCACATACTGTTAAGTCCAATATACTTTCTTCTCTTTGCTTTGAAGTTGGATTTAGTATGAATTCGCCATTAATTAAACCTACAGCTACTGTTCCTACTGGCTTTGTAAATGGTATACTTGATAGACATAATGCTAATGAAGCACCATTCATAGCTAATATATTTGGTAAATTATCTTGTTCTACAGATACTACAGTACATACGATTTGAACATCATTTCTATATCCTTCTGGGAATAAAGGTCTTAATGGTCTATCAATTGCTCTAGCATTTAAAATAGACTTATCAGAAGGTCTACCTTCCCTCTTTATAAAGCCTCCAGGTATTTTTCCAACGGCATATAATCGTTCTTGATACTCAATACTTAATGGAAAAAAATCAATACCTTCTTTTGGTTCACTTGATGCATTGGCATTTATTAAAATTACAGTATCTCCATAGCTTATAACTAAAGCACAATCAGATAACATTCCTACCTTACCAATTTCACCTTTTAATTTTCTACCAGCTATTTTTGTCTCAAATACATTTACTTCTCTATTTTGATCATCGTTCATTAGTTTACCTCCTTTGAACATGCTATATATTACTATTATTGCCTGTTATATGCTTTTTAATGATAAATTAATTAAAATAATAGAGCGGTACTAGCCCGCTCTTAATTATTTTCTTAATTGTAGTCTTTTTATTAAAGTACGATATCTTTCAATCTCTTGATCTTTTAAGTAGTTTAAAAGACCTCTTCTTTTACCAACCATCATTAGAAGACCTCTTCTTGAGTGATGATCTTTCTTATGTTCTTTTAAATGTAAGTTTAAATGATTGATTCTTTCTGTTAGTAATGCAACTTGAACTTCTGGAGAACCTGTATCTCCTTCGTGTGTTGCATATTCTTTAATTAATTCTTCTTTTCTAGCCTTTTCCATGTAAAGCCACCTCCAAAATTGTAATCCCCTATATTCCACGAATACCGCCGGCCAGTCAGTATTCATAGGATAAGGTTCAAATGTATTATAACAAATAACCAATAGAAAGTAAATTATTTTTTAGGATAATTTGTTAATAGTTAAAAATTTGCTTTTCAGCATAACTTTTGTCTTTTTTTAATTGTTCAGTTAAATATTCAATTGAATCAAATTTCTTTTCATCTCTTATTCTTTTGTGAAAATATACTCTCACAGATTCACCATATATCTCTTTTTCAAAATTAAGTATATGTGTTTCGATACTTAATTTTTTATCATTAACTGTAGGATTATATCCAATATTAGTAATCCCCTTATACTGTTTATTATTATATTCAACTATAGTATAATAAACCCCTCCACGAGGAAGTACAAACTTTTTATCATAATCTAAATTTATTGTTGGAAATTGTATTGTCCGACCTAATTGCTTTCCTTTTATAACTTTACCTTCTAACATAAATGGTTTATCTAAAAAATAATTAGCTTTAGTTATATCACCTTCAGATATTAAGTGTCTTATCTTAGAACTACTAATAATTTCTTCATTAATTTTAACTGGTTTTACAACATGCACTTCAAAATTAAGTTTCTTACTTAGATTATATAGTAATTCCACATCTCCTAGATTCTTATATCCAAATCTATAATTAAATCCAACAACAATTCCCTTAGCGTTATAATATTTAATTATATTATAAATGAAGTCTTCAGCTGATATTTTCATAAATTTTATATTAAATTCTGCGAAATTTAATATATCTATTCCTATATTCTGAAGTAATCTACTTTTTACATCATTAGAAATAATTAATCTAGGAGCTATCTCTTCATTAATAACTGTTAATGGATGATTTTTAAAAGTAAATACCATACTCTTTGCACTATTCAGCTTAGCTAACTCTAATGTCTTATTTATAAGACTCATGTGTCCTAAATGAAGACCATCAAAACTACCTAATGCTATATAGGTTTTGTCAATCAACTTAGTATTAAAATTATCCTCATATATTAACATTTATTCAACTCCTAAAGTAATAGTTTTTCTATTTTAAGTCCAATATCATTTCTACTACCTAGTCCTAAGAAAGTATCATTCTCATTATAAATCCGGTACATAATATTTTCTTTGGCATTATTTATTAGATGTTTATTTGAAACCCTAACCCCGTTAATTAGCAATTTCTCTGCTGTAGTATTAATTACTAATTTATCAAAATTATTGAAAATTCTATCAATAGGAATTAAATACTCAATCAAGTTATCGGTACTTATACTATCAATCTCTACAGCGGTATCTTTATTAAAAATGCCACTTTGAATTCTTTCAAGATTCCACATAGTTCCACCGCAACCTATTTTATTTCCAATATCATAGCATAAACTTCTTATATATGTTCCTTTAGAACATTTAACTTGGAATGTAACAAAAGGAATATTAATATCTAATATATCAATATCATAAATAGTAATAGGCCTAGGTTCTCTAGGAATTTCAACACCTTTTCTTGCAAGTTCATATAATTTTTTACCATTTATCTTTATAGCAGAATACATAGGTGGAATCTGAAATATATCTCCAGTAAAAGATTTAATACATTTTTCTATCTCTTCTTTTTGAATATCTATGCTACTGGTATCTAATATCTTTCCTTCACGATCATAAGTATCAGTAATTACACCAAGTTTCAGTTCAGCTTTATAGACTTTATAGTCGTTCATAATAAGGTCTACGGCTTTAGTAGCTCTACCAAGGCATATTGGAAGAACTCCTGATGCTAAGGGATCTAAGGTGCCTGTATGACCTATTTTTTTAGTATTACAAACTTTTTTTAAACGTCTTATAACATCAAAAGAAGTTATTCCAACAGGTTTATATATATTTAATACTCCATCCATTACATCAACTCTTTTTCTAATTTGTTAATTAATATTTGTTCAATTTCTCTTAAAGGTTTATTAACAGAGAATCCAGCTGCTCGTGTATGTCCTCCGCCACCAAATTCTTCTGAAAGCTTTCTTACATCAATAATATTTTTAGATCTTAAGCTAACCTTTAAACCATCTTCTGATTCTTTTAGCAGTATAGTTACTTCAACTGAATCAATTTGAGTTCCAAAAATCAGTATATCAGATGTATCACCCTTGCCAATATTAAGTTCATTGAACAAGGCATCAGTAATTTTCATTATACATACTTTAGAATTCAAAACTAACCTCATATCTTCAATAACTCTACCATATAATTTTACTCTTTCAAATTGTTTGTTTTCAAAAATAATCCTATGAATTTCTGTAAAATCTATTCCAGTATCAATTAAACTCCCAGCTATCTCATGCGTTAGTTTTGTAGTATTAGAATGTCTAAAAGAACCTGTATCTGTAATTAATGATGTATATAAACAAGTTGCGATGTTTGCATCTATATATACATTCAAAAGCTTTAGTATATCAAATATTATTTCTGCAACAGCAGCTGAAGAAGTATCCACATAGTTTATATCTCCATACATATCATTTGATATATGATGATCTATATTTAGTAATATATATTCTCTATGATCTAAGTCTAGATTTGAATTTATTCTATCTATATTTCCGCAATCAAGAACAATAACAGTGTCTGTTCCTTCTAAAACAAAGTCAATATTCTTTACTATCTCATTTGAAAAAGGCATATATTCGAAAGTTTTAGGTAATGAATCCTTAGACATTACATAAGCTTCTTTTCCTAATTTTAAAAGTCCTTGAAGTAAGCCTAAGACACTTCCAAGAGAGTCGCCATCAGGTGAAGTATGACATGTAATGCCTATTTTTTTACTTTCAATTATTCTAGCAACAATACTATCTATTGTCATCCTTATTTTTTCTCCTTTAAATTAGATAAAAGACTATTTATATGCATACCTCGTTCTATACTAGTATCTAATTCAAGAATCATTTCAGGAGTATATCTTAATTGTACTCTATGCCCAATCTCCCTTCTAATAAAGCCAGCAGATCGTTTAAGAGCATCTAAACTTTCCTTTTTTGAATCTTCATTTCCAAATAAACTTACAAATACTTTAGCATATCTTAAGTCACTAGTTACCTCAACTTTAGTTACACTTACCATAGCTGTAAGTCTAGGATCACTAATATCATCACGAATTATATTGCTAATTTCCTTTTTAATTTCTTCATTGATTCTACCTATTCTGTGTTTAGCCATATAGATTCCTCCCTTATAGGATAAGCTTAAAGACTTTTACGTTTAATTTCTTCCATTGTGTAAGCTTCGATGTGATCTCCCTCTTTAATATCATTGAACTTTTCAACAGTTATACCACATTCATATCCTGTTGCCACTTCTTTTACATCATCTTTAAATCTTTTTAAAGAAGAAAGAGTTGATTCGAATATTACTATACCATCTCTAATAATTCTAACACTACTATTTCTAACTATCTTTCCATTTAATACATAACAGCCTGCAATAGTACCTACACTTGATATTTTATAAGTAAGTCTAACCTCAGCAGTTCCTAAAATAACCTCTTTAAACTCAGGATCTAACATACCAAGCATAGCTGCTTTAATATCATCAATAGCATCATATATAATTCTATAACTTCTTATATTTACGCCTTCTTTTTCAGCTAATGCTGAAGCGTTACTAGCTGGTCTTACATTGAATCCAATAATTAGTGCATTTGATGCAGTAGCTAAAGTTACATCAGTCTCAGTAATTGCTCCTACAGCTCCATGAATAACTCTTACTTTTACAGAGTCAGTAGATAATTTTTCAAGAGACTGTTTAACGGCTTCTACTGATCCTTGTACGTCAGCTTTTACAATGACATCAAGCTCTTTAACTTTTCCTTCTTGAATCTGACTATATAATTCTTCTAGCGAAACTCTATTGCTTGATTTCATATGATCTTCTCGAATTTTTTCTTTTCTACTATCAGCCATATTTCTTGCAGTTTTTTCATCTTTTACTACATTGAATCTATCACCAGCCTCCGGAACCTCTGAAAGTCCAAGAATTTCAACTGGTATAGATGGTCCTGCTGATTTTATTTTATTTCCCTTATCATCAAACATAGCTCTAATTCTACCGTAAGTTGATCCTACAATTATAGAATCTCCTACTCTAAGAGTACCATTTTGAACTAAAAGTGATGCTACAGGTCCTCTACCTTTATCTAACTTTGCTTCAATTACCGTACCCTTAGCTTTTCGATTTGGATCAGCTTTAAATTCTTCCATTTCAGCAGTTAGTAGAACCATTTCAAGAAGTTGATCAATACCTTCCTTAGTATGCGCAGATACAGGAACAGTTATAGTAGTTCCACCCCAATCTTCCGCTAATAAATTATATTCTGTCAACTCTTGTTTTACTCTATCAATATTTGCTCCAGGTTTATCGATTTTATTAATAGCCACGATTATAGGAACATTAGCTGCTTTACAGTGATTTATTGCTTCTCTAGTTTGTGGCATTATTCCATCATCTGCTGCTACTACAAGTATAACTATATCTGTAATTTGAGCTCCTCTTGCTCTCATTGTTGTAAAAGCTTCATGACCTGGTGTATCTAAGAAGGTGATCTTTTCACCATTAAGTTCAATAGTATATGCACCTATATGCTGAGTAATTCCACCTGCTTCTGTTGAAGTAACTTCTGATTTTCTTATAGAATCAAGTATGGACGTTTTACCATGATCAACATGGCCCATAACAGTTACAACAGGAGGTCTTTTTATAATATCATCACTCTCTGAGCTATCATCTTCATTTTCTTCAGCAACTCCAGAAGAATTTTTATCTTTTGTTGCAACTAACGCGCCGAATTTCTCTGCTAGTTTCTCAGCAGTACTTAAATTCAACTCTTGATTTATAGCAGCCATAACCCCCATAAACATTAATTGTTTTATAACCTCAGTAATTGGCTTCTTTAGCTTTTCTGAAAATTCTTTAACTGTTATAGTTTCATCCATTTCAATAACTATTTCTTCAGTAAATTGTTCTTCATTTTCTTCAGTTTGATTTTCAGCTTGCTTTTTGTTACCTCTTTTTTTGATTTTTACATTAAGCGCACTATTAACTTCTTCTTCATATTCATCAACTATGCTTTGTTTTGAGTTGTTTTCGGAGTCTTTACTTGCATTTTCTTCATTTTCACGAAATAATTCTTTTATAAGTTCAGAATCTTCCTCATCAAGCACACTCATATGATTTTTTACTTTAATGCTAAATTCACTTAATAAAATGTCAATTAACTCTTTACTTGATATGTTTAATTCTTTTGCTAATTCATATACTCTTGTTTTAGCCAAAACATTCACCCCCGACAATTCTTCTAATAATTTTTAATTTTCAACTTCACTTTCAAGTATTTCATTTTTTAATCTTTCATAAACTTCTTCACTAATTTTAACACCAAGATTTCTTTCGAGACGCTTTGTTTTAACAGCTTCCTTAAGACAATCATTATTTCTACAGATATAGGCTCCTCTTCCAGGTTTCTTCCCAATTAAGTCTATAGATACATCATCATCTTTACTTTTAACAACTCGTATTAACTCTTTCTTAGCTTTCATCTCAGAGCATCCAGTGCACATTCTCTGAGGTATCTTCTTTAATTTCATAGATAGAATTACCGCCTTTCTTAAAAGTTACCTAGAAATCTGTGATTGAGTTTTTATATCAATTTTCCATCCAGTTAACTTAGCAGCAAGCCTAACATTCTGACCTTCTTTGCCAATAGCCAAAGATAACTGACTATCATCAACTACTATTTTTGCAACTTTATTATCTACATCTATTTCTACATCTAGTACTTTTGCTGGACTCAATGCATTAGCAATGTACTTTTCTGGCAACTTATCCCATTTAATTATATCAATTTTTTCATTTTTTAATTCATTAACTATATTTTGAACTCTCATTCCTTTGGGACCTACACATGCACCAGTAGCATCTACATTTTCATCATTGGAATGAACGGCTATTTTTGTTCTTGATCCTGCTTCTCTAGAAATACTTTTTATTTCAACGACTCCTGTATATATTTCAGGTACTTCTAACTCGAAAAGTCTTTTCACTAAGCCAGGATGAGTTCTAGATACAACTATTTGAGGACCTTTTGTAGTATTTTTAACTTCAACTATATATAATTTTAATTTATCATTAAAGTTATATTCTTCTCCTGGCATTTGCTCAGTTGGCCCTAAAACAGCTTCTATTTTTTCTAAATCAACAAAAACATTACCTTTATCTTTTCTTATAACAGCACCTGTAATTATGTCATATTCTTTAGATACAAACTTATTGTATATTACTTTTCTTTCTGCTTCTTTTATTCTTTGAATAACTACTTGCTTTGCAGTCTGTGCAGCTATTCTTCCAAAACTTTTTGGTGTAACCTCGATATCTACTATATCCTCGAATTGATATCTAGGATCAAGTTCTCTAGCATCTTCTAATGAAATTTCATTTACACTAGACGGCTCCTCAGTTACCTTTCTTTGAACGTATACATGTAGTTCACCATTTTCTCTGTTTATAGATACTTTTACGTTTTGTAGATTTCCACCTACTTTAGCGTAATTTTTCTTGTATGCTGAAACCAATGCATCTTCAACTGTTTCAAATAATAAATCCTCACTTATGCCTTTTTCTCTAACAATTTCTTTTAAGGCTTCAATAAATTCTGCATTCATATTTAGACCTCCCTAAAACTCCCCTTTTAAGATAATTTTGTTTATCACATCTCTTGGAATGTTTATATTTAAATTTTCATACTCAATGACTATCATATTATCTTCAAAGCTTAATAATTTTCCTTCATACTTTTTACTACCATTAAGCAACTTAGACAATTTAATGACTATGTTATTATTTATGTATTTTTGAAGATGTTTATCATTATATAGTATCCTTTCAATTCCTGGTGAGGATACTTCAAGATAATAGCTATCTGTTATTGGATCGACTTCATCTAATAATTCACTGGTCTTTCTACTCACTTTTTCGCAATCTTCTAGAGATATACCTTCTGGCTTATCTATATATATCCTAAGATAATATTCCCCTTGTTCTTTTACATATTCTATATGATATAGTTCATAGCCTAGTGTTGTAGCTATTGGTTCTATCAAAGATGTCAATTTATCTATTAAAAAAGTATCTTTCATTATTTAACCTCCTTAACTATTAGTTTCCCTAATTTATTATTAAATAAACAAAACATTAATGAAAAACGCAACAAAATAGTTGCGTTTAAACAAATACAAAGAGTGGGTTTAAACCCACTCTTCTGCTAAAATTTATCTGCGAAATAACTCTATTTTATTTTAGCACACAAATAAAGCTATTTCAAGTGATTACCGGAAAACATTTCAGAGAATGGATATTTTAAAACAATGATAACTGATTTGTATCAGGTAAATCTTTTAAACATCCATGGTCATTTAATGTTTCTATAACAGGTTTTGATACTTTACTTCTTAATCTCATATCTTCTTTTGATATAAATTCTCCTTCAGATCTTGCAATAACAATACTCTTGGCTGCATTAACCCCTACTCCAGCTAAAGAACAAAGAGGAGGTCTTATAGCATTATCTTCAACTAAAAACTTTGTTGCATCTGATTTATATATATCCACTTTTAAAAATTCTATTCCTCGTTTATACATTTCATAAGCTAATTCAAGATTTGTTAAAAGACCTTTATCTTTTTGGGAAGCATTATTACCTAACTGGTTAATCTCATCCATTTTCATTTTGATAGCATCTTCTCCTCTAACTATAAGATCAGCATCAAAATCATCTATTCCTCTTACAGTAAAATATGCAGAGTAATATGCAAGTGGAGAATAAACCTTGTAATACGCAATCCTTACGGCCATCATAACATATGCCACGGCATGACCCTTTGGGAACATATACTTTATCTTTTTACAAGATTCTATATACCAATCTGGAACTTGATGTTCTCTCATAAGTTTTTCATGATCTTCAGAGACACCCTTACCTTTTCTTACCTTTTCCATTATATTAAAAGCATCTTTAGGTTCCAAACCCTTATATATAAGATAAACCATAATGTCGTCTCTTGTTGAAATACAGTCTTTTAACGTTGTATACCCTTCTTTAATATAATATTGAGCATTATTAAGCCATACATCTGTCCCATGAGATAACCCAGATATTCTAACTAAATCAGAGAAGGTTTTTGGTTGAGTATCTACTAACATTTGTCTTACGAATTTTGTTCCAAACTCTGGAAGTCCATAACTTCCAACAGCACAGTCTAAATCTTCCTCACTTATACCTAATGCATTAGGCGAAGTAAAAAGACTTAAAACATTTTCGTCACCAAGAGATATAGTAGCAGGATCAAGTCCTGTCAAATCTTTAAGCATTCTTAAAACTGTTGGATCATCATGTCCTAGTATATCTAATTTTAATAATCTACCACTTATTGAGTGATAATCAAAATGAGTGGTTATAATATCAGTATTAACATCATCCGCCGGACGCTGTATAGGACAGAAATTAAATATTTCGTTATCACTTGGAACTACCATTATACCGCCTGGATGTTGTCCAGAAGTCCTTTTTACTCCGGTGCATCCAAGAGTAAGTCTTTCAATTTCTGCTTGAGAAACTACTAGATTTTTTTCATCTAAATACTTTTTAACAAATCCATAGGCTGTTTTATCAGCTATAGTTCCAATAGTCCCTGCTCTAAAAGTATATCCCTTACCAAAAAGAACTTCTGTGTATTTGTGAATATCTCCTTGATTATCTCCTGAAAAGTTTAAATCTATATCGGGTTCTTTATCTCCATCAAATCCTAAAAAGGTTTCAAAAGGAATATCATGCCCATCTCTTATATACTCTTCCCCACATTCTGGACAATTTTTTAATGGTAGATCTGCCCCTGATGAAACAGATCCATCTGTAAAAAACTCACTTCCTTTACAACTAGGACATACATAATGAGGTGGTAATCCGTTAACCTCAGTAATATTACACATAGTAGCTACTAATGAAGATCCTACTGAACCTCTCGATCCTACTAGATATCCATCAGATATTGATTTAGCAACTAATTTGTGAGCTATTAAATACAATACAGCATATCCATTACTTATTATTGAATTTAATTCTTTCTCTAGTCTTTTTTGCACTATTTCTGGCAGAGGATTTCCGTATAGAGAATAAGCTTTGCTTAGAGTCATTTCTCTTATTTCATCATCAGCACCTTCAATTTTCGGCGGAAAGGTTTCATCTGGTATAGGTTTAATATTATCAATGACATCTGAAATTTTTTGCGGATTATATATAACTACCTCTTTAGCTTTTGCTTCGCCTAAATATTCGAATTCTTTAAGCATTTCACTAGTAGTTTTAAAATATAAAGGTGGCTGATTTTCAGCATCAGAAAATCCTTGTGCTTTCATTAATATTTCACGGAACTTAGCATCATGAGAATCAACAAAATGTACATCACCAGTGGCAACAACGGGTAATTCATTTTCCTCCCCAAGTTTGCATATTCTTTTATTTATCTCTCTAAGTTGATCCTTACTCTTTACATTTCCTTTATGTAGTAGAAACTCATTATTAGCTATTGGCTGTATTTCTAAATAATCATAAAAGTTAATTATATCTTTTAAATCTTCATCACTTTTCCCTTCTAATATAGCTTTATACAATTCACCAGCCTCACATGCTGAGCCAATTATTAAGCCTTCTCTATATTGTTCAATTAAGCTTTTTGGCATTCTAGGCTTTCTATAAAAATAATCAAGGTTTGAATATGAAATCAACTTATATAGATTTTTTAGACCTACCTGATTTTTTGCAAGTATTATAAGATGATAAACAGGCAACTTTTTTATATCTATATTCCCTAAAAACTCTTTATTCAAATCAGATAATGAAGTTAGATTTTTCTCTTCTAGCAATTTAAAGCATTTAGTAAGTATTTCGGCAGTAGCTTTTGCATCATCTATAGCTCTATGATGATTTTCAAGTGAAATATCTAGATGCTTAGCTATAGTATTTAATTTATACTTATTTAATTCCGGAAACATAAACTTAGCTAATGGAATAGTATCCATAATAGGATAATTAAATTCAATATTATATTCACAACACTTTTTTCTAATAAAAGATGTATCAAAATTTGCATTATGAGCTACTAGTACAGTTCCTTTTACAAATTCCATAAACTTAGGCAGTATCTCATAGATAGATTCTGAATCTTTAACCATATCATTACTTATACCTGTAAGTTCAGTGATATTATAAGGGATCTTTATTTCAGGATTTACAAATGTACTAAATACATCTATTACTTCTCCATTATGTATCTTAACAGCTCCGATTTCTATGATTCTATCAAAACTACTAGAAAAACCAGTTGTTTCTAAATCAAATACTACAAAAGTATCATAAATAGTTTGATCATTAACATTTGTAGTAATAGGAATTCCATCATTAACAAAATAAGCTTCTACTCCGTATAGTACTTTTATATTATGTTTCTTAGAAGCTTCCATAGCGTCCGGAAAGGCCTGAGCTACGCCGTGATCAGTTATAGCTACCGCTGGATGTCCCCACTTGGCAGCACGAGCAATCAAAGATGATGCAGAGGATAATCCATCCATAGAACTCATTTGTGTATGTAGGTGGAGCTCTATTCTCTTTTCTTCACATGTATCCATTTTTTCAATTTTTGTGGTTTTAATTATATCTCTAGCCATTAGAACTACTTCTTTAGAAAAAGAATCATAAACAGCCTCTCCTCTAATCTTACAATATAGTCCTACTTTTAATTCATCTATTAATTCCTCAGTTTCTTTTGGTTTAGGAAAGCACTTAACAGTTATCGAACTTGTAAAATCTGTAATATATATAGAAATTATTTTTCTGCCCGATTTAGTTTCAACTATTTTTATCTTAAATATATCTCCACAAACAGTTACAATTCCAGAAGTATCATCTATAGAAAGTATATCGGTAATTTCTCCAGAAGCATCTTTACCAAATATAGCATTAGGATTTTTTGCAACTTTCTTTTGTGTAAAATCAGTTTCAGAAGAATTATTTCTTTGTTCTTTTTTCTGAGAATTAGATATTTCTTCATTTCTATTAAGTATCTTCTTTTCTTTTAGTACAGATTTTATTATTGCATTTTCTTCATTGTCTTTATTTTTAAAGTAATTGCTTTTCTTTAACTGAGCATCATAACTTAGATTTATTATGGACTTAAGTCCGAACATATCTTCAATAGTATTTTTCAATAAAATTTCAATCTGTTTATTTTTAAGTAGTTTACAAAGAAATTCATCTCCAATATGTAGTTTAATAACATTTTGTTCAATATACTTATGACAATTATTTAATACTTGTTTAGATATTGGAACTATTAATGAAACACTTTCTACTATTACATTCCAGTATTCATCTATAACTTCTCTAAGTGTTACATTAGAGAGGTCTCTGTAACACACTAAATCGATATTTTCAAAGTGGCTTAACTTTTTTAGGATAATATTTTTTATAGTTTGTTTTGTATCGCCACTTAATTCATCAATAGATTTTAATATAATTTTTAATTTATTACTTTTAGTCAAATATTGAATTCTAAGTATCTCTATATTTTTTTCGAAAATGGTTTCATCTTGTCCTATCTCATTTTTTAATATTTGAACTAAACTTACATTCATATAGGTTCCTCCCAATACACTGGATAAGTTTGTAAAAATACATAAGGCTATGAAGATTCATAGCCTTATGTATTTTCAATTTCATTAATTAATTCGTCTATTAACTCTTCTTCTCTTACCTTTTTTATAATTTTACCCTTTTTAAAGATAAGGCCCTCTCCAGTACCAGCTGCAATACCAAAATCTGCATCCTTGGCCTCACCTGGCCCATTTACAGCACAACCCATAATAGCAATTTTTAAGTTTTTGGTACAGTGTTTAAGTCTTTCTTCTGCTTCATGAGCTAAACTTATCAAATCAACCTTAGTTCTTCCACAGGTGGGACAGGATATAAATTCTATTCCTTCGTTATAATATCCTAGAGACTTTAATATTTGTTTTCCTACTTTAATCTCTTCAATAGGATCACTCGTTAAGGATACTCTTATAGTATCACCTATGCCCTCAGCCAAGAGAGCTCCTATACCTACGCTTGACTTTATTGTGCCTCTCCATAGCGTCCCCGATTCGGTAACCCCTATATGTAGAGGATAGTGAAGTTTTTCAGATATAAGTCTATAACTTTCTATCATTTGAACAACATTAGAAGATTTTATAGAAATTACAATATCATCGAAATTTATACTTTCTAATATATTAACATGCTTTATTGCACTTTCAACTAAAGCATCTGCGCAAACTTTACCATATTTTTCGAGTAAATCTTTTTCCAAAGAACCCGAATTCACCCCTATTCTAATAGGAATTCCTCTATCTTTTGCAGCATTTGCAACTAATTTTACCTTTTCAATACTTCCGATATTGCCAGGGTTTATTCTTAGTGCGGCAACCCCATTCTGTATAGATTTAAGAGCAAGTTTATAATCGAAATGTATATCTGCAACTACTGGAATATTTGCACTTTTTACTATTACTCCCAAAGCTTCCGCTGCTTCATCATCAAGTACAGCACATCTCGTTATATCACAACCAGCTTTTTCAAATTCTTTAATTTGATTAACTGTTTCAATAATATTTCTAGTATCAGTATTATTCATTGATTGAACACTAATAGGTGAATCTCCCCCAACATAAATATTTCCGACTTTAATCTTTTTTGTTTTTCTTCTATCCACAAAAGCCATCCCCTAAATTTTAAAGTTTTATTGGATATAATACATCTTTAATCGTTACTAAAATCATTAAAAGAAGAAGTAACGCAAATCCAATAGTGTTAATTACTCCAATTTTGTCTTTATTGATTTCTTTTCTGGTTATAACTTGGTATAAAGATACAGTTATCCAAAATCCATCTAATGCCGGAAAAGGCAATAGATTAAAAATAGCAAGTTGAATACTAATAAAAGCTGAAAAAGATATTAAATTTATTATTCCAGCTTGAGAAACGGCATATGTAACTCTCATTATTGTAACCGGTCCCCCAACATCATCCTTTGTAGCTTTCCCTTTAAAAATCATTCCTAAAGACAAAAAAGTTTGTTTAATTGTAGAACTTGTTTGTTTAAATCCGTACTTTATTGATTGTGATATTGGAGGATCAGAAATTAGTGTTGGTGCAACTCCAATCATATAGGTATTACTTTTATTATCTAACATAGGTAATAAGTTTGTAGATATCTTCTGATTATCTCTAATAAGTGTCATATTTAATGGGCTTCCTTTAGACATTGCTATCTGTGTTACTAAATCATCCCAAGTAGATATTTGAGTATTATCAATTTGTATAATATTATCTCCAGGTTTAATACCGGCCTGCATAGCTGGGCTTTCCTTTACCACATCACTAACAATTGGTACTAAATATCCTCTTAATGAACTTACAATAGAAAATAGTAGTATAGCTAAAATAATGTTCATTATAGGTCCAGCAGCAACTATACTTAATCGTCTTATAGGAGGTTTATTAGAAAAAGCTCGAGCATCAATACTCTCTCCTTCTTCACCCAACATTTTTACATATCCACCAATAGGTACTGATCTTATGGAATATAGTGTCTCTTTACCTTGAATTCCAAACAGTTTAGGCCCCATACCTATGGCAAATTCCTCCACCTTTACTCCGTTGATTTTAGCTAAAGTAAAATGACCTAGTTCATGAATTATAACTAGTATACTAAAGGCTAATACTACAAAAATGATATTTAAAATAACACTCAATATTTACCCCTCCATTTATATAGCATATTTATCTATAATAAAATTTCTAACCATCTTATCGGTTTCTAGTATGGTTTCTAATTCTAAAATAGGATTATTTTCAAATTTATTTAAACTCTCTTCTATTATATCTATTATTTGCAAGTAACGTATTTTATTATTCAAAAATAAATCTACAGCAATCTCATTTGAAGCATTAAAAATTACTGGCATTGTTCCACCAGATATTCCTACATCATACGCCAGTTGCAATCCTCGAAAGTTTATTTTGTCCGGTTCATAAAAAGTTAACGAATTAATTTTAGAGAAATCTAATTTTTCTATTATAAGACTTTCTCTTTTAGGATAATTAAGTGCATATTGAATTGGTAATCGCATATCAGCATTTGCAAGTTGAGCGATTATACTTCCATCTTTATATTCTACCATAGAGTGAATGATACTCTCTGGATGTATGATAACATCAATATGATTATATTCTAATCCAAATAGCCAATGAGCTTCTATAACCTCTAAACCTTTGTTTATTAATGTAGATGAATCTATAGATATCTTTTTACCCATATTCCACTTCGGATGTTTCAAAGCAATTTCTGGAGTAACATTAATTAAATCATCCTTGTTCATTCCTCTAAAAGGTCCACCAGAAGCAGTTAAGATAATTCTATCAACAGATTTAGTTTCATTACCTTGAAGACACTGAAAGATTGCTCCATGTTCAGAATCTACTGGCAATATATTCACTCCATATTTTTTAGCCTCATTCATAACTAGTTCTCCACCAGCTACTAGAGTTTCTTTATTAGCAAGAGCTATATGTTTTCCCGCTTTTATTGCTTGTAGCGTAGGAATAAGACCTACCATACCCACAACAGATGTTACTACCATATCTACTTCTGGATGAATTGATATTTGAATCAAACCTTCCATACCTTCAAGTATATTGATTTTTATTTTATTTTCAATACAGTACTCTCTAACTTTACTATAGGTTTCAGGATTAGTTATAGCTACACATTCTGGCAGGAATTCTTTTATAATACTAACTGTAGTATTAAAATTACTATGTGCTGAGAAAGCTACTAATTTAAAATTCATATTTTGGTGTCTTATTATATCAAGTGTTTGAGTTCCTATGGAACCAGTAGCTCCTAAAATTGCAATATTTGTCATATGATTAACTCCTATCTCAAGTTGAAAATATTATTTCCTTTGTTACTATAATAAAAAGAGGTGCCATGAATATTCCTATAAATCCAAAGCTAGTTATACCAATGTATATCGCTAAAATAAGTATTAAAGGATGAATCTCTAATTTATTGCTGAGAAACTTTGTTTCTGCTATTTGTCTGGTTATCTGCAGTAATATATATAATAAAATTAAACCAAAAGCAATAATTTTGTTATTATTTATAATATTATATATAATTAGAGGAATAAAGACTATTATATTTCCTATATACGGTACAATATCTAATATTCCACTTATTATTGCTAAGAAAAAAGCATTATTTATATTCAAGGCAATTAATCCAAAAAAGATTTCTAGTGTGGTTGCTATCACCAAAATCAACTCTATTTTAAATATATTATTAATTTGACTAATTTTATTTCTAATTTTTAATAAATAATTATTAGGGAAAACCCGTTCTATGGTATTAACTATAACATAACTGTCTACCAAAAGAAAATAAACGGTTATATTACTTATAAAGTATGATATTATACCCTGTGTTGTATAAATAGCTCCTTTTTTTATATATGTATTGTAAGAAATTTTAGAATAAAGATGCTTCATTTCACTATTAAAACTTAAAATATCAATCTTAAAAAAGTCATTAATACTATAAAATACATCTTGAATTTGTTGTACTAGCAATGAATAATTCTCTCTTACAAAATAACCAACATTATTTATAAATAGTTTCCCAATATAAAATATAATAAAAAAAATAAGTAAATTAATAATCAGTATACTCAATGCAGCACTGACATTTTTATTAAAAATTCTATATTTACATAATAAATTAAATATAGGTTTACAGGTTAATAGCATGAAGATGCTAATAACGATAGGTACAAAATAATATTTAATTATAATTGTAAATACCATAAATGCTAGCAAGACTATAAGACAATAGATAATTTTTGTATACGTATTTTGAACTTTAACCACTTATTACATCCCCATTATAAATGTTATATAATAATATACTACAAAGGATGCAAAAAGTATGCTATCAAATCTATCTAAAATCCCTCCATGTCCTGGAATAAGATTGCTATAATCTTTTACATCTACGTATCTTTTTATAGATGAGGCTACTAAATCACCTACCTGACAGAAAATACCACTAAACAGTCCGATCAATAAAAAATTAAAAACATAGATATCTATTCCTATAGAGTTTAAGATTAATCCATAGATTCCACAGGCAATAGAACTCCCTATAAGCCCTCCTATAGCCCCTTCAATAGTTTTCTTAGGACTTACTCTACTACAGAGTTTGTTTTTGCCAAAATGCTTGCCTACATAATATGCTGTGGTATCACATACCCAAGCCGATATAAATATAATCCAAATTAAATAATTTCCATATTCTTTATTATTTATTAACACTATAAAACTAAAGAAAATAGGCACATAAATATATCCCAAAATAGTTACAGATATATCTATAAAATTATATTTAGGATTTATAACAGGAACACTTAACATTATAAAAACAGCAAAAACTATCATTAAGAAAATCAAACTAAAATCTACTAATCCTCTAATTAAAAATATATAGTAAATAACACAAAGTATATATGTAAAGCTACTTAAAGGATTGATTCCTTTCTTTTTAACCGCATCATAAAACTCATACATTCCTAATATTGAAAGAATCATAACGAGTATTTCTAAATATAGTCCTCCTAGAAATAATACCATTATCAATGGTGATAAAGTCAACGCACCCAAATATCGTTTATCCATGTTTTCACTCCTATTTTATTCCGCCAAATCGCCTATCTCTATTTTGATAATCATAGATGGCCTTTATTAAAATTTCTTTATTAAATTCAGGCCACTTTACATTAGTATACCAAAACTCTGAATATGCACACTGCCATAGTAGAAAATTGCTCAATCTTTGTTCGCCTGCAGTCCTTATAATAAGGTCTGGATCTGGAACATCTTTAGTATATAAATATTTTGAAACTATATCTTCGTTCACTGCATCTATATTTAATTTTCCTTTTTCAACTTCTTCATATATTTTTTTCATAGCATTAATTATTTCATCTCTTCCACCGTAATTTAAGGCAAGATTTAAGACTAATCCTTTATTTGACTTTGTCTTATTATAAGCAGATATTAGAGCTTCTTGACACACAACTGGGAATTTACTTATATCGCCAATATGCTTAACTACTACTCCTTGAGAATTTAGTTCATCCAACTCTTTCCTTAAATATTCAAGCAAAAGCTTCATTAAAGCATTTACTTCTTCAGGAGGTCTTTTCCAATTTTCTGTAGAAAATGCATATAAAGTAAGATATTGTACGTTTAAGCTACTACATACTTTCACTATTTCTCTAATTGTCTCTACACCTACTTTATGCCCTAAAGTTCTGGGAAGATTTCGTTCTTTAGCCCAACGTCCATTTCCATCCATTATAATAGCTATATGCTTTGGTGTATTTTCTATGTCTATATTAAGTATTTCTTTATTCTTTTTTATTTTCAGATTAAAAAATCTTTTCATAACCCCTGCTCCATTCAATAAATTTATTAAAGTTTTAAAATACCTGCGTTATCGCAGGTATTTTAAAAATCAATAGTATAAAGTTATATAGACATTACTTCTTTTTCTTTTTCTTCTATAACACTGTCAACTTTCTTTATAAACTTATCAGTTAACTTTTGAACAGTATCTTCTGCTGTTGTAGCTTCATCTTCTGTAATCAGAGTATCCTTTTTTAGATTTTTTATCTTATCATTAGCATCTCTTCTTATAGATCTTATAGCTACTTTTGCATCTTCGCCTGCTTTTTTTACCTTTTTAACTATCTGTTTTCTTGTTTCTTCCGTAAGTTCTGGAATAATAAGTCTAATGACACTTCCGTCATTTGAAGGATTTAAACCTAAATCTGATTGTAGTATTGCTTTTTCTATACTTTTTAAAGATGTTTTATCCCAAGGCTGAATTAAAAGAACTCTCGGTTCTGGTGATGAAACTCCTGCTACCTGGCTTATAGGACTTTCACTTCCATAATACTCTATAGTTATTCTATCAAGCATACTTGGATTAGCTTTTCCTGCTTTCATTGAAGCAAAGTCCTTTTTTAATAAAGAAAGAGTTTTATCCATTTTTTCTTCAGATTTCTGTAAAATATCTTTAATCATTGTATTACCTCCCTATTATTTAGATACTATAGTCCCTATTTTTTCTCCCATTATTACTTTTTTTATATTATTAGGAGCATCAAGCCCAAATACTATTATAGGAATATCGTTATCCATACATAAAGATGTTGCAGTTGAATCCATTACTTGTAATCCCTTCTCTAAAACCTCTATATATGAAAGTTTATCAAACTTTTTAGCATCATTATATTTATTAGGATCTTTATCGTATACTCCATCTACTTTCTTAGCTAATAAAATTGCATCAGCTTCTATTTCAGCAGCTCTTAACGCTGCTGTAGTATCAGTAGAAAAGTAGGGGTTTCCTGTTCCAGCAGCAAATATAACAACTCTCTTTTTTTCTAAATGTCTCATAGCTCTTCTTCTTATAAATGGTTCAGCCACTTCATGCATAGCAATAGCTGTTTGTACTCTAGTCTTAACTCCCATATTTTCTAAGGAATCTTGTAGAGCTAGAGCATTTATACAAGTTGCTAACATACCCATATAATCTGCTGTTGTTCTA
The DNA here is from genome assembly GCA_036677665.1 of Clostridium sp. GTDB lineage: Bacteria > Bacillota > Clostridia > Clostridiales > Clostridiaceae > Clostridium_H. Next base: position 176,818 of record JAVBVX010000039.1, on the reverse strand, counting down.
TCCATCTCTTCACCATTTCTTCCACGCCATATATTTCCGCCACCAACTACTGCACCAACTTCAATACCCATATCTACTATTTCCTTAATTTCTTCAGCAATCCTCTGTGTTACACTAAAATCTATACCAAAGCCCTTTTCACCACTTAAAGCCTCTCCTGAGAGTTTTAACATAATTCTTTTATATTTTGATGAACTCATAATATTATTATACCTCCAAAATTCCAAAAATTACAGATTTTCATACACGTTACTTGTCTTAACTTTAAAAAAAGAGAACACCTAGTGTTCTCTTTATTAACTTTTACTCATTATATTTTGTTAATTTGTCTTTGAACTTCTTCGGCAAAATTTTCTTCTTTCTTTTCTATTCCTTCTCCTCTTTCAAATCTTACAAATTTAGAAAGAGTTATAGGTGCACCAACTTCTTTTGCTTTTGCATTAAGCAATTGAGTTATAGTTAAGTCAGAATTCTTAACCCAAACTTGATTAACTAAGCACACTTCTTTAAGATATTTTTGAACTCTACCTTCAACCATCTTATCAACTATTTTTTCTGGTTTTCCTTCGTTAAGAGCTTGAACTCTATATATCTCTTTTTCTTTATTAATTTCTTCTTGATCTACATTATTCTCATCTAAGAATAATGGGTTCGTTGCTGCAACTTGCATTGCTATGTCTTTAGCTAAATCAAATAATATAGCATCTTCTTTTTCACAATTTAATTGAACTAATACACCAATTCTTCCTTCTCCGTGTATATATCCATTAATTGCTCCACTTTCTAATGAAAGCTTTTCAAATCTTCTAATATTCATGTGTTCGCCAAGTTTTGCAACTAAAGCTGTCAATGCTTCTTTTACAGTAATTGAAGCATCTTCTATAAATTTGTTTTCTAACAACTCATCAACACTTGAAACATTGCTTTGAGCTACTTGTTTTGCTATAACATTTGCAAATTTAACAAATTCCTCATTTATAGCAACGAAATCTGTTTCACAATTTACTTCTAGTACTGCAGCTGTTTTTTTGTCATCAGATATGTATGTAACTACGATACCCTCTGCAGCTACTCTTCCTGATTTTTTAGCAGCCGCTGCTAACCCTTTTTCTCTTAAGTATTCTATAGCCTTTTCTTCATCACCATTTGTTTCAGCTAAGGCTTTTTTACAGTCCATCATTCCTGCACCAGTTTTTTCTCTTAAATCTTTAACCATTTTTGCAGTAATCAAGCTTATTCCTCCTAACATGTTAATTTTAAATTATTCAGCTAATTGTTCGCCTTGTCTTCCTTCTATTATAGCATCAGAAATTTTTGCAGTAATTAATCTTACAGCTCTGATAGCATCATCATTTCCAGGGATTACATAATCAACTTCATCTGGATCGCAATTTGTATCAACTATAGCTACAACTGGGATTCCTAAATTTTTAGCTTCAGAAATAGCATTCTTTTCTTTTCTTGGATCTACAACAAATAATGCACCTATATTGTTTGCGTCCATATCTTTGATTCCGCCAAGATTTTTTTCTAATTTCTCTTTTTCTCCTCTTAGCTTTATAACTTCTTTCTTTGGAAGCAATTCGAATGTTCCATCTTGTTCCATAGTTTCTAATTGTTCTAATCTTCTTATTCTAGTTTTTATAGTTTTGAAGTTTGTAAGCATTCCACCTAACCATCTGTTGTTAACAAAATGCATATTTGCTCTTATGCTTTCATCTTGGATAGCTTCTTGAGCTTGTTTTTTAGTACCTACAAATAAAACATCTTTTCCGTCTAGAGCAACACTTCTTATAAAGTCATATGCTTGCTCAACTTTCTTTACAGTTTTTTGTAAGTCAATGATATATATACCATTTCTTTCTGTAAATATGTATGGAGCCATTTTAGGATTCCATCTTCTTGTTTGGTGTCCAAAATGAACGCCCGCTTCTAATAATTGTTTCATTGAAATTACTGCCATTAAAAATACCTCCTATTGGTTTTTTTCCTCCAAAGTCTTCTTATGATAAACCCTATATCAAGGCACCATATCATAAATTAGACAATGTGTGTTTTTCTTCCTTATGTAGTATAGCACATGGTTTATTGGCATTCAACAAAAAATAATATTTTTTTTGTTTTTAATAGATAAAGAATAGGGATAATCCCTATTCTTTATCTATATAATTTACTATTTTATCTTTTTTAATTCATCTAACAACTTTTTATTTAAAATTTTTATGTGTGTTCCTTTCATACCTAAAGATCTAGACTCGATTACTCCTGCACTTTCAAATTTTCTTAAAGCATTCACTATGACAGAACGAGTAATTCCTACTTTGTCAGCTATTTTTGATGCTATTAAAAGTCCTTCAGTTCCATCTAGTTCATTAAATACATGCTCTACAGCTTCAAGTTCAGAGTAGGACAACGTGCCAATAGCTAGTTGTACAACAGCTTTTTTTCTAGCCTCTTCTTCTATTTCATCATTTTTAGCTCTCAAAATTTCTAATCCCACAATAGTAGCACTATACTCTGCTAAAACGAGATCTTCATCAGTAAATTGTTCATCAAATCTTGTAAGATATAATGTACCAAGTCTTTCCCTAGTACCAATTATAGGAACAATAGTCGAAAGTTTTCCTTCGATTTCTGCTGGCTTTGCTTCATCAAAAGAAGATTTGCCGTCATTTTCATAATTAGCTAATGTTTCGTGAATAGCAAGAAGTTTAGAATTAAAAATTTCAGGGAATTTCTTTTCAGATAACACTTTCTGTTTGATACTATCACATTCTACTCCGTTGAAAAATCTATGTTCTAATATTTTACCTCTTCTACTTATTATATATACATTAGATTCTAATACTTCACTTAGTGTAGCACATATAGTATCAAATGCAACTGGTTCAGCCCCTGTAGTTTGCAGTATTTTGTTAAGTCTTCGTATTTTATTCAATAATTCTGAGGCCATTTTTATCTCTCCTTTTAAACTATTATCAATAAAAATATTTCTAATAGTATTACTAAAATTACTATTGTTAAAATATTTAGAATTGTTTTAATCCTTAATTTAAGGATAGCATAGTAATAATAACATTTCAACAACATAATCCTTTAATTCGACATACTTTTTAAAAAAATAGATTAAGATTTATTTTATATACAATATATCTATAATAAAATACTATTGAATCTATTTTGCTATTTTAATAGTATTTTATTCCTCTAAAATGACATTTTTACACTCTTTATTTGAGCATTCTAAAAATTTACCCTTTGTTTTATTTTCTTTTTTAACCATAAAACTATCACATTTGGAGCATTTTTTTTCAGTAGGCTCAAACCAACTTACAAATTTACACTCTGGATAATTTCCGCAACCATAAAATTTTCTTCCTTTTTTGCTCTTTCTTAATATAACTTTTCCACTACACAAAGGACATTTAACATCAATCTCATCTAGCATAGGTTTTGTGTTTTTGCATTCCGGATATCCTGGACAAGCTAAAAAATCGCCAAATCTGCCGTGCTTTACTACCATAAAGTTTCCACATTTATCGCACTGAATATCAGTGGGTTTATCTTCAATAGTTATTTTAGCTATTTCTTTTTCAGCAATTTCTATAATTTCAATTAGTGGAGAATAGAATTCGTCTACTACTTGTTTCCAGTCACCTTTTCCTTCTTCAATATAATCTAGCTTATTTTCCATTTCAGCTGTAAATTCTACATCTACAATTTTTTTAAAGTATTCGCTTACGATATTATTTACTATAAATCCTAATTCTGTTGGAATAAGAGTCTTTTTTTCTCTCTCAACATATTTGCGATCTAAAAGTGTAGATACTATAGGTGCATAAGTACTAGGTCTACCGATTCCATTTTCTTCTAGCGTTTTTACTAAACTTGCTTCAGAATATCTTGGAGGTGGTTGAGTAAAATGCTGTTTTAAATTAATATTTTTATTTTTTAATAATTCTCCATTTGTTAATTCAGGCAATATCGTCGATTCTTCTTCTTCATCTAAAATATAATCATAGACTTTCATAAAACCTTCAAATTCGATAGTAGATCCACTAGTTTTTAAGATATAAAGTCCATTCTTTACATTTACCGTTACAGTATTCATAACACAATCTGACATTTGACTTGCAATAAATCTCTTCCAAATTAAACTATATATCTTATACTGCTCAGGTCTTAAGCTATCTTTAATCTCTTCAGGAGTTAACTCAATATAAGTTGGTCGTATAGCTTCATGAGCATCCTGAATATTTTTTTTTCCTTTATAATTGCGCTCAGATTCAGGTATATACTTATCTCCAAATTTACTTGTAATATATACTTTTGCATTGTCTTGTGCTTCCTTTGATATACGAACTGAGTCTGTCCTCATATAAGTAATAAGACCTATAGTTCCATGTCCTTTTATATCTATACCTTCATACAATTGTTGAGCAATAGACATAGATTTTTTAGTTGAGTAGTTTAATTTTTTATAGGCATCCTGTTGAAAAGTACTCGTTGTAAACGGCGGCAGAGGTTTGCGATTTTTTCTAGACAACTTTATGTCTTTTATTATGAAATCATTTTCCAGAAGTTCGTTCTTTATTTCATTACTAACTGATTCATTTATTATCTCTATTTTTTTATTATCTTTTGAATGAAGCTTTACAATAAAACTTTTAGCTGCTTTTGCACTAATAAGTTCGCAGTCGATTGTCCAATATTCCTTTGGTTCAAATTTTTGTATTTCATCTTCTCTGTTGCATATCATATGTAGAGCAACTGATTGAACTCTTCCAGCACTTAAGCCCCATTTAACCTTTTTCCATAGAATTGGACTTATTTTATATCCAACCAGTCTATCTAAAACTCGTCTAGCTTGCTGCGCGTCTACTAGACCCATATTTATCTGCCTTGGACTTTTTATAGCAATCTTTATAGCATTTTTAGTTATTTCATTAAATTCAATTCTACATTTATCACTTTGATTTAGTTTTAAAGCCTCAGCAAGATGCCATGAAATTGCTTCGCCTTCTCTATCAGGGTCTGTTGCTAAAAACACTTTTTCACTTTTTTTAGCTTCTTTTCGTAGCTCATTAAGCAAGTCACCTTTACCACGTATTGTTATATATCTAGGATTATAGTTATTTTCTATATCAACACCTAATTGACTTTTAGGTAAATCTATTATATGTCCCATCGAGGCTTTTACAACATAATTTTTCCCTAAGTATTTACCGATTGTCTTAGCTTTAGCTGGAGATTCTACTATAACAAGTTTCTGTCCCATCTTATCCCCTCCCACAAAATTAAAATAATTAATGTTTCCATTAATATATTAACTTTAAATCTGTTTATTATTCCTTACATAATAGTTTCCACTCAAACTCATTATTTCATTTTTTAGCTGTAATTCAAATAATACCTCATATAATTGTTTAATGTCAATCTTTGTTAGCCTTAAAACATCATCAAAATGTATTGGATTGTTACTTATATGCTTATATACATTTTTTTCATTAGGTCTCATTTCTGAAATATTTAAACTTATTTTACTCATATTTTTAAAATTTAATAGTTCAAAAACATCTTGAACATCTGTAAATATGTAAGCACCGTCTTTTATTAGCCTATTTGTACCTTTACATTGATCTGAAAAAACATTTCCTGGTACTGCAATGACATCTTTACCTTGATCTAATGCAGCACTGGCAGTTATTAATGAACCGCTCTTTATTCCAGCCTCAACAACAATTAAAATATCACATAAAGATGAGATAATTTTATTTCTTATAGGAAAATGAAAGGGTAATGGCTCTATACCTGGAAAAAATTGCGAAATTACACACCCGTTATTTATTATACTATTAAATATCTTTTTATTTTCTTTTGGATATATAATATCTAATCCAGATCCTAACACTGCGCAATTATATGCGTTATTGTTAACAAATGCTGAATGAGCTATAGTATCGATTCCTTTTGCCATTCCGCTTATTAAATTAATATCATTTCTATATAACTGTTCACAAATTATATTAGTAATATTAACTCCATAATTTGTACAATTTCTTGATCCTACAATAGCAACATTATATTCATCATTTAATTTTTGAATATTACCCTTATAAAATAACATATAAGGAGAATCTTCATATTGTTTCATTCTTTTAGGATAGTTTTCATCTGTAATTACAGCAGTTTTAATATCTTTTTTAATAATATCATTCTTAATATAAGAAATCATTTCCTTATCCCAGGCTTTTCTGAGAATTACTTTCATTTTCTCATCTATAAATTCATTATTTTTATCATGTAAACTATGATACCATATTTTTTCAACACTTTTAAAATTATTTATTAATTTGTTTTTTGTTATATAATTTAATTTTGATATTGCAAACCATATTTCATAATCATTCATGGGAATCTCCTCTTATTCTTTACATCTTATTTAGTGCTTTAAACTTAGTTATATAATATTTTTTTCTAAGAATTTTCTATACTGCAGTGCCTCAATTAAATCTTCTTGTTGTACTTCTTGACTCTGTCTTAGATCAGCAATAGTTCTTGCTACTTTTAGTATTCTACTGTAACTTCTCGTGCTTAAGTTAAACTTTGTATATATTTTTTCTATTATCTTATTAGTATTAAAATCAACTTTACAATATTTTTTAATATGTTTTTCATTCATCTGAGCATTACAGTAAATACCGGCATCATTAAATCTTTGTTTTTGAATATTTCTTGCCATTTCCACTCTTAAACGTATATCTTTAGAACTTTCCCTTTGGGTTTGTATATTTAAATCTTTGTATGATACCGAATTTACATATGTAAAGATATCAATCCTATCCAGTATTGGACGTGATAATTTGTTTAAGTATCTGTTTCTTTCATATTCACTACAAGTACAATCTTTTATGTTACTTCCATAAAAGCCACATTTACATGGATTCATAGCTCCAATTAACATAAAATTAGCAGGATAGGATATACTCCCTGTGGCTTTACTTATTTTAATTCTTCTATCCTCTAGTGGCTGTCTTAGAACCTCTAAAGTCTTCGTATTAAACTCTAATATCTCATCTAAAAAGAGAACTCCATTATGTGCTAAAGAAATTTCCCCTGGCATTAGTTTATTTCCACCTCCAACCAATGCTATCTGAGACGAAGTATGATGAGGATTTCTAAAAGGTCTTTCCTCAATCAGGCCTTTTATTCCCTCTAGATTACCAGATATACTATAAATCTTAGTAACTTCTAAGGATTCGTTATAATTTAGCGCCGGAAGAATAGTTGATACTCTTTTAGCTATCATAGTTTTGCCACATCCAGGCGGACCAAACATAAGCATATTATGCCCTCCTGCCGCAGCAACTTCCATTGACCTTTTACAACTTTCTTGACCAATGACATCACTAAAGTCTTCTTCATATAAACTATTTCTTTTATTTTTATGAACAACTTTATAAGGTTGTAAATCTTCATACTTAAGGAAATTTACTACTTGGTTCAAATTATCAAATGCATATACACTAGCACTCTCTATAACTGAACATTCATCAGCATTTTCAGTAGGAACTATAAACTTTACAACTTCACATTCTGTACTATCAATAACAATAGGCAAAGCTCCTTTTACTCTTTTTAGTTCTCCAAATAAGGATAATTCCCCCATGAGTAAATATTCCTTCATATTATATGTACTTATTTGATTAGTAGCTAATAGTATTGCAATTGCAATAGGAAGATCAAATAAAGATCCCTCTTTTTTCAAGTCACCAGGAGCTAAGTTAACAGTTATCCTACTATTAGGAAATTCAAATCCAGAATTAATTAGTGCAGATCTAACCCTATCTTTAGACTCTTTAACTGATGTATTAACAAGTCCCACAATATTAAAGTTTGGCAATCCACGAGTTACATCTACTTCTACACTTACCATATTTCCATTAATACCTGTAAAAGTAGCAGAATTAATTTTGACAGCCATTATAATCACCTCTATAGGCATTATTGACATATTAAAATTTTATATAAGTAGAGTATAAAATTTTTGTTTACATTTATATTTGGTTTACATAATCAAAATTATGTAAACATTTCTACTTAATACTATAATTATACTATTATGGCTATACTATTAGATATTCTTAATTAGGAGTGGATATAATGAGCCGATATAATAAAATTATTGGAAATTATGGAGAAAATATTTGTGAAGAATACTTAATTAAACATGGTCACAAAATACTTCATAGGAATTTTAGATGTAAATTAGGCGAGCTAGATATAATAAGTAAAATTGAAAGTTCAAATTGTATTTGTTTTACTGAAGTAAAAAGTCGTTATACTCATACTTATGGAACTCCTTGTGAGTCAATTACTTATAAAAAAATTCTTCGAATCAGAAATATTGCTCAGTATTATATAATAAAAAATAATTTAAATAATTTTAATTTTAGATTTGATGTAATAGAAGTTCTATTTAATATAGAACATAATAACTACTCTTTAAATCTAATAAAAAATGCTTTTTAAACATAAAGACTAACTACGAAAGTAGTTAGTCTTTATGTTTAAAAAGCATTTAATATATTTTTTAAAAAACTTATTCTATGTAACTTTGTATAGCCATAGCTTTTAATTGCATCTATGTGTGATTTTGTGCCATATCCTGAATTTTTATCGAATCCATACTGAGGATAAATATTACTGTATTCTGTCATTAAATTATCTCTATAAACCTTAGCTATTATAGATGCACAAGCTATGCTAGCGCTTTTTACATCTCCTTTAATAACAAATTCATTTTCTATAGTACAATCTTTAATTGCGTATCCATCTGATAGAACCAATGAGGGTTTAACATTGAGGCCCATAACTGCTCGTCTTAGAACCTCATTATTACACCAAGCAATACCTTTTAAATCAATTTCTTCATTACTTATTTCAGCTATATTATAACAGAGTGCTTTCTCTTTAATCACTAAACTTAATTCTTCTCTCATTTTTATAGAAAGTTTTTTTGAATCTTTAATTTTTAAAATTAAGTCTCTATCATCTATACAGTTTAAATTTAAGATTACAGAAGCAGCCACAATAGGTCCTGCTAGAGGGCCTCTTCCAACTTCGTCTACACCTGCTAAATATGTGTACGTTTTGAATTGTCTATCAAAATCATACATACCTGTAACTCTTGATAATTCCTTTTCTCTATCAATTAAAAATTTATGTATAACACTACTTAAATTTTTTACGGTTTGTCTATTATCATTTTTTAGAGCTTCTAAAATTAGCTTATAGTCATCTTCTAAAATATCTTCTTTTAAAATATTTTTTACCCAGTCTTTTACTTCCTGAGATTTCATTTCTTTTAAATCAACTTTCACTATTTAAATCACGGCCTTTCAAGGGATATTGGACCTAATTTACCACCCCTGAACTCATCTAAGATTAGAACTGAAACTCTATTATAATCTATATTTCCTCCAGACATAACAGCCCCTCTTTTTTTAGCTATATTATCCATATTCTCTAATGCATCTTCACTTAAATCTTCTAATTTATATCTTTCTTTAAGTCTCTCTGGATAGAATTCTTGAAGTCTTTGTATCAATTTAAAAGCCAGAGTTTCTATGTCCATTATTTCGTCTTTTATAGCTCCTGTAAATGCTAAACTTAATCCGACTTCCTCATCTTCAAATTTAGGCCATAATACCCCAGGTGTATCAAGAAGCTCTATCCCTATATTTGTTTTAATCCATTGCTTACTTTTAGTAACTCCTGGTTTATCTCCAACCTTAGCCCTAGCATTATTAGCCATTCTATTTATAAAAGATGATTTTCCTACATTTGGTATACCTACTACCATAGCTCTAGTAGTGATATTCATTATACCTTTAGCTTTTAATCTATCATGTTTTTCTTTCAATAAAATATTCAAAATATTTTTTATGTTATTTAAACCTTTCCCATTTAAACTATTTACATTTGTTACTTTTACTAATTCCTTTGAAAGTAAAGATATCCATTTTTGAGTTACATTTTCTTCAGATAAATCACTTTTATTTAATAGTATAATCCTTGGTTTATCCTTACAAATTTCATCAATCTCTGGATTTGCGCTTGACTTTACTATTCTTGCATCCCTAAGCTCAATTACTGCATCTACAAGCTTTAAGTTCTCTTTAATTTCTCTTCTAGTTTTAGCCATATGTCCCGGAAACCAATTTATTGACATATAAAACAACCTCCTTTACTTCTTAAGTTTACACAAGTTAATTTTTTTATACATAAATAAAAAAAAGGACTCTTCAGTCCCATTTTTTATCTAATTAATTCTTTAACTTTTGCTGCTTTACCCACTCTGTCTCTTAAGTAGTAAAGTTTAGCTCTTCTAGTTTTACCTCTTCTTACTACTTTTATTCCTTCAATCACTGGCGAATTTATTGGAAATGTTCTCTCAACTGCAGTACCGTAAGCTACTCTTCTTACAGTAAAAGTTTCTCTTATTCCACCATTTTGTTTCTTTATTACTGTTCCTTCGAAAGCCTGAATTCTTTCTTTCGCGCCTTCTTTGATTCTTACATCAATTCTAATAGTATCTCCTACATTGAATGGTGTTAAATCACTTTTAATTTGTTCAGCTTCTATTTCTCTTATTATATCTAACATGTGCATTCCCTCCTTTAAAGTATTTTCGACGTTCATATCCTATTTAATCATTTGATAGAGGACCGTCCGTACTAGCACAAAGCATATTTTATCATAGTTTTATTCTTCGTTCAATAGATTTATATATTATTCTACTATATATATTATAAAATAAACTTTTCTCTAATCTTTTAACAATTTTTCATCTTGTTTAGACAAATTTAATAACTTAAATAAATCTGGTCTTTTTAACTTAGTGAGAAGAAGAGATTGTCTTCTTCTCCATTTATTAATATTTTCATGGTGTCCTGAAAGCAATACCTCTGGAACTCTATCACCTTCAAAGATTTCTGGACGTGTATATTGAGGATACTCTAATATTCCATTATAAAAAGATTCTTCTTCGAAACTCTCACTGCAGGCTAACACACCAGGTAGAAGTCTACATATGCTATCTACAATAGGAATACAGGCCATTTCCCCTCCAGTAACTACAAAATCTCCAAGAGAGATCTCCATGTCTATATGCTTATAAACTCTCTCATCTATCCCCTCATAATGGCCACACAAAAATATCAATTCACTCCCCCGAGAAAGCTTTTTTGCTATATCTTGTGAAAATTTAGTTCCTCTAGGTCCTAAAAATATTATTGGTCCCCTATTAGATTCTTTAACTTTCCTTATAGAATCTACTATAGGCTGGGGTGTCATAACCATACCAGCTCCTCCACCATAAGGGTAGTCATCCACCTTTTTATGCTTATTTAAAGAAGAGTTTCTTATATTATGTGTATTAATATCTAATATGCCTTTTTCTGAGGCCCTACCTATAATACTATGATTAAGCACTTCAAACATTTCTGGAAACAAAGTTAAAATATCTATCTTCATTGCCATACATCTACAGGCTTAATAATTATTTTCTTATTTTCCATATTTATATCTATAATAATAGTTTTAAGTGCTGGAATAAGAAGCTCTTTTTCACCTTTTATCCAATAAACATCATTGCTACCTGTGTAAATTATATCATCTATATTTCCTAAACTTTCTCCTGTTTCATCAAAAACTTCACAGCCAATAATATCAGCAGAATAATAAGAGTCTTTAGGAAGCTTTGCTGCATCTTCTCTTTTTACTTCAATATTTTTATTCTTAAGTTTTTGTGCATCTTCTATACTATCTATTCCATCTATTTTTAATATTACTTTCCCTGGTTGCAATTTACATCCTGCTATTATTATTTCATTATTATCTATATAAGCCTGCTTTAATTTTTTAAATCTACTTAAATCATCAGTATATGCCTTAACCTTGACTTCTCCTTTAATACCATGAGTATTTATTATTGTTCCTACAGTTAAAAACTGTTCCATAATACCTATACTCCTTTTTTAAAATATTTTAAAAGAGTTAGGTTCACCTAACTCTTTTATTTATACTATTCAGTATGTAGCTAAATTATTTCAACAACAACTCTCTTATCTGCCTTTACAGCTGCTGCCTTTACAAGCGTTCTTATAGCCTTAGCTATTCTTCCCTGCTTGCCAATTACTTTCCCCATATCATCAGGGGATACTTTCAATTCAAGAATTATTGATTGTTCACCAATAATTTCATTAACACTAACCATATTTGGGTTATTAACTAATGCTTTAGCTATAATCTCTAGCAAATTCTTCATTTACTACACCCCCTGGTTACTACTTAGAAAGTTTTTCAACTATCCCAGCTTGTGCAAATAATCTCTTGACAACATCTGTTGGTTGTGCACCATTTTTCATCCATTGAACAGCTTTATCTTCATCTATTTTCACTGTCTTTGGTTCTGAAACTGGATTATAATAACCTATTTCTTCAATAAATCTTCCATCTCTTGGAGATCTTGAATCTGCAACAACAACTCTATAAAATGGAGCTTTCTTAGCACCCATTCTTCTTAGTCTTATTTTAACTGCCATTAATATCACCTCCTTAAAAGTCTTATCTATTACATGAATGGAAATTTCCCAAACATACCTTTTTTCAATGATTTCTGTTGATTTTTCATTTGCTTCATCATCTTCTTCATTGCTTGAAAGTCTTTCAATAATTTATTAACTTGCTGAACTGTAGTACCTGATCCATTAGCAATTCTTTTTTTTCTAGAGGGAGAACTACTAACTAAAGAAGGATCTTTTCGTTCCTTTTTAGTCATAGAGTCAATCATAGCTTCTATTTTTTTTAGTTCTTTTTCACTTTGACTTAAATCAAGTCCTTCTAATTGTTTTGTATTAACTCCAGGAATCATCTCTAAAAGTTTTCCCATTGGTCCCATCTTTTTAAGTTGAGACATAGACTCTTTAAAATCTTCTAAGTTAAATTCTTGATTCATCATTCTATCACTAAGCTCTTTTGCTCTTTCTTCATCAATAGATTCTTGAGCTTTTTCTATAAGTGATAGTATATCTCCCATTCCTAGTATTCTAGAAGCCATTCTATCTGGATAAAATACTTCAAGATCATTCATCTTTTCTCCAAGCCCTACATACTTAATAGGTTTCCCTGTAATGGCTTTAATAGATAAAGCTGCTCCGCCTCTTGTATCTCCATCTAATTTAGTTAAAATAACTCCACTAATATCTAATGTTTCATTAAAACTTTCTGCTACATTCACAGCATCTTGACCAGTCATTGAGTCTACTACTAATAATATTTCATTAGGATTTACTGTGGTTTTTATATTCCTAAGTTCATCCATTAAACTTTCATCTATATGTAGCCTACCAGCTGTATCAACTATAACAACATTCAAATCATTATTTTTTGCATATTCAATAGAAGCATTCGCAATATCCACAGGATTAACTTTATCTCCCATAGAAAACACTGGTACATCTATCTGTTTTCCAACAACTTGAAGTTGTTTTATTGCAGCAGGTCTATAAATATCACAAGCAACCAGTAGTGGTCTTTTATTTCTTTTTCGTAAATCAAGAGCTAATTTACCACCCATAGTTGTTTTACCTGCACCCTGTAGTCCAACTAACATAATTACCGTTAGACCCTTTGTTGAAAATTCTATTTTACTTTCACTATCTCCCATTAATGCTTTTAGCTCATCGTTAACTATCTTAATAACATGTTGTCCTGGAGTTAAACTCTCCATAACTTCTTTACCAAGACACTTTTCACCTGTGCTTTTTACAAAATCTTTAACTATTTTATAGTTAACATCAGCTTCTAGTAAAGCTAACTTAACTTCTCTCATAGCTTCTTTAATATCTTTTTCGGATAGCTTACCTTTTCCTTTTAACTTTTTTAAGGTTTCTTGAAGTTTAGATGCTAATCCTTCAAATGCCATCTTATTCCTCCTAAATAAACTCAACTATATTATTTTTTATCTCTTGTATTAAGTCTATAAATTCTTTCTTATCGATACTATCTTCAAGTATAGAAATTTTCTCTATAATTATTTTTTTACTCTTCTTTACTTCATTGCTTCTTTCTACAAGTTTTAGCTTACTTTCATATTCTGTAAGCAACTTAGTACATCTTTTAATTATATCAAATATCGCTTGCCTACTTGTACTCGTTATCTCAGATATTTCAGCTAAAGACAAATCTTCATTAAAGTATAGTTCCATAATATATTTTTGCTTTTCTGTTAGTAACTCTTTATAATAATCCATCAGAAAAGATATCTTTATTCTATCTTCCACAAAATCACCAACTCATGAAAATATAATAACAAATTAATTTTATGGTGTCAAGTATTTTTACTTAACACTATAAAATTATCTAAAATAGTGCCTCTACAAAGTCTTTTGCTCTAAATTCTTGTAAATCTTCAATACCTTCTCCAACTCCAATAAGTTTAACAGGAATATTAAGTTGATGTTTTATAGCTATAATTACTCCTCCTTTAGCAGTACCATCCAACTTGGTTAATACTATTCCATCAATAGGACAGACCTCTGTAAATTGTTTTGCTTGTTGAAGTGCATTCTGACCCGTTGTAGCATCTAGGACTAATAGAGTTTCTTTATATGCTTCTCCATATTCTCTATCTATTATTCTATTTATTTTTTCTAGCTCATTCATTAGATTCTTTTTGTTATGAAGTCTTCCAGCAGTGTCACATATTAATACATCTGATTTTCTAGCTTTTGAGGCCTGTATGGCATCAAAAACTACAGATCCGGGATCAGATCCTTCTTGATGTTTAATAATGTCCACTCCAGCTCTACTACTCCAAATCTCTAATTGATCTATAGCAGCTGCTCTAAATGTATCTGCTGCTGCCATTATAACTTTATGCCCCTTGCTTTTAAATTTATAAGACATCTTTCCAATGGAAGTAGTTTTACCAACTCCATTAACTCCTATAACTAATATTATTTTAGGAGTATTATTTAGAATCTCTTCGTCTCCTTCACCTAGCATAGCAATAAGTACTTCTTTTAAACATGAATATATCTCTTGTGGCTCTTTAATCTTCTTTTCTTTGACGCTTTGTTTTAATCTCTCAATAATTTCTAGAGATGTTTCTACCCCAATATCTGATGTTATTAAAATTTCTTCAATCTCCTCGTACAATTCATCATCAATTTTTACCGCTAACTTTAATACTTCTGAAACTCTTTCTGTAAAATTACTTTTAGTTTTTGTTAATCCACTTTTAAGTTTGTTAAATAAATCTCCGAACATCTTTCCAACTCCTTCTTACTTAATAAAAATATTATTTCTCTAAATCTACTGAAACTATTTTCGATACACCTTTTTCTTCCATAGTGATACCATAGAGCACATCACCAGCTTCCATAGTTCCTTTTCTGTGGGTAATAATTATAAACTGAGTGTTAATTGAAAATCTCTTTAAAAATTCTGCATATCTTGTTACATTAGAGTCATCTAATGCTGCCTCTATCTCATCAAGTATACAAAACGGTGTAGGTTTCATCTTAAGAATAGCAAATAGTAAAGCAATAGCAGATAACCCCTTTTCTCCTCCAGACATAAGATTAATGTTCTGAAGTTTTTTGCCTGGGGGCTGAACATTTATCTCTATATTTGCAGTAAGTTCATCACCTTCTTCAATTATTAAATCAGCGTTACCACCTTTAAATAATTCTCTGAAAGTCTCATTAAAATTCACTTTAAGTTTATTGAAATTTTCATTAAATACTGTTCTCATTTTATCAGTCATATTTTTTACAACATTAAGCAATTCTTCTTTAGCTTTAACTAAATCATCTTTTTGAGCCTTCATAAAATTATATTTTTCTAGAAGTTCCTTATACTCTTCAATAGCACCTAGATTAATAGTACCCAGTTGTGTTATCTGGCTTTTATATTTAGCAATATCTTTTTTACACTTATCTATATCCTCTTGTACCCTAAGCTCTAATGCCTCTGCATATGTTAATTCCATTTCTTCATTCAATTTAGAATACATGGACTCTCTCTCAGCTTCAAATCTAGCGGAAGATATATGTAAATTATTTTTAATACGATTGTTTTTATCATATAAAAGTAAAATTTCTTCTAATTTTTCTGTATTAATTTTTATATTTTCTTTTACCTTAATTATTCTTAATTCTATTTCCTTAAATTTATTTTCAAACTCCTCTATCGCACTCTCTATTTTTTTCACGTTCTCTTCATTATTAACTATATTATTTCTACATTTAGTTATTTGTATGTTAGATTCATCTACTTCTTCTTCAAAAGTTTTTACTTGGTGATTTAATTGATAAATTTCAGAGTTAAATCTGATTAATTCTTTGTTCTTATTAGATACACTCTCATCTATTTGCGCTTTTTTTACTTTTAATTCTGTAATTTTATTAACTGTGTCATTAATGTCCCTATTTTCTTTTTCTAAGTTAGTCTCAAAGTTTAAAATCTCAGAAGAATTTTCTTCTTCTTCTTTCTCTAAAGTACATACTTTATGTTTAAGGTCATCTAAATCTTTTATATTTTTTCTAATCATTTCACTAATTATTGTTTCTTCACTATTAGATACTTCTATACTTCTTTTAAGTTTCTCTGTTTCACTATTAAGCGCAATTATTTTTTCATCAATTTTAGTCCTTTCGATATTTTCATAATGAATCTGATCTTTTAACTTCAAAGAAGCATTATCTATATTTGTAACACTTTCTTTAATATCATCTATCTGTTTAGTTAAATCATTTATTTCTTTTTCATATATTTTTATGCTTAATTTTAATTCCTCTATTTCTCTCTTTCTGCCTATAATATTAACATTTTTATTATGTAAACTTCCTCCTGTTAATGCCCCACCCGGATTTATAACTTCGCCGGTTAGCGTTACAATTTTATAATTATAGCTTGAATGCTTAGCTATAGTTAGCGCACTTTCCATATCTTTTGATATTATTGTTCTTCCTAATGTATACTCAACTGCAGCAACATATTTAGTGTCTATATCTATAATTTCACTAGCTATACCAATATATCCATCAATATTTTTTATATTTAATGGTACTGATATTTTTTTACCTTTTATAATTGTTAAAGGTAAAAATGTAGCTCTTCCTAAATTGTTAACTTTAAGGTGTTTTATAAGATCTTTTGCAATATCCTCGTCACTAGTAATAATATTTGAAATAGCCGATCCCAGTGCTACTTCTATAGCTATTTCAAACTCCTTTTTTACTTGTATTATTTCTCCTAGTATCCACGTATTATTAAATGCCTTAGGTATTTTTCTTTGATCAATATTTTGCATGATTATCTTTACAGCTTTATTGTATCCCTCATGATATTTTTCTAAGTTAGTAAGAGCATCTTTGCTAGCCTCTGCCTTATTATACATAATGCTAATCTTTTTAGCTTTAGCTTCACTATCTAAGATTACATGTGTTTTATTCATTACATCTATTCTATTTTGTCTAATAATTTCCTCATGTTTATTTATTTTATTATTTATATTTATAATTTCATCTTTAAGCATTTCTTTAGTAGATGCGTTGATTTTAATAGAATTCAGATAGGTTTTACGATACTCTTTAAGTTCTTCAAGCTTTTTTTCCATATTATAAACATCTTTTGTAATTATAGTAATTTCACTTTTATATCGAGTTATTTCACTTATTAATTCAACTTGCCCTTTTTTTAACTCTTTTATTTTGTTTATCTCATCATCTATAAACTTATTTTTTTCGTTAATTAATATATTATTTAATTCTATATTTTTATTTAAAGATTCCTGTTCTCGTTCTAACTCTTTTAGTTTAAAAGAATGATTTTTTCTCTCATTAATTGTTTCTTCAATCTTTTCTTCAAGTTGTTCTTTATTCTTAACTGACTTAAGAATGTTATTAGATAAGTTTTTTACTCTTTCATTTAATAAATCTATTTCTGATAATAATCTTTGGTGATCACTTTTACTTTCATAATATTTCTTTCTTTCCTCACTATTCTCTAATTCAAATTGTTCTAACTCAATTTTTAAGCTTTCAATTTTTTTATTGTATATATCTTTCTCAGTCAGTATTTCTTTAATAACATGATCATTTTCATTTATTTCATTCGTTAGGTTGTTAAGTTTATTATCTAAATTATCGATATTATTTAATATTAATGTTACTTCTTTAGCTTTTAGCTTTTGTGAGATTTCTAAAAAAAGCTTAGCTTTTTCATTTTCTTTTTTAAGAGGTTCTATTCTATCTTCGTATGTGCTAAATATATCATTTATTCTTTGTAGATTTTGTTCTGTATTTTCAAGTCTTCTTTCAGCTTCTTCTTTTCTTGTTTTAAACTTTACAATACCAGCAGCCTCTTCTAATAGACTTCTTCGCTCTTCCGGCTTTCCACTTAATACTGCTTCAATCTTACCTTGTCCAATTATAGAATATCCTTCTTTTCCTATACCAGTATCCATGAAAAGTTCTTGAATATCTCTGAGTCTACATTTTGTATTGTTTATTAAATATTCACTTTCACCAGATCTATATATTCTTCTCATTATTATTACTTCATTATAATCAATAGATAATTCTCCATCACTATTATCTAATACTAGTGAAACCTGAGCCAAACCAACTTGTTTTCTGTATTCAGTTCCTGAAAAAATGACATCTTGCATTTTTCCACCTCTCAAATTTTTAACACTTTGTTCTCCTAAGACCCATTTTACTGCATCTGATATATTACTTTTGCCACTACCATTGGGCCCTACAATTGCTGTAATTCCTTTCTTAAAAACTAATTCAGTTTTATCTGCAAAGGATTTAAAGCCTCTTATCTCAAGTGACTTCAAAAACATAATATCTCTCCTAATTTTAGCTATGTATTTTTATATTATAAATAAATTTAAAACTAGTAATTAAAAATTTATTTTTTATCTTTTTAATTTTAAAGCATATTATACCAAATATCAAATATATTATAGCGTATAAATAGAGTTTTAATTTTTTGATTGAGAATGTTATGTAAAATGTTCATAATATAAAATAAAAACCGTGCTTCGCACTTCTAGTGTTGCATTAAAGAAAAAAGTTTCTATTGACAGATTTTAATTGGTAAAAATTTAATAATGAAAAAGAAAACCTCCCTGTGTTTAAATGGAAGTGACCAAACAGCCATTAACAAGGAGGTTTTTTTATGGTTTATACTAAAAATAATAAACTAGTTTTTCATAAATTAATAGCGGAAATCGGAGGAAGTTTTATTAATAACACTATAAAGAAATATAATGGTGATTACAGGAGTCAGCATTTTGATACAAAATCTCATATAAATTCAATGATTTATTTAAATATAAGAGGTTGTAAAAGTTGAAGGGAAGTTGAAGGAGAGATTTCATCTAATAAAAAACTTAGGAGTCTCATTAATGTGCCAAGTGTATCTCAATTTTCAAGAAAAAATGCTACCAGAGACTATAGAATTTTTGAAGATATATTCTATCACTTAGTTAACAAGGCCAAAAGAAGATTTGGAGCCGTTAGGCTGCTGAAAGATATTCCTCCTATCAAAATTGTTGATTCATCTGTAATTCTAATTGCTTTAAAACTTGCCCCATATTTCCAAATGGATAGCGGTCGAGCTGGTATAAAGATAAATACATTATTCAACGGTGAATTTCCAGAGAAAATTAATGTAGTTAAAGGCGGCATAAATGATAGAAAATGTATTAATGGCCTCTTCGAAGATAGAGGCTGTATCTATGTCTTTGATAGAGGATATTATGATTATAAATGGTATGACAAGCTTAGTGAGGACAAGATAAGGTTTGTTACAAGAGGTACTAAGAATGCTATAGTTATGGAAGAACGTATGATATCTTCTAAACCATATGAAGATATATATGATACTGAAGTAATCTTAGGCACAACTTATTCTAAAAATATTACATCTAAAAGCTATAGAGAAATATTGACCTTTGACGAAAAAGGCGAAGCCGTTACATTTATAACTAATATATTTGATATGCCAGCCTCAGATATAATAAAAATTTATAAACATAGATGGGAAATAGAACTGTTCTTCAAGTGGATTAAGCAAAATCTTAGAATAAAAAAGTTTATTGGCTACAATGAAAATGCTGTGAAAATTCAAGTGTTTTCATCACTTATTTCATATATGCTTGTATACTTATCTTGTAATGTTACTGTTGCTAAGTATTCAATGCTCACGCTAACTCGTATTGTTAGGTATAATTTACTTGAGCTAATCGCTGAATATAACATCGGTTATTTTCAGACAAGCTGACGCTTTAAAAAAATTATTCTGGGGAGGGGGAAGCTATATATACCTTGTGTGTATAATTTACCCATAAACTCTTCTTAAATTATATAAAGGCAACTGATAGAAAATATACTTCCATCAGTTGCCTTTATAATTTTGTCAAGTATTTAATTATTACATAAATGCAACACTAGAAGCTTCGCACGGTTTTGTATATTATCTAGGTTCTACTATAAACTTTATAGCTGTTCTTTCTTCTCCATCAATAGATATTTGTGAAAATGCAGGTACAACTACTAAATCTATTCCATTGGGGGCAACGAATCCTCTTGTAATTGCTAGTGCTTTAACAGCTTGATTTACGGCACCCGCACCGACAGCTTGAACTTCAACAATTCCGTTTTCTCTTAGGACTGCCGCTAATGCTCCTGCTACAGATTTTGGTTGTGATTGCGCTGATACTCTTAATATTTCCATTTTCTATCCTCCCTACAAAAATAATTATTGCATATTTTATAGAGAATATATTCTATGTAATATCCAAATCTCCTTCTTTATACATAAACTGTAAGTATCTAGCTATATCTATCATATTACATTGTTCTTTGTTTTTTAACATAAAAGTATTCCTTTGTATTGAATCATTTTGTTTTACTAATAATTTATTCGGAATAATTTGTAGTTTCATGTCATTGAAAAATCTCTTCTTGCTTGCATATAATTTTGATATATCTTTACTATTTATATATAATTCTACTTCTTCGTTAATATAATTATTCATAAACTTTAAAATTATATCACAATATATACTTCCTTCTACTAATTCTCTAAAGGATGGGTGAAACGGTCCTGCTACTAAATCCTTACCATAGTTAATTTCTTCTGTAGGTTGAAGCCCAATTCTTATAACATTAATATTATTAGCTACAAACATTGAGTAGATAATCTTACTTACATAGACTGCGTCTTCTAAAGTATAAGGATTATATTTTTTTTCATTATACATTATTTGCATTGGTGTGTTTTTTACTACTAATGCAGGATAAATTCTGGTTATATCAGGTTTCATATCAATAATCTTCTTAGCAGTATCTATATCTTTTTGAAAATCATCCCCTGGTAATCCTATCATAATTTGGTGTCCTAATATAAAACCATACTTTTTTATAATATCTGATGCTCTATAAACATCTTCCACTGTATGACCCCTACTTGATTTTAAAAGCACTTCATCATTTAAAGATTGAACGCCCAATTCAATTATATCAACAGAATATTTTTTTAAATTTAAGAGGATTTCCTCATCTATATAATCAGGTCGAGTAGATAAATGAATGTAGTCTATTAACTTACTATCTTTATAACTTTTCGCTATACCAAGAAGTTCTCTCTGCTTTTCTATATTTATCGCTGTAAAGGTTCCTCCATAGAAAGAAACTTCTACAATAGCTTTACTATTATTTATAGTTTTTAAATATTCTTGTATTGTATTTTCTACAGTTTCAGCTGTAACTGTAGTTGTAGCTCCTGTAATACTATTCTGATTACAGAAAACGCACTCATGTGGACAACCTTCATGTGGAACAAAAATAGGTATTATATAATGAGCTTTACTCATATTCTATCACCTAAATTCTCTAAAGCCTCTTTTGCTGCACTTTGCTCTGATTCCTTCTTGCTATACCCTTCTCCTACACCATTAACAAGAGGTTCTACGACAACCTCTGTATAAAACTTTCTTCTATGAGGAGGTCCCTCATACTTAAGCAAAGTATAGTCTATAGTGTACTCTCCAAACTTTTGAATAGTTTCTTGAAGCTTTGTTTTATAATCCATTATAATACTGTCACTGTCAGATCTTTCAATTATTTCTTTAAAGTTAGCTAAAATAAAATTTTTAACATTATCAAATCCCTGATCCATATATATAGCCGCAATAATTGCCTCTATACAATCGGCAAGTATTGATACTCTACTTCTTCCACCTGTCATTTCTTCGCCTTTACTCATGTTAATAAATTCTCCAATGTTAAGTTTAACTGCAACATCGTAAAGCGAGTTTCCACACACTATCTGAGCTCTCTTTTTGGTAAGAAAACCTTCTGGCTTATTCTTGTACTTATGAAATAACATTTCAGATATACATAGTTGTAATATTGAATCTCCTAAAAACTCTAATCGTTCATTAGATTGTAGTCTTTTATTTTCATTTACACAGGAACTATGCGTCAGTGCTGCATCAAGAATTTCTATATTATTAAACTTTATATTAAGTTTATTTTCTAAATTATTAAGAATCTTTTCTCTATGTTCGTTCATTTAAACAACTCCTATATTTTAAATAAATTTAAAGTCCCGTTTAATTACGGGACTTAGGATTATTCATCAATATGAGAGCTTATATATTCTACTACATCTCCAACCTTAGTTGCTTTCTCTGCTTCTTCATCAGGTATCTCAATTTCAAATTCCTCTTCTAAAGCCATTATAAGTTCTACTACATCTAAAGAGTCAGCTCCAAGGTCATCTATGAATAATGAATCCATTTTTACTGTATTCTCATCAATACCAAGCTGGTCTGCAATAATTTTTTTAACTTTATCAAAAACCATTTCTTCACCTCCCATAAAAATTCTACAATATGATAATATTACATAACTTATACATCGTCAATAAGATAATGAAAATTTGCCAATTTCTTTACTACATTTTTGATTCTATGTGCCCTTTAATTTTTTCAATTATATCATTATTATAAAAATTTACAGCTTGACTGATAGCATTTTTAAAGGCTTTACTATCTGAATTGCCATGTGCTTTAATGCATATTCCATCTACTCCCAAAAATGCAGCACCACCATATTCTTTATAATCAAAGTCCTTTTTAAATTTATCAAAAACAGGCTTTAGTAATACTCCACCTAATTTTGTTCTAAAAGATGACATAATTTCCTCTTTTAAAGTTGAAAATATTGTAGACGCAACTCCTTCATACATTTTAAGTACTGTATTTCCAATAAATCCATCACAAACTAGAATATTTACATCACCTTCTGGAATCTCCCTAGGTTCTACATTTCCTACAAAGTTTAGCGAAGCATCTTTTAACAATTTATAAGTTTCCTTTGTAAGTTCATTTCCTTTTTCTTCTTCTGCACCAATATTAATAAGACCAACTGTTGGATTATTTATTTTTAGTATACTTTGAAAATAAGTTTGCCCCATTAATGCAAATTGAACTAAATTTAGTGGTTTACATTCAGCATTAGCTCCACAGTCGATTACCATAAATGGTCCTTTTTTACCTGGCATTATTGGAGCCAGTGCAGGTCTGTTTATTCCCTTTATACGTCCTATAACAAAAGTTGCTCCTGCGAGGAAAGCCCCTGTACTACCTGCTGAAATTATAGCATCCGCTTCTTTATTCTTTACTAATTCTAATGCTTTATATAAACTGGAATCTTTTTTACGTCGTATAGCCATTACTGGATGCTCATTATTAGTGATTATCTCCTTAGCATCTAGTATAGTTATTTGTTCATTATTATATTCATATTTGCTTAATTCCTTAATAATTAAATCTTCCGGTCCAGTTAGTATTATATTTATACCTTTATATATTTTAAGAGCCTCTACACACCCTTTAACTACTGCATGTGGCGAATAGTCCCCTCCCATTCCGTCAACAGCAATTTTCATATTTATAACCTCTTTCCATTAATATGATAAACTTATATATTAATATTCAAATATAATAAACTGAAATTCAAAAAAAGAAAGTCATACGACTTTCTTTTCTTAGTTTTCTTTAGCAACTACTTCTTTACCATTGTAGTATCCACATTCTTTGCATACTCTATGAGAAAGCTTCATTTCGTGACATTGAGGACATTCAACAATGCCTGGTGCACTTAGCTTAAAAGTTTGAGCTCTTCTTGAGTCTCTTCTAGCTTTTGACGTTTTTCTTTTTGGATGTGCCATGTATTTTCACCTCCTTAGTTATTTGAGAAAAGTTCTCTTAACTTTGCAAGTCTCGGGTCAATATCACTCTTTTCACAATTGCAATTGGAATGATTTAAATCTGTGCCACATACCGAACATAATCCCTTACACTCTTCATCGCAAAGCTTTTTCATTGGTAGTGACAATATTAGATTAGTCTCAATGATTGGCAAAAAATCTACCTTATCACTATGTATAATGATTATATCATTATCTTCATCATGAGTTACTTTTGAGAACTTTTCATCGATATCTATCTCTGAAACATAATTAAAGTTCTCAAGACATCTAGAACAAATAAGTTTTAAAGTTGTCTTAACTTTTCCATTGAAACTCACTATATCTCCAGTCATAGTAAAAACACCTTCTACTACAATAGGATTAACGAATTCAATTTCTTCACCATCTAAAGTAAAGTTTTTTCCTTCAAAGGATACGCTGACTTCTTGTTGATTTAATCTTTTTCCAATTAAACCAGAAATGTCAATCTGCATTTTTACACCTCTATTATCATAAATGGGCTAATAAATTTCGCGAAATATGCGGAATTCATTAGCCACAACCTATTATATAAACATGCTAATAAAAAGTCAAGTATTTTGTTATATCTTTACTACATTATGCATTTTTTTCTACTATTGTTTTTGTATCTCTAGCAATCATTAGCTCTTCATTTGTTGGTATAACCATTAAAGTAGTAGTTGAATCATCAGTACTAATGATTCTAGCTTCTCCTCTTACATTGTTTTTCTCTTTGTCAACTCTAGCATTTATAAAGCTAAATGAATTTCCTAATTCTTCTCTTGTTTCTATTCCATTTTCTCCAAGTCCAGCAGTGAATACTATTGCATCTACACCACCCATTATTGCTGTATATGATCCAACATATTGAATAACTCTGTATTTAAACATATCTAGTGCTAATTGAGCTCTTTCATTTCCTTCTGCTGCAGCATCTTCAATATCTCTAAAATCACTGCTAACTCCTGAAATTCCAAATACTCCTGATTGCTTATTTAATGTATCTTCAAGTTCTTCAACTGAATAGTGACATTCTTTTAATAAGAAAGTTACTATTGCTGGATCAACATTTCCACATCTAGTTCCCATAGCTAATCCACCTAGTGGAGTAAAGCCCATTGTTGTATCTATACAAACACCATTTTTAATAGCAGCTAAACTAGCTCCATTACCTAAGTGACAAGTGATGATTTTTAAATCTTTTATATCTTTTCCTAACATTTTAGCAGTCATATTTGAAACATATTTATGAGATGTTCCATGGAATCCATACTTTCTAATTCCATATTTTTCATATAATTCATATGGTAAAGAGTACATATATGCATGTTTAGGTAATGTTTGATGGAAAGCAGTATCAAATACAGCTACCATCGGTGTTGTTGGCATTAACTCTTTACAAGCATTAATTCCAATAATGTTTGGTGGGTTGTGTAAAGGAGCTAATTTAATAAAGTCATCTAATGCTTTCATTACATTTTCATCAATTAAAACCGAATCAGCATAAACCTCTCCACCATGAACAACTCTATGTCCTACAGCAGTAATTTCTGACATGTCACTTATAACACCATGTTCTTTATCAACTAATGCACCTAAAACTAACTCAATAGCTTTTTTGTGATCATTCATAGGCTCTTCTATAATATGCTTTTTACCATTTACTTTTTGAGTTAGAATTGATCCCTCTAATCCTATTCTTTCAACTAAACCTTGAGCTATTGGCTCCTCGTTAGTCATATTTATTAACTGATACTTTAAAGATGAACTACCACAATTAATTACTAAAACTTTCATTTGTTTTTCCTCCTAGATATTAAGCTTATTTTTAACACTTGTAATTGATAACAATTTTTCACTTGTACTTATATATTATTGTGCTTGAACAGCAGTTATTGCAACTACATTAACTATATCTTCAGCACTGCATCCCCTAGATAAGTCATTGATTGGTTTTGCAAATCCTTGGCATATAGGACCTATAGCTTCTGCATTAGCAAATCTTTGAACTAATTTGTATCCTATGTTTCCAGATTGTAAATCTGGGAAGACTAATACATTAGCTTTTCCAGCTACAGGACTATTAGGTGCCTTTAACTGTGCTACATCTTCAACTAAAGCAGCATCTAATTGTAGTTCTCCATCTATTGCTAAATCAGGTCTTTGTGCTTTTGCAATTTCTGTTGCTTTTCTAACTTTATCAACAAATTCATGACTTGCACTTCCCATTGTTGAAAAAGAAAGCATAGCCACTCTTGGCTCCATGCCACATAATTTTTTAGCTGTCTCAGCAGTGGCTATAGCTATTGAAGCTAATTCTTCTGCCGTTGGATTAGGATTAACAGCACAATCAGCAAATAATAGTAATCCATTTTCACCAAATTGACAATTTGAAACTTGCATAACAAAAGTTCCAGAAACTATTGAAATGCCTGGAAGTGTTTTAACTATTTGAAGTCCTGGTCTTAATAAGTCACCAGTAGTATGTATTGCACCTGATACCATGCCATCAGCATCTCCTACTTTTACCATTACAGTTGCAAAATATAATGGATCTTTTACAACTTGAAGTGCTTTTTCTTCAGTCATACCTTTATTTTTTCTTATTTCATAAAGAACCTTAGAGTATTCCAAAGTCTTTTCTGATGTTTCAGGATCCAGAATTTGAACTCCTTCTATATTTGAATTTAATTCACTTGCTTTAGCTCTTATTTTTTCTTCATTTCCAATTAAAACTATTTTAGCTAATGAATTTTCATTTATTCTTCCTGCTGCAACAAGGTTTCTGTCTTCTTCACCCTCCGGAAGAACAATTGTTTTTAAATCTTTACTTGCCAATTCCCACATTCTTTCCATAAATCCCATTTTAATCTACTCCTTTCAATAAATCTTATGAATTAAATATATTTTATTGTATAATATACTCTATATTATAATATACAACGAGTATGCTATACTTTTCAATACAAATAAATATTTTTCCATATATATTATTGAATTTGTTTCTTTGTAGTATACTACATTTATTACTAAATTATTCATAAATATATCATTTTTATATTAAAAGGAGAATAATCGAATGAATATTACAGGAATTGTTGCTGAATATAATCCTTTACATAACGGACACGTACATCATATAGAATCCACAAAAAGAATTACTAATAGCGATGGTATAATATGTATTATGAGTGGAAATTTCGTTCAACGAGGTATACCTGCTTTACTTGATAAATGGACCAGAACCAAAATAGCTTTACTTAATGGTATTGATTTAGTTATAGAACTTCCATTAATATACAGCATATCATCTGCGGAGTTTTTTGCTTTTGGTGCAGTGAGTTTATTAAATAGTTTAGGTATAGTAAATAATCTGTCTTTTGGAAGTGAACATGGAAATATAGATATGTTAAAAGAAATTGCACAGGTACTAAACTCAGAATCGGAAGACTTTAAAAATATATTAAAATCTAATCTTAATAAAGGATTATCTTATCCAGTTTCAAGAAATAATGCACTATGTTCTATATTAAGTAACAATGATATGAATACAAGTAAGATACTAAATCTATCAAATAATATTTTAGGAATAGAATATTGTAAAAGCCTACTAAAGTTAAACAGTTCTATAGCTCCTTGTACCATACAAAGAATTGGTTCTTCTTATAATAGCAATGATTTAAGTAGTGCTTTTTCTAGCGCTACTTCCATTAGAAATTTTTTAAAAGATAATATCCATTTAGAATTCCTTAAGGATAAAATGCCTAAATCTTCTTTTGACTTAATTAAACAGAATTATGATAAAAATTTTTTAGTTTTCGATGAATATATATTTAACTTTTGTAAATATAAAGCATTATCTTCTCCTAAAAACTCTATGGAAAACTTGCCTGACGCATCAGAGGGTCTTCACAATAGATTATTTCAATTACTTTGTAGAAGTAATAGTCTTGAAGAATTTTTAACTTTAAGTAAAACTAAAAGATATACTAGAACTCGTATAAGTAGAATACTTGGTCAATATTTTGTAGGATTAGACGAAATAGATAGTTCTAGTCTCAGAAATTCACCTGCTCAATATGCTAGAATATTAGGATTTAATAAAAGAGGTACAGAAATTCTAAAACTAATAAAAAAATCTTCTTCAATACCCGTTTATACTAAATTGCCAAATAATTTAAATATTTCACTGAATATGGATATAATAGCAACTAATACCTATAGTTTACTTAATAAGTCCATCTTACCTAATTCTGATTATACAATTTCTCCAATACGTTTGCTTAATGAGTAATAATATTAAAGCTCTTTAAAATATAATTGTATTAGCGCTAGATTTGCTTTCAATTTTCATCAAAATTTATTTTAAGGGGAATTCTATTATGATAATACTTTTATGTCTAACTCTAATTATAATATCTATATTAATCATACTTTTACTTAAAAATAGCAACTTAAAAATAGGTAACAATATTCTAATAACATTAGTTTGCACTTTGTTTATACTTAGTATAGTGCTTAATCCTGAGGCCGGCTTAAATTCAGCTTTGAATGGTGTAAAATTGTTTGTAAACTCAGTGTTTATTTCAATTTTTCCATTTTTAGTCTTAATAAATATTATGATGTATTATGACGGTGTAAACATATATTCAAAAGTTTTAGGTAATGTTCTTTGTAAACCTATTAATCTCCCTAAACAATGCTCTGTTGTACTTATTATAAGTATTCTATGTGGATACCCCTTAGGTGCGAAATATGCATGTGATCTTTATGAAAATGGTACTATTGATCATGATACCTGCGAAAGGCTTATAAGTATTGCCTCAAACCCTAGCCCCTTATTTGTTATTGGAGCTATAGGAACTTCAATGCTGAATAATCCTGGTTTTGGGTTACTTCTATTAATATCAAGCTATGTCTCATGCGCTATACTAGCTATAATTATTCCTCAAAAAAAGCCTATAGTAACCATTAAGAAATCTAAGATAAATAATACATATGGTAAACAATATACTATAGGTCATGCACTTAAATCTAGTATTGATAATGCATTTAAAGTTTCTATTTCCATAGGGGGATTTATAATTTTTTTCTCTGTAATTTCTTCTATAATAAAAAACAATATCTTATTTGATATTGTTTCAGAGTTTATATGTGAAATTTTAAAAATTCAAAAAGAAATACTTCAAGGAGCATTTTTAGGACTAATCGAAATGACCAATGGCTCCAATTTACTATCTAGTTTAGAATTTAGTAATATGTATAAATTAATTATTATAAGTTTTCTTATAACATTTAGCGGATTGTCAATAATATCACAAACCTACTCTATCACTTATAAGTATGATTTTTCATTGATTAAGTATGTTAAAAGAAAATTGATTCAAGGAACCATTTCAAGCTTAATAACATTAATACTTTATAACTTAAATGTCTTTAATGTAGCTAAAAGTGTATTTAGCATCGACGTAATAGTGCCAAAAGCTATAAATTTAAATATAATTATTTTTATTCAAATAACATTCCTTGGCTTACCTTTTATAATAAAAAAATCACTTCATAGAATCTCTTAATTCAGTAACATTCTCTCTTATTATTCCTATTGCAGAGGTAATATTATGCTCCATATCATTTAAATATTCCTCTGTTTCTTTTTTTATACCTAATAACATTTGTTGTCCCTTTAATGTTATTTCCTTTTCTAATTCACATAAAATTTCATCAGCATAACTTTTAGCTCCAGTTCTAATTGTTTTAGCATCTTTTTTAGCCACAGCTATAATCTCTTCCGCATTTTCTTGAGCCTCTTTTGTTATGCTATGTCTTTCTATCTCTTTCTTTAGCATTTCATAGCCCTCTTGTTTGATACTTTCAGCTTGTCTATGGGCGTCATTTAGAATTCTTTCTTTCTCTTCACATATCCATTGAGCCTTTTTGAATTCATCTGGCAAATAATTTATAATTTGCTCAATTACTTCTATAATCTCTTTTTTATCTACCATGGATTTGCGAAAAATAGGCATTTTATGTGATGTTTCAATTATTTCTTGAAGATATTCTAATAGCTTCATAACCTCCATTTAATTCATCACCCTACTTCGTAATTTTTTTTACTACATCTTGCATTATTTCTTCTGGTACTAAATCATTTATACATCCTCCAAACATAGCTACTTGTTTAATAGATGAGGAGCTTAAATAAGAATACTTTGCACTAGTCATCATAAAAACAGTCTCTATTGTTGGATCTAATTTTTTATTCATAAGAGCCATTTGGAACTCATATTCAAAATCCGAAACGGCTCTAAGTCCTTTTATTATAACTTGAGCATTTTTTTCTTGCATATAGTTTACAAGTAGTCCATGAAAACTATCCGATCTAACATTATCAAACTGCTTAGTTGCTTTGTTTATTAACTCTACTCTTTCATCAATATTAAAAAGTCCTTTTTTATCGGGATTTACTAGGACTGCAACTATTACTTCATCAAAAATTTTAGAGGATCTTTCTATTATATCTTGATGTCCTTTAGTTATAGGATCAAAACTTCCCGGATATATAGCTATTCTCATTTAGTCCTCCTTATGCATGTAAAAACATACCGTTGTATTTCCATACTTTCTAGATTCAGTTAATATAATTTTATCATTACCTTCATAAATACTTTCAGAAGAATCAATTTTAGTAATAATTAATCCATCTTGTTTTAACATTCCTTTTTCACTTACAATATCTATAGCTGGCGGAATCATCTCTTTTGCATAAGGTGGGTCAATAAATATTAAATCAAATACTTTATTTTTCAGCCCTAAATCTTTTAGTGCTGAATATGAGTCCATATTTAAACAAATACAATTTTCTTCAAATTTCAAATTCTGAACATTTTGTTTTTGCAACTTAAAAGTTGAAGGATGCTGATCTACTAAATAGCATTCTTTTGCTCCTCTACTTACAGCCTCTAAGCCTAAACTTCCAGTTCCTGCAAAGACATCAATTACTACTGAATCATTAATTCTGTTTTGAATTATATTAAATATATTCTCCTTAACTCTATCTAAAGTTGGTCTAGTCTGCATACCATCTGGTGGTAATATTTTTTTACCTCTGGCAATACCTGCAATTATTCTCATATTCATTCTCCTCTGTAAATTTGTGCAACATTATTATCTCATATTTTAACATATATTTATTTATTACACAAAATTTTTTTATATTTCACTGTTTTAATTAAAACATATATATTTAAGTGTTTCGTATATTTTCTCACTAACCTTACTTTTTATTAACACATCTTTTTCATCATCACTTTTAGCTACTAGCTTTGCCTCAGCATTGGCTATTTTAAACAGATCATAATCCTCAACTATATTTGTAAAAATCAACTCCTCTTCTCCATGTTGATTAACTCCAAATATCTCTCCACTCCCTCTTAGTTTTAAATCTTCTTCCGCTATAAAAAAACCATCATTACTACTTGTCATAATATTCATTCGTTTTTTAGTTACTTCATTTTCAAGTTCACTAATTAAAATACAATGTGACTTCTTACTTCCTCTTCCCACTCTTCCTCGTAATTGATGTAATTGAGCTAATCCAAATCTTTCTGCATTTTCAATAATCATTAATGTTGCATTGGGAACATTGACTCCGACTTCAATTACTGTTGTAGAAATCAAAACCTTAGTTTTATTGTTTTTGAACTTTTCCATAATTTCATCTTTTAATTTAGGATGCATTTTTCCATGCAACATATCTATCTCTACATTATAAAAATAATTCTCCTTCAATTCATGATATAGTTCTTCAACAGAAACCACATTCATATCTTCGTTTTCTTCAACTAATGGCGAAATAATATACACTTGCGATCCTTTTTCTATTTCTTTCAAAGCAAACTCATATACCTTTTTTCTCATATTTCTATTAGCACAAAATGTATCTATATTTTTTCTTCCTGGTGGCAACTTATCAATAGTTGATATATCTAAATCCCCATACAAAGTTAACGCTAAGGTTCTAGGTATTGGCGTAGCTGACATAACTAATACATCTACATTATCGCTTTTACTGCATAATCTATTTCTTTGCCTTACTCCAAATCTATGTTGTTCATCAGTAACTATCATACCTAAATTTTGAAACTCTACATCTTCCTCTAATAAGGCATGAGTACCTATTAGTATATCAATTTTACCTGTTTTTAAGTCTTCTTTAATTCTCTTTTTATTTTTAGCTGATATGCTACCGGTTAAAATTTCAATATTTATATTAAATTCTTTATATAATTTTACCGCTTCTATATAATGCTGCTTAGCTAATATTTCAGTGGGAGCCAAAAGTGTTCCTTGATATCCATTGCTCACTACATTAAATAACGCTATTAATGCAACAATAGTTTTTCCACTTCCTACATCTCCTTGTACTAATCTATTCATAGGAGTGTGCTTTTTTTCATCTATTAGAATTTCTCTTATAACTCTATTTTGAGCTTCTGTCAAAGTATAAGGTAACTTTTCTTTAAGTTGTTTTAATTCTGGTGCTATCTTAAAGGTAATTCCGTTACTATGTTTATATTTCTTAAGTAATTCAAGTTTCAAAGAGTATATAAACAACTCCTGAAACTTTAACCTTTTCTTAGCTTCCCCTAAGGTTTGTATATTTTCAGGTTTATGTATATTCTTAATTGCATAGTTAAGTGAACATAAGTTATACTTTTCCAAAATATGGATTGATAAATTTTCAACAAATTGAATCTTATCTATTACTTCTGATATTATCTTAATAAAAAAGTTATCAGTGAGTCTATTTTTCAATTTATATTTAGGAATTATATTATTTTGTTCATTGCAGCTATTCTGTAGTGATGGATTAATTAAGTTTATTTTATTTCCCTCAACTTTACAAAGACCTAAAAGTACATATTCTTCATTAATCTTAAACTTATTTTTTATATAAGGTTGATTGAACCACTTAGCTTCAAACGTAAAATCATCATTAATAAATACTATACTAGAAATAATTAAATTTTTCCTAATATATAAATCTTTTTTTATCTGAAGCACTTTTCCTTTAACAGTTACTTTATTATTATCCCTCAAATCATTTGTAACTTTGCAATACAAAATATGTTCATAATCTCTTGGAAAATAAAGTATTAAGTCTAAAATATTATATATTCCACAATTATTTAATGTATCTTTTATTTTGGGTCCTATCCCTTTTAAAGTACTTATCTCATCGTTAATATTCATCTTCTCATCTCCACTTTATCTGAAGTTTAATTTTATCTAATATATAGAATAAAAAAAGCCCAAGGGCTTTTTTTATTCAACAGATACTATGAAGTAGTATAATGGTTGGTCACCACTATAATATTGTATATCACTATCTGGATACTTAATTTCTAGACGACTTATAAAATCATCTACCTTATCTGCATCACAGTCTTTTCCATAAAATATTGTTATTAGTTCACTTTCTTTTTCCATCATCTTATCTATTATGCCATTGCAGACCTCATAGATATCTTTTCCAACTTCAAATATTTTACTCTCAACTAGTCCAAGAATATTGCCTTCTTTTATAATCTTTCCTTCCATCTCAGTGTCTCTAACAGCATAAGTTACAAAACCGGTACTAACATTCGATATTGATTCTTTCATTTGTTCTATATTGATATCTAATGCATCATCCGTACTGAATGCTGTTATAGCTGTGATACCTTGTGGAATAGTCTTAGTAGGAATAACTATTACATTTTTTTCTGATAATCCTGCTGCTTGTTCTGCAGCCATAATTATATTTTTATTATTTGGTAAAACAAAAATATTTTCTGCATTAACTTTATGAATTTGTTCTAATATATCTTGAGTACTAGGATTCATAGTTTGACCACCTTCTATCACAGCATCAACTCCTAGGTCTTCAAATATATTATTTAATCCATTTCCCATTGAAACAGTTATAAATGCGTATTTCTTTTCTTCATTATCAGTTTGCTCTATATAAATTTCTTTTATATCATTTTCTACCTTTGTTGAAGCATATTCCAATTCTAAAATTTCACTATGTTGTTCTCTCATATTATCAATTTTTATCTTTGATAACTCACCTAATTTTATAGCTTCTGATAAAACCATACCCGGATCATTAGTATGAATATGCACCTTTATTATATCTTCTTCTCCAACTACTATCATTGAATCTCCAGCTAAACATAAAGTCTCTTTTAAATGTTGAACTTTACTTAATACTTCACTTGTTTTTATAAAAAATTCAGTACAATACCCAAACTCGATGTCTTCGGTGCTAACATTAATTTGTGCTGAATTATTTGATATACTCGTTTCGACTTTTTGTATTTCTTCTTTGAGCATAGGCTTTATATTTTCTTTTAAAGCATTATACATTCCTTTTAATATAATTAATAATCCCATACCACCAGCATCAACTACTTTCGCTTCTTTTAGAGCTGGAAGCATATCTGGTGTTTTATTAAGAACTTTTTCACTATGTTCACATACCTTTTCTAATAGTTGAACTATGTCACTCTCATTAGAGTTTATGGCACTATCTCCTGCTGCTTTTATTATTGTTAGAATAGTTCCTTCAGTTGGCCTCATTACAGCTTTATATGCAAATTTTGCACCTTCTTGTATACTTTGTGCTAACGCAATTGCATCAGCATCATCCTTTCCTTCCAATCCTTTTGATATCCCTCTAAAAATTTGAGATAAAATAACACCTGAGTTACCTCTTGCTCCCATTAGAGCGCCTTTTGAAATACGTCTTGCAACCTCTGAAATCCTTCTATCATTTATGTTTTCTATTTCAGAAACTGCGCTTTTAAACGTCATCGACATATTAGTTCCTGTATCTCCATCCGGAACAGGAAATACATTGAGAGAGTTTACATACTGTTTATTTTCTTGAAGACTGTTTGCAGCATTAATTAGCATATTCTTCATATCATGTCCATCTATTTTAAAACGCTCCAATTCAAGTACCTCCTTACACTCTTACCCCTTGAACATTTACTGTTATACTAGCTACTTTTAACTCTGTATAATTCGATACACTATATTTTACCTTTTGTATTACATTGTTTGCTATTACAGATATTTTAGTACCATATTGAATAATTACATGTAACTCAACATGAATTTTATTGTTTTTATTATAAATTTTAACTCCTTTATTTAAACTTTCACCTTTAATTAATTCCCAAAGGCCATCTTTAGCATTTCTTGATGCCATCCCTACAATTCCATAACATTCCATAGTTGAAATGCCAACTATATTAGCTAACACTTCTTCAGAATAATTTACACTACCATACTCATTGGTAATTTCAAGCATATATATTCCTCCTTAAAACTCCTACATAATATTTATTTTATAATATAAAAATAATATAATCAAGAAAATAAATGATATAAATACTTATTATTACCATATGCTTTATATTTTCCTTGCCAAAAATATATCTTATATGCTAAAATATAAGTCGTTGTAAGGATTGCATGGATTTATTATGTTCATTTTTAGGAGGTGTTATTAATGGCAAGAATTTGTGAAGTATGTGGCAAAGGTGTTATTGCTGGCGTTCAATATAGTCACTCTCATCGTCAAACAAAAAGAAGATGGGCTCCAAATATAAAGAGTGTTAAAGCTATAGTTAGTGGAACACCAAAAACTATAAGCGTTTGTACAAGATGCCTTCGTTCAGGCAAGGTTCAACGCGCTATATAACAAAATAAAAAATGCAATTGTACATACAATTGCATTTTTTATTTTTAACTTTTTTTGAATATTCTTATAATTTTTGATATAATTTTCGGTACCTTAATAGCTACAATTTTCATAATAACCTCCTTAAAATATGGCTATTATACTACAATATGTTATTATAATATTATTGTATGGTTTATTGTTTTTTTTGTTACAATAAAAAAACACACAACTTGTGTGTTTTTTATTATCTATTTACTTTTATATCATAAAATTACGGGTAAAATTATTAATAAAATACCTTCGGAAAAAGTAATATCAACTTTCTCATTCAAAAATTCATTAGATACAGTTAGTGCACTTCCAATTTCTAAATTTAGGTTCTTTAAATTATATTTTGCTCCAGTTATAGTTAAATCATAAACATCACTACTATATGGTAAAATCGAAAAAGTATCTCCCTTATTTCCTTTTAAAGAGATATTATTTCTCGTCATTAATATAGTATTAATATTATCCTTTATAATAGCCCAAATACCTAATTTTAAGCATTTTAGAAGCATACCCATATTCCCTAATGTATGATCTATTCTATTTCCTGTACATCCTAAAAGCACTATTTCCTTCGCTCCTAATTCTATTGCCTTATCAATTGCAATTTCTGTATCAGTAAAATCTTTGTTAGGTGAATATCTGAGTATAGAGACTTTCCTTTCACTAAAATAGTCTAAAGTCTTCTGATCTATAGAATCTAAATCTCCTATTATAAAATCCGGGCAAATATTATAGTTATATACACAATTCGCTCCACTATCAGCACATATTAAATACGTACTTCCCTCCAACTCTTTACTCAAAAGATCATAAGTTGGTGGAACTCCACCAGAAATAATAACAACTTTCATACTAGAAACCTTCTTTTAAGTTTCTTATATTTTTTTCTAATTCTCCATTATTAAAGACTGCAGAACCCGCAACAATAACATTAGCACCACTTTTAACTACTTCACTAATGTTATCTGTACCAATGCCTCCATCTACTTCTATTAATAAAGTCGGATTAAATTGATTTGCTAATTCCTTAACTTCTTTTATCTTTTCCGAGCAGTAATCTATGTATTTTTGTCCTCCAAATCCCGGATTAACAGACATTATCAAAACCATATCTACTTCTTTTATTAGATGTTTTATAGCAGAAACAGGCGTTGCGGGGTTGAGCGATATACCAGCTTTTACTCCAAAACTTTTAATATAGTTTATTGTTCTATCTAAATGCTTTTCAGCTTCATAATGTATTGTAATAATATCTGAGCCAGCTTTTACGAAATCCTCAATAAATCTTGATGGCTCTTCAATCATAAGATGCACATCAAAAGGCAACTTTGTTATATTCCGTATACTTTTTATAATAGGTATACCAAAAGATATATTAGGAACAAACATCCCATCCATTACATCAATATGAATTAAGTCTGCACCATACCTGTCAAGATTTTGTATATCCTCTCCTAATTTTTTAAAATCTGCTGAAAGTATTGATGGTGATAGCATTACCATTTATTTCTTCCTCCTCTGTTTAATTCTTCTAGTGTTTTTATATAAAATTCGTATCGATTTCTGTTAATTAACTCTTTATCTAGAGCCTCTTTAACTTTACATCCAGGTTCTTTAAAGTGCATACAGCCGTTATATTTGCACTCTCCCTCAAAACTCCAAAACTCTGGAAAATAACTTTTCAGTTCTTCTTTACTTTCAAGACCTATTTCAAGTGTAGAAAAGCCTGGGGTATCCACTATGAAACCTTCTGCAATTTCTACAAGTTCGCTATGTCTTGTTGTATGTTTACCTCTTTTAAGCCTTGCGCTTATATCTCCAGTTTCCATCACCACTTCACCGATTATACTATTTAACAAAGTAGATTTCCCTGCTCCAGATGGTCCACAAAGCACTGTAATATTCCCATGAAGCTTTTCTTCAATCGTTTCTAAACCAATATTCTTCTTAGCATTTAAAAAAATATATTCATATCCCGACCCTATAACCATCTTTACAGCTTCATGTTGGCTATAATTATCTACTAAGTCTATTTTATTAAAGCATACAACAGCTTTTATATTTTTAAATTCACATTGAAGTAAAAACTTATTAAGCAATTCTAAGTTTACATCAGGATTTTTTAATGCAAAAACTACAAAAGCTTGAGAAACATTTGATACTGATGGTCTTATAAGTTCATTTTTCCGAGGGCATATTTCCTCAATAGCAGCCTCATTTGTTTTTCTCGTAATTATAACTTTATCCCCGACAAGAGGAGTTAGTCCTTTATTTCTAAACTTTCCTCTTGCTTTACATTCAATGACCTCATCTTTAACTTTGACGTAGTAAAATCCCCCTATTCCTTTTATAATTGTTCCTTCCATATTTCCTCCTCTTGATAATTTATGGATTTGGCTCACTATTTAACTTTATTACAGTTCCTTCCTCTACTTCTTTACCAGGAAGCTTATTTTGTGATGTAATTATAAAATCTTCTTTACCATTAACTTCTATTACTAATTTGTATTCATTAGCAATCTTTCTAGCTTCTTTCACTGTTTTATTTACAAAATTCGGAACAATAACTACATTAACATTTCTAAAGAAATAATAACTTATATTAATTTCTGAATTTTCATTAACTTCCTTACCTGGTTCTAAACTTTGAACCTTAACTATACCATCTAATGTTTCATCGTCAGTCCTAATTTTAGTTAATATACCTATCTTTAATTTTGCATCTTTTAAAAGAGCTTCTGCCTCATCTAAATTTTTATTAATTAAATTTGGAACTTTTGTTAGTTTCTTTTCCGGACCTTTGCTTACAACTAAATCCACTGTACTATTATTACTTATAGGTGCATC
The DNA here is from genome assembly GCA_036677665.1 of Clostridium sp. Classification (GTDB taxonomy): domain Bacteria; phylum Bacillota; class Clostridia; order Clostridiales; family Clostridiaceae; genus Clostridium_H. Next base: position 137,820 of record JAVBVX010000039.1, on the reverse strand, counting down.
TGGTTTAGGTGATTGATCACATACTCTTCCCTTGTCAATAGTATCACTAAACGCATATGATACATTTCCTAATTTTAAATTATATACTTTTAAATATTCTTTTGCTGCCTCAAAATCAATTTCGATCAAGTTAGGAATTGCTGACACTTCTGGTCCTGAACTAATTATAGCTCTTACCTCATCTTGTTCACTTCTATCAATCTCAGTTCCAGGATATGGATAACAATTAATGACCACTCCAGCTGGTTTGTCACTACTTTCAGTAGTTGTAACAAACTTTAATCCTTGTTCATTTACAAGTTCTTCTGCTTGCTCTTTGTTTAATCCAATTATATTCGGTACTATAGCAGTACCTGTTAGTTTTGTTGGAGCTAATTCTTTATTGAGAGCTACATAAGCAGCAACAAATCCCACAATTAAAACCGAAAATGCGGCTAAAGCTATTATAATCATTTTTTTATTTTTTCCAATAATGCTTTTTTTATTTTCTACTATATCGTCAGATTCATCTATTTCTACATTCTTATCTTCTATGATATTTATTGGTTTCATAATTCTTGTAAAGTCATTTTCATTCTTATCAAAACCCAGATTAACCATAGGATTTTGTTTAATTTTCTGAAGATCTTCAATTAACTTATGTGCATCTTCATATCGTTTATAAGCTTCTTTTTCAATACACTTTAAAATAAGGCTATTCAGGCTTTCTGGAATATTATCATTAATTTCTTTTGGCGGTTTAACTTGTTCCTGAATATGTTTCAATGCTACCGAAACTGGGCTTTCTGCATCATAAGGTAATTTCCCTGTAACCATTTCATATAAAATTATTCCTAAAGAATAAATATCGGTTTTACTATCTACAACACTTCCTTTCGCCTGTTCAGGTGAAAAGTAATGGGCAGAACCAATAATTCTATCCGAATTAGTTATAGTTACTGATGAAGTAGCTTTTGCAATTCCAAAATCTGTTACTTTTACAATCCCATTTTTTGTAACCATAATATTATGAGGCTTTACATCTCTATGAATAATATTATTACTATGCGCACATTCCAATGCTTTTGCAATCTGAATTGCTAATATTATAGCTTCATTATTCCCTAAAACTTTTTGTTCATTTATAATTTGTTTTAGCGTTTTTCCATCTATGTATTCCATCACTATATAATTAATATTATCTTCTGCCCCTATATCATAAATAGCAACAATATTATTATGTGATAGGCTAGCAGCTGAAGATGCCTCTTGTTTAAATTTATTCAAAAATTCCATATCATCACAATAGTAACTTTTTAAAATCTTAACAGCAACGTATCTATTAAGCAGACGACATTTTGCCTTGTATACCTCCGCCATTCCACCTTCACCAATTTTTTCTATTAATTCATATCTATTACCTAGAATAGTCCCTATCATATTTGCACTCTCCTTCAAAAACAATTACTGAAATATTGTCTCTACCACCGTTATTCTTAGCTAATTCAACTAGTAGTTTACTTGATATATCATTAGTATTATTATTTATTATATTGTACATATCTTCTTTACTAACTTCGTTAGTTAATCCATCAGTGCAAAGTATAAACTTCTTCACAGAACTTAGTTTAATCTTAAAGACATCTACTTCAACACTACTGTTTGTTCCTAATGCTCTAGTAATAATATTTTTATTTGGGTGTCTTAAAGCTTCTTCTTCTGTAAGGCTACCATCATCAACTAATTCTTGAACGAGAGAATGGTCCTTTGTTATCTTTTTAATCTTACTATCTATAATTACATAACAGCTACTATCTCCAACATTAGCTATTAATGCCTCATTATTATGCATTAAACAAGCTGTTATAGTTGTCCCCATTCCATTTAAACTATCATTCTTTGTTGCTTTATCATGTATAATATCGTTAGCATAAGCTATAGATTTTTTTAACTCTATCTCGTAATCAAAAATATTTTTTAAGTTCTTTATATATTCAATACAAGACTCTACAGCAGTTCTACTAGCCACATCACCTGCATTATGGCCTCCCATTCCATCAGCTACTATATATAATTTTAAATTACTATCTTCATAATATCCAATGTAATCTTCATTTATATCTCGTATATTTCCTACATCGGATAATCCTCCTATTAAACTTTTTTTTATACAAGGTTCTTTATCACCCATATAAATAACCTCCTCCATCACACCAACGTAAAATATATCTAATCATCTATATATTGTCTTCTTAACTGACCACATGCAGCATTGATATCTGCTCCCATTTCCCTTCTTACTGTGGTTTCAATACCATTTTTCATTAAGATTTCTTTAAAAACTTTTATATTTTCTAATTTTGCCTTCTTAAAATCATTTTCTCTTATCTCATTTATAGGTATTAAATTAACATGACAAGGTAACCCTTTTAAAACATTGCATAGTTCATATGCTTGATTAGGCATATCATTTACTTCACTTACAAGAGCATACTCAAAGGTTATTCTTCTATTAGTCTCTCTATAATAATATTTACACGCATCTATCAATTGTTGTAAACTATATTTATTTGTTATCGGCATCATTGATTTTCTAAGATTATCATTAGGCGCATGAAGTGAAATCGCTAGAGTTATTTGTAAATTCATGCTAGCTAATTCTTTAATTTTAGGAACTATCCCACAAGTTGAAAGTGTAATATGCCTTTGCCCAATATTTAGGGACACATCGGAATTTATTATTCTTATAAATTTCATTACATTATCAAAATTATCTAATGGCTCCCCACTCCCCATAAGTACAACATTTGATATTCTCTCTTGAACTTCTTTTTGAGCTGCTAATACCTGACCAATTATTTCTCCAGATGTTAAATTCCTTATCATTCCACCTATTGTTGATGCACAAAAGGAACATCCCATTTTGCAACCAACTTGTGTTGATACACATATAGAGTTTCCATGTTTGTATTTCATAACTACAGTCTCAATAACATTGCCATCCACGTATTTAAAAAGAAATTTCTCAGTACCATCGATACTTGATTTATTAACTGTTACTACTTCTGGTATTCCTAAATAGAAACTATTTTTAAGTTTCTCTTTAGTACTTAATGGCAGGTTACTCATATTATTGAAGTCAAATACTGACTTCTTATATATCCAATCAAAAATTTGTTTAGCCCTAAAGCTACTTTCACCATTTTCTCCCGTCCATCTCTTTAGGTCTTCTAAGTCAAAATCTAATAAATTCAGCATCATTTCACCTACCACTGTCTTTTTAATTTTGTGATGAAAAATCCATCCATATATTTGTTAGGTAATATTGTAACTGTCCCTTTATAATATATAAAGTTAGGAAGATTACCATAAAATAAAGGTTCTATAGTATATTCTGGATGTTCTTTTATAAACCATTGTATATTATTTTCATTTTCTTCTTTATTTATTGTACAAGTGGAATAAAGTAGTGTTCCTCCTACCTTGACATATTTAGCTGCATTGCTCATTATTTTTTTTTGGATTTTTACTATATCCTTAATTCCCTTTAAATCTTTACTATATTTAATCTCTGGCTTTTTCCTGATGATTCCAAGACCTGAGCAAGGTACATCAATTAATACTACTTCACTGCTATCCTGCAATCCTTCATTAAAAACTGTTGCATCCATTTCAGCAACACTAATACTTTTAATTCCAAGTCTATTGAAATTTTCTTCTACAAGAGATAGTTTGTTTTTGTGTATGTCAAAAGCTATTACATTCCCTTTATCATTGATAAGTTCTGCAATATGTGTGGTTTTTCCTCCTGGCGCGCTACATAAATCTAATATTTTAAATCCTTCTTTTGCATCCGTTGAAGGAGCAACCAACATAGCGCTCTCATCTTGAACTGTAATTTTCCCTTCTTTAAATAAGGGATTTTCTTCAATGCTTTTTCCTTTATTAATTATAATTGCTTCTGGACACACATAGCCTTCCTCAACATCATAACCATATTCATTAAGCTTATTTAAAGCCTCATCATAAGTAATCTTAAGCGAATTTACTCTAACAGTAGTTGTTGGCCTCTCGTTAAGTCCATTTAAAACATTCTCTGCTCTTTCAATTCCGTATTGTTTCACAAACAATTCAACTAGCCATTTATCAAAAGAGTAGTTGAAACATAATTCTTCAATTTTATTCTTATCATTATAAAAAGTCTTATTAGAATTTCTTAAATAATTTCTTAACACTCCATTAACTAACTTTGAAGCACCTATAGAATGTTTCTTTTTTGTCAATTCCACTGCTTCATTTACAGCAGCAAAACTTGGAATCTTATCTAAGAATCTTATCTGATAAATGGCTACTCTTAATATATTCAGTACATAGGTATCTAACTTTTTTATACCATTTTTCAAAAAACTGTTTAATATAATGTCAATAGTATATTTATACTTAATAGTTCCGTATACAATCTCTGTAATTAAACCTTTATCTTTTTCTTCACAATTAGATTTATTTAATTCATTTCTAAGAAGAATATTTGAATAAGCATTCTTAGTAAAAACTGAATCAATTATATCTATAGCTATTTTTCTGCTGTTCTCCATTAAACTTCTCCAATTCTAATATTATTATCTATCTCTACTAAGTAAAACTAATCTTATAAGTTGTAATACTGCCGTTATAGCTGCTGCTACATAAGTCATAGCTGCTGCAGATAAAACAGCTTTAGCACCTTTTAATTCTTCTCCATATAATATGTTTTTGTTCTCTAAAATTTCAAGAGCTCTTCTCGATGCATTAAACTCTACAGGTAATGTAACCATTTGAAAAAACACAACTGCAATAAAAAGAATAATTCCAATATTAATTAAGTAACCAGATCTAAACATTAATCCGAATATAAATAATATCCATGATACATTAGAACTAAAGTTAACTAATGGAACTATAGAGCTTCTTATCTGTAGTGGAATATAACTCTTTTGATGCTGTATTGCATGCCCTGTTTCATGTGCAGCTATTCCTATAGCTGCCACTGAATTGCCTAAATAAACTTCTCTCGATAATCTCATAATTCTATCTTTAGGATTATAGTGATCTGTTAATTTTCCACCAACTTGTTCTACTGGTATATCATATAATCCTTCTGAATCTAGTAACATTCTAGCAACCTGAGCTCCTGTATATCTATTAATACTTGAGACTTTAGAAAACTTGTTAAAAGTAGAGTTCACCTTCATTTGAGCCCAACCAGCTATTAAAAGTGCTGGAATTATAATAATAAATGTCCAATCATTATATAAGAACATCTACATCACCCCTCTAGTGCTAAGTTATTTATTTTAAAATAATATCTTTTTCAATAATATTACCTCTTATATATTCTGCCACCTTTAAAACTTTTTTACCCGGAAATTGAACATCTTCAACTAATAATTTTCCTGATCCACATGCTATAAGCATTCCAGTTTCATCAGCATTTAATATAGTACCTGGTTCCTTATCAATATCTTCTATTAAATAATGTGCTTTATATATCTTCATAGTTAAATTATTGTAGTTTGTGTATGCTACAGGCCAAGGATTTAAACCTCTAATGAGATTATAGATTTCTATAGAAGATAACTTCCAATCTATCTGAGCCATATCTTTATTAAGCATCGATGCATAACATGATTTAGAATCATCTTGTTTTTCAGGTTTTATTATATCATCAGCTACTCCGGTTATAGTCTCCACCAAAAGATTAGCACCTTGTTCCATCAGTGCATCATGTAACTCTCCGGCTGTCATATTCTTAGTAATCTTTACTTCTTGCTTTAGCAACATATCACCTGTATCAAGACCTACATCCATTAGCATAGTAGTGTTACCAGTAATTTCTTCTCCGTTAATTATAGCCCAATTTATAGGTGCAGCTCCTCTATATTTAGGTAGCAATGATGCATGCAGATTTATACATGCATATTTAGGTATGTTAATAACTTCTTTAGGCAGAATTTGACCGTACGCTACTACTATAATAAAATCAGGATTTAAATTCTTTAACACTTCTATAAATTCTGGTTCTTTTTTTAATTTTTCTGGCTGATATACATCTATATTATACTTTAACGCAACTTCTTTTACAGGTGATATAGCTACCTTCTTTCCTCTTCCTTTTGCTCTATCTGGTTGAGTAAAAACTGCTACTACATCAAATCTATCTATAAGAGTCTGTAATGACGGAACAGCAAATTCTGGTGTTCCCATAAATACTATTTTCAAATTTTATTCCTCACTTTCTTCAATTACTCTATCTCTAAATAATATTCCATCTAAATGATCTATCTCATGACAAAAGGCTCTAGCAAGAAGTTCTTCACCTTCTATTAGAAATTCTTCTCCATGTTCATTCAATGCTTTTACTGTAACTTTAAATGGTCTCTCAACCTTTCCATTGTAATTAGGAATACTTAAGCATCCCTCCAAATCTATTTGACTTCCTTCTTCCTTTATTATTTCTGGATTAATAAGTATTATCGGTCCATCTCCCACGTCTATAACTACTACTCTCTTTAGAATTCCTATTTGTGGTGCTGCTAGTCCAACCCCATCTGCAGCATACATAGTATCTATCATATCTTCTATTAAAGTTAGAATCCTTTCATTTATCACTTCAACTTCTTTTGACTTTTTTCTTAGAATCTCGTCTCCTTCATTTCTAATAGTTCTTAATGCCATTGCTATTCCTCCTAAGTTCTATATATTCTTAATTATTTATGTTTTACAATAGGCTATTTGGATTAATATCTAAATTTATTCTTATATCATTATAAACGCCTTTTAAAGTATCATAAACAATATTTTTAATTTCTTCTGCCATATTTATATTAAATTTACCTTTGATCAATATTTGCCATCTAAAAAACTCTTTTACTTTCGATAATATACAAGGGCACGGGCCTAATATAGTTATCATATCATTATTTTTGAGCTTACTATTTAACAATATACCAAGTTTTTGTATGTTTTTTATTAACAAAGCCTCATCTTTACTACTTAGATTAATTGCAATAATATTTGCAAATGGTGGATAGTTCATATCATATCTTATCTTCATCTCTTCTTTATAGAAATTTATATAGTCGTTCTCAGCAGAATACCTTATACTATAATTATCCGGAGTATATGTTTGAACAATAACTGTTCCTTTCTTTTTTCCTCTTCCTGCTCTTCCAGAAACTTGAGTTATAAGTTGAAATGTTTTTTCTCCCGCCCTAAAGTCTGGCAAATTTAGCGATAAATCAGCCGCAATCACCCCAACTACCGTTACATTTTTAAAGTCAAGTCCTTTAGTAACCATTTGAGTACCAACTAATATATCAGCTTCTCCATTTTTAAATTTATTATAGATGTCTTCATAGGAATCTTTTTTTCTAGTTGTATCAAAGTCCATTCTTAGTACTCTAGCCTGAGGAAATTTATTATTAATCTCATCTTGTATTTTTTCTGTTCCTACTCCAAAATATTTAACATATTTGCTTCCACACTTTGGACATATGTTTTTAACCGGATAACTTCTTCCACAGTAGTGACATCCAAGATAATTCCCATTACTATGATAAGTTAATGATACATCACAGTTATCACACTTGAATACATATCCACATTTTCTACAAGAAATAAAAGTAGAAAATCCTCGCCTATTTAGAAATAGAATTATTTGTTCTTTTGATTCTAAAGCTCTCTGTATTTGATATTGTAATTCTTCACTAAACATAGATTTATTATTTTTAATTAGCTCTTGCCTCATATCCACAATATTTACTTCTGGTAAACTTGCTCCATCTGCTCTATTCTTTAATGTAAGTAATTTCACTTCGCCTTTTGTGGCTCTATAGTAGGTCTCAAGAGATGGTGTTGCAGATCCTAATACTAATTTACAATTATTAATTTTAGATTTTAATTCTCCAATTTCTATAGCATTATACTTGGGATCGCTGTCAGATTTATAGCTATTCTCATGCTCCTCATCTATAATTATTATACCTAGATTACTAAATGGCAGGAATATTGCTGAACGTGCTCCTATTGCAACTTTAACTTCTTGATTCTTTACTCTAAGCCACTCATCATATCTTTCACCATCAGATAATCTACTATGAAAAACTGCTACATCTCTACCAAACCTACCTTTAAATCTTTCCACCATCTGTGGAGTTAATGCTATTTCTGGAACTAGTACTATACTCTCTTTATCTATACTCATCATATGACTTACTAGATTCATATAGATTTCTGTTTTTCCACTACCCGTAATACCGTGTATTATAAACTCCTTATCTAGTGAGTTTAAAATACAATCTACCACTTGTTTTTGTTCATAATTTAATTCTCTTTTTTCATAATTTAGATACTTTCTTGTATTAACTCTATGTACTATAGTAGAATGTTTAGTTAAAAAGCCGTGTTTCATTAATGTATTAATAGAAGAAGTTGATATATTATATTCCTTGCTTAACTCTGCCCTTGAGAATATACCATCATTTTCCTCTACAATCTTATAAATACTTGTATATGGTTCTTTTAAAAATTTATCAGTCAATTTAATTCCTAAAGAAATTACTTCCTTAACTTTATTTTTAACTCCCTTAGTTATTCCTGTAGGAATCATAACTTTAATGCATTCTAAATAAGTACATAAGTACCTTTGCTTCATTTCTCTTATTAACTCTACATCTTGCTCTGTAAACATAGTAAAATCATCACAAATTTCTACTACAGACTTTAATCTACCTATATTACACTTATCATATAGTTCTAGCACAAATCCGTCTATACTTTTATTTCCTAGCCCAAAAGGGACCTTAATTCGATGACCAATCTTCAACTCACCTATTATTTTATCTGGTATTTTATATGTGAATATTTTATCAACTTGAACTGATTCATTATTTACTACAACTCCCGCATATCGGTACAATCGTTTCACCCTTCATAAATAAACTTATATTTTATAATTGCAAAAAAAGCGCATTAGCGCTTTTCATTGATTATATTAAATAATTCACGTGCTATCATTTTCTTGCTCATTTTAGGAATGGAAATATTTCTACCATCCTTACATAAAACATTAACCTTATTATCATTACAAGAGAATCCAGTATCAGAACATGTTATATCATTTGCAACGATATAATCTAGATTTTTTCTTTCAAGCTTACTCTTTGCATTTTCTATTAAATCATTGCTTTCAGCTGCAAAACCTACTAATATTTGTTCCTTTTTTAGACTACCAATTTTCTTAAGTATATCTACATCTTTTTCAAATTCTAAAGTTAAAACATCACTAGTCTTTTTAATTTTTTTATCTGAATAATTCTTAGGTTTATAATCTGCTACAGCCGCCGATTTAATTACGATATCTGAATGCTCTAAATGTTCCTCAACTGCTTTTAACATCTCATAATTATATTTTACATTGATTACATCCATATCAAAAGGGATTCCAAGATTGCAAGGTCCAGATACTAAAACTACTTCTGCCCCTCTATCTCTTGCCTCTTCTGCTATTGCATAACCCATTTTCCCACTAGAATTATTTGTTATGTATCTTACTGGATCTATAGGTGCAATAGTAGGTCCTGCTGTTACCAAAACTCTCTTTCCTGCTAAATCCTTAATATCATATAACATACTCGTAACAATATCAGAGATTAATTGTGTATCAGCTAGTTTACCTGCTCCTGTATCACCACAAGCAAGTCTTCCTGCTTCTGGCTCTATAAACTTATATCCATAATTCTTTAATTTTTCTATATTATTTTGAACAATGGGATTTAAGAACATATTCGTATTAGCTGCTGGCGCAAATACTACTGACGCTTTAGTTGCCATAATAGTAGTTGAAAGCATATCATCTGCAATTCCATTTGCTACCTTTCCTAAAAGGTTTACTGTTGCAGGAACTATAAGCATTAAATCAGCTTTTTTCGCTAAAGATATATGCTGTATTTCCCAAGCTCTAGGTTCGGCAAACATATCTGTAACAACCATATTTTGGCTTAATGACTGAAAAGATAAGGGATTTACAAATTTAGTAGCATGATCAGTCATAATTACATGAACATCTATGTCAGATTTTTTTAATTTACTAACTATGTCTAAAGCTTTATATGCTGCAACTCCGCCAGTAACTCCTACAACTACAGTTTTTCTCTCTAGCATACTACTTTATTCCTTTCAATGTCGACTCATATGAAACCATTTCTTCATTTACTTCATTAATAGCAACAGTAAGTGGTTTAAAGGCATCTTTTACTCTTACCCTAGCCTCATCCCCATCTATTAATTGTCTTGCTCTCTTAGATGTTACAATAACAAGAGAATACCTATTTTCTACCTTAGTTAATAAATCCACAATAGATGGATTAATCATATAATTGTTCATGAATCAAACCCTCCTTTGAAAAAATATTTTGTTTAATTCTTTCTACACTACATTTTTCTGAAATAACTATGCTTCTTATTTTATCAACTGCATGATCTAGTTCATCATTTACAACTGCATAATTATATTTTGATACATAATTAATTTCTTTATAAGCAGATTTAAATCTAGTCATTAAAGATTCTGGTGTTTCACTACCTCTTTTAATAATTCTATTCTTTAATTCTTCCATAGATGGAGGAAGTATAAATATGAATATTCCTTCTGGATACGTTTCTTTAACCCTAAGAGCACCTTGAATATCTATTTCTAGAATCACATCGATACCTTGTTCTAGTTTTTCTATTACCTTAGATTTAGGAGTACCATAGTAATTGCAATATACCTCTGCATATTCAAGAAAATCTTTTTGATCAATTCTTTCTTTAAACTCTTCTTTAGTTAAAAAAAAATAATTTTTCCCCTCTACTTCACCCTCACGCGGATTTCTAGTAGTAGCTGATACCGATAACCAGAAATTATCTTTTTTTACTAGTTCTTTGCAAATAGTACCTTTTCCAGCACCTGAAGGTCCCGATATAACTAACAAAAGTCCTTTACTCTCCTTTTTATTTCCTTCCATTATTCATCAACCTCATCAATGCTAACTTCTCCTTTAGCTGATAGTCTATGTGCAACAGTTTCTGGTTGAACTGCTGATAATATAACATGATCACTATCAGTTATTATCACGGCTCTTGTTCTTCTTCCGTATGTGGCATCAATTAGCATTCCTCTATCTCTTGCTTCTTGAATTATTCTTTTAATCGGTGCTGATTCAGGACTTACAATAGCAACAAGTCTATTAGCAGATACGATGTTACCAAATCCTATATTAATTAGCTTTATATTCATAATTATCCTCCTAATTTTACTCTATATTTTGTACTTGTTCTCTAATTTTTTCAATATAGTTCTTTATATTTATTGCCAAATTTACAATTTCTAAGTCATTAGCCTTAGATGAAATTGTATTTGCTTCTCTATTCATCTCTTGTACAATAAAGTCTAGCTTTCTACCTACCGACTCTTGCTTATTAAGATTTTCTTTTAGTTGAATAATATGACTATTAAGTCTAACGATTTCTTCATCTATAGAAGCCTTATCTGCAAAAATAGCGATTTCTGCATACATTCTTCCTTCATCAATAGTTGAATTTTCAATAAGTTCTTTTAGTCTATTATTTAACTTATTTTTATATTCTTCAACTACCAGAGGTGACCTCTCCTTTATACCATTAACTAATTCTTCAATAATATTACACTTTAATATTATATCCTCCGTTAATTTTGTACCTTCATCCGTTCTCATCTTGATAAGGACATCAATAGCCTCATTTAAAGGTATTTTTAAACTATTCCAAACTTCTTCTAATTCTACATCTTTCTTTTCAAGTGTCACAACATCTGGAAATTTTGCAATAAGAGAAACTGAAATATCATCATTTATTTCATATCTATTTCCTATTTCTTTTAAAACATTAAAATAACTATCTCCTAGTATTTTATTGAAACTTACTTCTAAATCGTCTTTTTCATAAGTATTTTGAGTGATAAACACATCTAATTTTCCTCTGCTTATCTTTTCCTTAACTGTTTCTCTAATTTTATTCTCTAACGACAGTAAGTTCCTTGGCATCTTAATATTTAGGTCTAGATATCTGTGATTTACACTCTTAATTTCAATAGTGAAATTATATCTACTCTCTTCACTAGTTACTGCTCTGCCAAAGCCTGTCATGCTTATTGTCATTTTTATCATCCTTCCGCAGTACATTTTAAGTTATATTAATTATACATAAATAAATATTTAAGTTTCAAGTTTTATTTATGGCCAAATTGCATATTTACTATAATATCACATTTTTTGTTTTATTTAAACACATTGGTTATATTCATTTAATTTATTTAAAGCACCTTCAATAACATCTTTATCTTGTGTAAGTGAAATTCTAAAATATTTATTACTTAAATCTCCGAAACTATATCCGGGAGTCACAATTATACCATGAGTTAATATTAATTCTCTACAGAACTTTTCTGATGTGTATCCCTTAGGAACTTCACACCATACATAAAAAGTACGTCCTTCTTTATAGTATTTAATCCCTTTGTTATCTAATACTTTATGGGCAACATCTCTTCTTTCATCATATATACTTCTTACATTTCTAATATAATTTCTATCAAGTTTTAGAGCACTTATTGCAGCATATTGTATTGCTTTAAATTGACTTGAATCTAGATTGCTTTTTACCTTTAATAGTGATTTTAATACTTCTCTATTACCTACAGCATATCCAATTCTAAATCCCGACATATTATATGCTTTAGAAAAGGTTCCAAATTCTATAGCATTTTTGCCATTATCACATTGAAGTATACTAATAGGTTCTTCTTTTTCTTTAATAATTTCATTATATGCACCATCATTACATAAAACAATTTCATTATTTGTACAAAATTTTAAAATTTCATTATAAAATTTTGTATTTGCCACAGCTCCTGTAGGATTATTAGGATAATTTAAAATCATAAGTCCACTTCTATCAATTATATTTTGAGGAATGTTCCCTAAATCTAGTAGATAGTTATTTTTTTCTTTTAGGGAACATTTATATACATTATTTCCCCATAAATATGAACACATTTCATATACAGGATATCTTAACTCAGGTATAATAACATAATTTCCTATATTACAAGTTGCAGGTATTAGGTTACTGATACCTTCTTTTGACCCTATTAATATCAAAACTTCATTAATATCCAAATTTACAGAATACACATCCTTGTAATATTTAATGATCCCTTTTTTCAACTCAATTATACCATCATAGGGAGGATACTTATTAAATTGATCTTGTTTTAATCCATACATGAGCCCTTCTACTATACTATTATCTACTTTTATATCCGGATCACCAATCCCTAAATCAGTTATTGTTTTTCCCTCTAGAATTACTTTTTCTTTAATATCATCTATAGTCTTAAAGTGATACTCTCTTATATTATTTAACCTATCATTTACTTTCATTAGCACTTCCTCCCTTCTATCATAATTTAGTCTATTCTTAAAGAAACACCTATGTTACATACAAAAAGACCGGAACAATGTATGGATAAAAAGATAATCTGCACCATACTAGTGCAGATTATCTTTTGTAGAATAATATATGATTCTAACTAAAAAATCAGATTTACTAATGCCTCAATTAATCCCGTTAACTTAAAAATAAATATTATAGCTAGTATATAAATTACTATAGAAACTTTCTTCTTTTCTTTAGTTAGTAAATTATTAATAAAATTTAATACTGCATAAGATATTACTCCCATGATTAGTCCGTCTCCAATGCTATAAGTCAATGGCATTAAAGCTATAGTTAAGAAAGCAGGCACGCCCTCAGTAAAGTCCGTGAAATCTATCTTTACTATACTTTCCATCATAAAAAATCCAACTACTATCAATGCAGGTGCTGTTGCTGCTGCAGGTATTGCAATAAATAATGGAGAAAAAAACATAGCTATAAGAAATAAAATCCCCGTTACTACAGATGTTAGACCCGTTCTTCCACCTTCTGCAACACCAGCTGAACTTTCAACAAATGTTGTAACTGTTGATGTTCCTAATAATGCTCCACCTGTTGTTCCAATTGCATCTACAAGTAATGCTTTACCTGCATTTTTGACTCTTCCTTCTTCATCTATCATACCTACCTTAGAGGCAACTCCTACTAATGTTCCAACTGTATCAAAGAAGTCAACGAATAAAAAGGTTAAAACTATAGATATAAACATTCCTATTTTACTTGGATCTTTCATATAAGAAAAATCTAATTCACCTGCAATTTCTCCTAAAGATTCATATTTAAATATTCCATTTGGAAGGTATATACTATATGTTTTAGCTGCTAATTCAGGATTTCTTAATGCATATGCCCATGCTATTAAAGTACTAGCAAGTATCCCCCAAAGTAAGGCACCTTTCACATTTTTCTTAGATAATACAACAATTACCACTATACCAATAAGTGCAATTATAACTGTTGGGGAAGTAAAGTGTCCCATTGCTACTATAGTAGCATCACTTTTAACTACTATGCCCGCTCCAGTAAATCCTATAAAAGCAATAAATAAACCTATACCTGCTGTCACAGCAAGTTTTAACGTATGGGGAATTGCATTTACAACAGCTTCTCTTACATTAGTTAGTGATAAAATAATAAATATAATTCCTTCTACAAATACTGCTGCTAATGCAACTTGCCAGCTAGCACCCATCCCTATAACTACACTATATGCGAAGAAGGCATTTAGTCCCATTCCTGATGCTAATGCAAAAGGAAGATTAGCATATACTCCCATTAAAATAGTAGTCAATCCTGCTGTTAAACAAGTTGCAGTTAAAACTGCACCCTTATTCATGCCTGCTGCACTTAGAATATCAGGATTAACAGCTATAATATATGCCATTGCTAAAAATGTAGTTATTCCGGCAATAACCTCTTTCTTTAAATCTGTTCCATTTTCCTTGAGTTTAAAAAAATTCTCCACTTTACACCCTCCTATGTACAATATAAAACAAACCACATTTACGTGGTTGATTTTATTCTTTAGTTTCGATAGCAATATTATCAAATTTTGCTTTATATGTCAACTCGTATCGAAATTTATTCTTTTTTGTTTAAATATAGTTCGTATTTTAAAAACTAATGTTCAAAAAATTTCTTAATATCATAAATGTTTTTAGTTTTACCTAATGCTAACATTAACTTTATTCTAGCTTTTTGCCCCGGCAAATCTCCACCAAAAATTACTCCCGCATTTCTTAATTCCTTACCTCCACCTTCATATCCGTAAGTATCAAGCACTCTGCCACTATAACATCTTGATACAACTATAATTATTATGCCCTTTGATATAGCTTTTATTATTCCGCTTATCATTTCAGGAGGTACATTTCCTCTTCCTAAAGCTTCAATAACTATGCCTTTTACATCGTTTTCTATAAAAAAATCAAATATTTTCGAATCCATACCTACACCACATTTTATAAGTTCTACTTTCATTTCGATTATATCTGTACTAATATAAGTCTTATTTAAAATATTTCTATAGAATATTACTTCATTATTATCTATAATTCCAACAGGACCAAACTCTGGACTTTGAAATGTGTTAAGCTTCATTGAATGTGATTTTGTCACTTCACTTGCACAATTAAGTTCATCATTTAAACATACCATTACCCCTCTTCTTTTTGCATTTTCAGAAATGGCTGTACATATAGCTGCAGATAAATTTGCTGGACCATCATATCCAAGCTCTGAACTATTTCTCATAGAACCAGTAATTATTATAGGTTTCTCACTTCTTATATTTAAATCTAAAAAATATGCAGTTTCTTCAAGAGTATCTGTTCCATGGGTAATTACAATCCCATCTATATCATTTCTTAAAAGAATCTTCTGAACGAACTTTGAGAGCTCCATCATTTTTTCAGGAGTAACATGGGGTCCCGGTAAATTTGAAAATGTTATGCACTCAATTTCTGCATGTCTCTCAATTCCAGTAACCATAGACATAATTTCCTCTCCACTTAAGGTTGGAACTGCTGCTTGAATCCTTGGATCTACCTTCATTGAGATAGTTCCTCCATTAAATATAACTGCTACTTTAGGCATAAATACATCTCCTTATGGTGAACTTTCAATATCTAATATTTACTTTTCTTTCAAAATATCAATATAAATATTAGGTAATTCTTAGATAAACTATACTATATATTGTACAACAAAAAACACAATTACACATTACTATCTTATAAGTTTATTACAATTAAAAATATAAATTCCACTTACATTTTTAGCTTTAACTAATCTTTAAAATTATGATTAATAATATATCTTATTATTTAAAATTTATTGCACAGATAAATATATTATAATAATGTATTCTCAAAAGTACATGGCCAATATATAGTAATACTATATATTGGCCATGTACTTAATTCCTCTATAATATTATACAAATCAGACCACCATTACCTTCGTTAATGATCTTTTCCAATGTTTTTTGCATTTTTACTTGTACATCTTCAGGCATTTTATACAATTTGTTTTGTAATCCATCCTTAACTAAACCTTCAAGTGATTTTCCAAACATGTTACTCTCCCATATTTTTGATGGATCAGTTTCAAATTGCTCTTTTAAATAGTTTACAAATTCTTCGCTTTCTCTTTCTGTGCCCATTATTGGTGATATTTCCGCTTGTATATCTGCTCTTATAAGATGTAGTGATGGCGCACTTGCTTTTAATTTAACGCCATATCTTGCACCACTTTTTATCATCTCTGGTTCTTCTAATTTCATTTCATTTAGTTGAGGAGATACAAGCCCATATCCTTTTTCTTTAACATCTTTGAGAGCACTTGCAATTTTATCGTATTCTACTTTTGCTTCACTTAAATTTTTAATTATGCTTAAGAGTTCATTTTCTCCACTTATATTTCTATTGCATACTTCACTCAATACTTTATAGAACAGCTCATGTCTTGGGTATAATTCTATTTTAGCTGTTCCTTCACCCATATTAACTTCATTCACCTTAGAATTTTCTAAGAAATCTACATCTATAAGTTCTTCTATAAACTTCTTAACATCTCTTACTTTATAAACATTTTTACACATATTCCTTACTATAGATATAAAATTTTCTTTAAGCCAATGAGTTACTTCTAGCTTTTCTATCCATTCAGGCATATCTATGTTTATTTCTTTCACTGGAAACTCTTTTAAAACTCTATCAAATACATTAGTTATATCATTTTCTTCCATGTTAGCTATATCCATCACTTGAACAGGCACATCATATTTATCTTGAAGTGTATCAGCTAGTTTTATAGTTTCCGGAGCTTTTGTGTTTCTAGAATTTAAAATTATTACAAATGGTTTATTTATTGCTTTTAGTTCATTTACTACTCTTTCTTCTGCTTCTACATAGTCATCTCTATTTATTCCAGTTATACTTCCGTCAGTTGTAACTAGTAGTCCTATTGTTGAATGTTCATTTATAACCTTTTTAGTTCCTATTTCTGCTGCTTCTTCAAATGGAATTTCATAGTCATACCATGGAGTAGTTACCATTTTAGGTTGTTGCTCTTCAGCATATCCTTGTGCCGCTTTAACAATGTAACCTACACAATCCACCATACGAACCTTAAATTTAGTATCTCCATTTAGAGAAATCTCTACAGCCTCATTTGGTACGAACTTAGGTTCTGTAGTGTGAATTGATTTACCTGATGAGCTTTGTGGAAGTTCATCCTGTGCTCTCTGTTTTTTATAAGTATTTTCTATATGTGGAATAACCATAAGCTCCATGAATCTTTTTATAAAAGTAGATTTACCAGTTCTTACAGGCCCCACTACACCAACATATATGTCCCCTTGTGTTCTATCAGCTATATCTTTGTATATATTGAAGTTTTCCAAAAATAACCCTCCTATCATTTACTTAGTTTCGTCAATACATATATACTTGCAAAATCAATAAAATATTACAAAAAACAAAAAAGTCAGTTTAAATTTTTATTTAACTGACTTTTTAAAATTAATTTTTATATTTCATCTTTTTTATCTCTTGACATAAGTTCATAAACACCATATTTAGGATCTAATTTTTCAAATAGAACTTTATACAATATATCCGTAATAGGCATAGAAACACTTAGTTCTTCCTTTAATCTATAAAAAGCCCTACATGCTTTAACACCCTCAACTACCATTCCTATTTCTTTAATAGCTTCCTCCAGTGAGTACCCTTTTCCTATCAGCATTCCTGCTTTTCTATTTCTGCTATGCATACTAGTACAAGTAACAATAAGGTCACCTATTCCTGCAAGGCCTGAAAATGTTTCTTGTTTCGCTCCTAATCTAAGTCCTATTCTTATAATTTCACTCATACCTCTTGTCATCAAGGCAGCTTTAGTATTATCTCCATAGCCGATACCATCTGATACACCCGCTGCTAAAGCTATTATATTTTTAACAGCTCCACCAACCTCAACACCAATAACATCATCATTTGTATATACTCTAAATTTATTTGTCATAAATAAATCCTGTATATCTTTTGCGAATTTCATATTTTTTGATGTTACAACCACAGTAGTAGGAATATCTAACGCTACTTCTTCCGCATGGCTAGGTCCAGACAAAATGACAATAGGATTATTAGGAAGCTCCTCTTCTATTACCTCCGAAAGTCTCTTCATAGAAGTCTCTTCTATACCTTTTGCTATGCTTACTATAATTACATCTTCATTAATGTGTTCTTTAATTTTTAAGCAAATTTCTCTTATTGAATGCGATGGAACGGATAGAACAACAACTTTACTGTCACTTATGGCTTCATTTAGCTTTGAAAATGCACTAACATTTGAAGGTATAATTATATTAGGCAAATAACTTATATTTTCTCTTTTTAGGTTTATATCTTCTATAACGCTTTCATTTCGAGCCCATATATTAACTCTATATCCCTTTTTAGCTAACATAATGCTTAGCGCAGTTCCAAAGCTTCCTCCACCTATAAAAGCAACATCTGTCATCCTATTCTTTCCTTTCCCTAAAGTGTATTTTAATTCCTGTTCCACTAAAATCAAAACTCTCTCTTAATCTATTTTCTAAATATCTCTCATAAGAAAAATGTAATAACTCAGGATTATTAACAAAGAATACAAATGTTGGAGGTTTTATAGCAACTTGAGTAGCATAATAAATTTTAAATCTACTAGTTCCTATTATAGGTGGTTCCTTCATCATAACTGCATTGCTTATTACATCATTTAATACCCCTGTCTTAATGCGTTTTGAATAATTATTATAGCAATCTTTAGCCGTACTTAGTACTTTATGTACCCTCTGACCAGTTTTTGCAGAAATAAACAAAAATGTAGCATAAGGTAAAAATGATAGTTGTTGACTAAAAGTTTTCTTAAACTGATTCATAGTCTTATCATCTTTTTCAATAAGGTCCCATTTATTTACAATAACAATTATAGCTTTATGCTTCTCATGAGCAAATCCTATTATTTTTTCATCTTGATCCGCTACTCCCTCTTCAGCATCTACCATAAGTATACATACATCTGCATTTTCTATAGCTGCTAAGGTTCTTACAGCACTATACCTTTCTACTTGTTCTTTAATCTTACTCTTCCTTCTAAGACCAGCAGTATCTACTAAAGCGAACTTACCAATATCATTTTCTATATAGCTATCTACAGCATCTCTAGTAGTTCCTGGAATATCACTCACTATGTGTTTCTCTTCTCCAAGTATCTTGTTTATTAGTGAAGACTTCCCTACATTTGGTCTTCCAACTATAGCTATTCTTATATACTCATCTTCTTCTTCTTCATAATTTTTATTTGGAAACTTTGCAACTATCTCATCAAGCATATCTCCAAGCCCTAAACCTTGCGATGATGATATAGCTAAAGGATCTCCTATACCTAAATTATAAAATTCATAAATATTATCATCAAAAACCCTATTATCTATTTTATTTACTGCTAATACTACAGCTTTTTTAGATTTTCTTAACATCTGAGCTACTTCATTATCTGCATCACTTAAGCCTTGTTTACCATCCACTACAAAAACTACTACATCAGCTACTTCAATAGCTAACTGAGCCTGCCTTCTCATCTGAGAAACAATTACATCTTCACTCTCTGGTTCAATACCACCAGTATCTATTAAAGTAAATTTATGATTAAGCCACTCAGCTTCAGCATATATTCTATCTCTTGTAACTCCTGGCATATCATCTACTATAGATATTCTTTTGCCTGCCAGTTTATTAAATAAAGTAGACTTACCTACATTTGGTCTTCCAACTATTGCTACTAATGGTTTAGGCATTCTTAATCCTCCTTGGTAAATTTATTTATTGTGTGAATAAAATCTTCTCCACTATAATCACAGATTAAAACTTTTTTATTTAAAGCTTTTTCAATATCACGAACTTTTACATCATCTAACATAATAAATTCATCATATTTTCCAAGTTCGTATCCTTTTTTAAACATATTATTAGACATTATAACATATTCCCCAAGTTTTGTATTGGATAATTGTTCAATTATATCTTTTCCTGTTAAAAGTCCTGATACAGTTATTGTGTCTCCAAAGAAGTTATTTATGATTCTTTCTACATTAATTACTATATTATTATTTTTACTCATTATTTTATTGGCTGCTTCTAATAATTCATCATATGCAGATGATCCTGTTACTATAGTAAAGCTACCATTAACATTTTTTTTCAGTTTATCAATGTCTGTAGCTATAGTTTCTCTAAATAGTCTTATAACTCCTACGCCATCCTCTAATTGATCATATCCATCATAAAATTCTTCACTTGGAATATCTTTTTTTCCTAATATATAAAATTCATCAGAAAGTCTTATAAAAGGCTCATTAATTTCATTATAATACTTCTCCTGGAGCTTTGAAATTCTATCTATTTCCGCCCCAGCTGTTTCTTCACTAAATAACTTTAATTCCACTAAATTATTGTCTTGTCTAAACTTTGTAATTCCTACAGGTACAGCTGCTACATTATTTATATATGGGTATAATTTATACAAGTCTTCAATTGTTTTTACAAGTTCTTCTCCATCATTATAACCAGGACATACAACTATTTGACAATTTATATTTATTCCTGCCTCAGTTAATCTTTTAAGACGCTGGTATATGTTTCCTGCGAACCTGTTATTCATCATCTTATTTCTTAATTCAGGATTAGTCGTATGAACTGATATATTTATAGGACTTATTTTATAATTTATTATTCTGCTAATATCTTCTTCACTCATATTAGTCATAGTAATAAAATTCCCCTGTAAAAATGCCAATCTTGAATCATCATCTTTAAAGTAAAGCGTATCTCTCATTCCACATGGCAACTGATCAATAAAACAGAATATACACTTATTATGGCAACTCCTTGGTCTATCCATCATAGGATCCTTAAATTCAATACCTATATCCTCTCCATATTCCTTCTCTATCTCAATTTCCCATATTTCATCATTTGCCTTTTCTACTTCTAAAACAACGTATTCATCAACAATCAAAAATTTATAATCTATAATGTCTTTTACTTCAGTACTATTAATACTAAGCAACTTATCCCCTACTTCAATATCTACTTCATCAGCAATACTTCCGTGCAATACTTTCGAAATTTCGTTAAGCATCTTTTCCTCCATATTTTTTCCTATGCTAGTTCATTAAATTATATTAACATTAATATCCTTACCACGTCAATATTTGACACTCCTAGTATATTAGACTATTGTAAATACTAAATAAAAAAACAGCTAGTATTAAACGCTGTTTTCAACTCACTTATTCATTTAAATCAACTTGCTCACCAGTTACTATATATATAGTCCACTCACAGATGTTTGTAACATGATCCGCTATTCTCTCAAGAAACTTGCATACAAATAAAAACTGTGTTGATTGCTCTATTTTCGTACTATCATTTGACATGATTTCTAGCATTTCTGCGAAAACTTCTTTATATAGGTTATCAACAATATCATCTCTTTTAGAAATTTCATAAGCTCTATCTAGATTTCTTTCAACATAAGCATCTAGAGCATCTTTTATCATATCACTTACTATTCCGCCCATTTTAGGTATATCTATTAGCTGTTTAATATAACTTTGATTTTTTAACCTTTTAGCAATTTTTGCAATATCAACTGCATGATCTGCCATTCTTTCTAGGTCTGTTACTATATTAATACAAGTAAATATAAATCTTAAGTCTGTAGCTATAGGTTGTTGCATTGCAATAAGCTTAATACTTTTAGTTTCTATTTCCCTCATTAAATTATCCACTATATCATCGTTATTTATTACTTCTTCAGCTAACTCCATATTTTGTTCAGCTAAAGCCTTAATACACTGATGAATCTGTTTTTCAACAATACTACCCATTCTAAGCAAATCATTATGAAGTTCTATTAATTCCATTTCAAATACTTTTCTTGGAGCCATTTCCTCACCTCTTTAATAAACTTTTAATACCATAACATAATATTAACCAAATCTTCCCGTTATATAATCCTCTGTCTTCCTATTTTTAGGTTTATAAAAAATATCTTCTGTCTTTCCTGATTCAATAATTACTCCATTATAAAAAAACGAAGTAAAATCCGAAATTCTTCCCGCTTGTTGCATATTATGAGTAACTATAACAACAGTATATTCTTTCTTTATACTATCCATTAATTCTTCTATTTTCAAAGTTGAAATTGGATCTAAGGCTGATGTAGGCTCATCCATTAAGATTACCTCTGGCTCAACTGCAAGAGTTCTAGCTATACATAATCTTTGTTGTTGTCCTCCTGACAAGCCTAACGCACTTTTCTTTAGTCTATCATTAACTTCATCCCAAAGAGCTGCACCCTTTAAACTCTTTTCTACTATTTCATCCAATCTATTTTTATTTTTTATTCCATGTATTCTAGGTCCATATGCTATATTATCATATATGCTCATTGGAAAAGGATTAGGACTTTGAAACACCATGCCCATCTTTTTCCTTAACTCAATAACATCATAGTTTTCCTTTAATATGTTATTACCTTCATATACAATATCTCCTTCTATTTTTACAGATTCAATTAAGTCATTCATTCTATTTAAACATCTTAAGAATGTAGATTTACCGCATCCAGAAGGTCCTATTAATGCAGTAACTGCATTTTTTTGTATATCTAAGTTTATATTTTGTAGTGCCTGCTTAGTTCCATAAAATAAATTTAAATTTTTAACCTCGATTATATTCATATATTTGTCCCCCATTACTTGGTACCTGCATACTTTTCATATAGCTTTTTACCTATTAATCTTGATATTACATTAAATAAAAGTACCATTATTATAAGCACAGCTGATGCACCGTTTGCTATTCTTCCTGCGTCTGGAACTACTCCTTCCGAATTCAACTTCCATATATATACAGATAGAGTCTCTGCAGGTCTAAATATATTAAATGCCGATCCATCGCTAATACGAACTATAGGAGCACTCATTCCCGCCGTATAAAGCAGTGCTGCTGCTTCTCCAAATATTCTTCCTGCTGATAAAATTATCCCAGTTAATATTTGAGGAATTGCCGATGGTAGTATTACCCTTCTAATTGTTTGCCATTGAGTAGCCCCTAATCCTAAACTAGCTTCCTTAACTTTTTTTGATGCTGCAATTATAGCATTCTCACTTACTCTTGTCATGGCTGGAAGATTTAAGATTGTAATAGCTAAAGCTCCTGCTATTATAGAGTATCCCCATCCTAGCATATTTACAAATATTAAAAGTCCAAACAAACCTACAACTATAGAAGGAAGTGATGCCATAGTTTCAATACATAGGCGAATTATACTTAGCAACTTACCTTCTTTAGCATATTCAGCTAAATATATTCCAGCACCCACTCCAATAGGTACTGTTATTAACAGAGAAATTATAAGCATATAGAAGGAATTAAATAAATGAAGTCCAATTCCTCCACCAGTCTCAATACTTGGTTTTCCAAATAGAAAATTAATATCTAGCCAATGTCGACCATTATAAAGTATATATCCTATAA
The DNA here is from genome assembly GCA_036677665.1 of Clostridium sp. Taxonomy (GTDB): domain Bacteria; phylum Bacillota; class Clostridia; order Clostridiales; family Clostridiaceae; genus Clostridium_H. The sequence continues at coordinate 113,698 of JAVBVX010000039.1, read as the reverse complement.
GCCCAGCAAGTAGTAAGACCACGAATCCTGAAATTGCATATAGAACAGCAGTAGCTAATTTATCTTTTTGTTTAGAGTTCATTATAGATCACCTCTTCTTCCGATTACTCTGATAATTAAAATAAATGTAAATGAAATTATAAGTAACAAAAGAGATAATGACCACAAAGCATTATTCCACGGTGTTCCAGACATAGTATTTGCCATATCCATTGTAATTGCACTAGTTAGAGTTGAAGTAGTGTCAAATAAACCCTTAGCGATCTTAACAGAATTTCCTATAACCATTTGAACTGCTAGTGCTTCTCCAAAAGCTCTTGCTATTCCTAAGACTACTCCTGTTAATATTCCATTTTTTGTTGCAGGAATAACAACATTAATTATAGTTTGCCATCTTGTAGCTCCAAGACCATAGGATGCTTCAATATACTGTCTAGGAATAGTCCTGATTGCATCAGAAGCAATACTTGTAATAGTAGGTAAAATCATTATAGCAAGAACTAAGATACCTGCTACCAAACTAAATCCTACCCCACCGAATACTTCTTTCAATGCTGGAATTAGTACAGTTATACCAATCCATCCATATACTACAGATGGAATTCCTACAAATAACTCCATAGCTGGTTGTAGAATTCTATTTCCTAATTTTGGTGAAATTAAATTCATAAAAATAGCTATCGCTACACTAATAGGTGCACTTATAATAACAGCACCTACTGCTACAAAAGTAGACCCTAAAATAAAAATCAAAGCACCAAACTTAGGAATGTCTGCATCTGGTCTCCATTGTTTACTAAACAGAAAATCTCCTATTGGATAACCATCTTGTATAAATATAGTCAGCCCTTTTGAGGCTATAAATCCAATTATAGCTAAGGTTAAAATTACAATAAAGTATCCGCAAATTGTAGAAAAAGCTCTTCCCATGTATTCATTTTTAAGTTTATAAAGATTATTATTTTTCTTCATCATACCTACCCCTGCCATATTTTAAAAACATGCTAAGACCAGTTGTATCAATTATGCAACTAGTCTTAGTTATAACTTATATTTATTATTGAGCTTTTATTGCACTCATTGGTATATATCCTTGCTTTTCAATTATAGGTGCAAATTCATCTGAAAGCATATAGTCAATAAATGCTTTTGTTAAACCTGTTGCTTCTCCTTTAGTATACATATGTTCATATGACCAGAAAGGATATTTTCCTGCTGATATATTTTCTGTTGTAGATTCAGCTCCATCGATCTTTAGTAACTTCATTCCTTGCTTTGCTTCTTCTTTAACAAAGTAAGAAAGTGCTAAGTAAGATATAGAACCCTTTGTCGCTTCAATTGATTGCTGAACTGCTCCGCTTGAATCTTGAACTGTTCCTAATCCTTCTGATTCTTTCTTGCCTTCCATTACTGTTTTTACAAATGTAGCTCTTGTTCCAGATGAAGCTCCTCTGTTTATAACTTCAATTTTAAGGTCATCTCCACCAACTTCTTTCCAGTTAGTAATTTTCCCTGTAAATATATCTTGTATTTGTTGTTTAGTTAAAGATTCTACTTTTACCTCTTTATTCACTACCATCGCAAAACCAATAGCAGCAACTTTATGATCTACTAATTCCTTAGCTACATTAGCATCTTTTATCTTATCTTCTGCAGGCATGTCTGAGTTTCCTATTTGAACTGCTCCTGAAGCTACCTGAGAAAGTCCTGTTCCGCTTCCTCCACCTTGAATATTTATTTGAGATTTAGTATTTTTTTGCATAAACATGTCAGCTGCTGCTGCTGCTAAAGGTTGAAGTGCAGTTGAACCTGAAGCTGTTATTGACCCACTAAGTTCTGTAGTTGTTTTCGTTTGTTGCTTAGTATCACTCTTATCTTGACTAGTGTTGTTACCACAACCAACAAACACTCCTCCAACTAGAGTAATTGCCAATGCTGCAACCAATGTTTTTAATGATTTCTTCTTCATTCTTAAAAACCCTCCATTCAAGTTTTGAAATTATCATATTTTTATAATTCACAAGTTATATATTACATTAGGAAAGTTAACCAAGTATTATACGAATGTTAATTAAAATTAACATTGAGTATCTTAATGTTATATTCTCCTATACAGTGAGGTAGTATGTATAAAATATAAAAAAAACAGATAGTTTTCACTATCTGTTATAATGGTATTTTAACTATAAACTTTGTTCCTTCTCCTATTTTACTTTCCACCGTTATTTCTCCACTGAATCCTAGCACTATATGCTTAACTATGGCTAATCCAAGACCGGTACCCCCTCTAGATCTTGACCTTGCTTTATCTACTCTATAGAATCTTTCAAATAATCTAGGAATATGTTCTTCAGGTATTCCTACTCCAGTATCCTGAACCCAAATTAGACAATACCCATCCTTTACCTCTGTTCCTATAAATACCGAGTCTCCTTTTTCTGAATATTTTATAGCATTATCAATTAAATTAATAATCATTTGTTTAAATCTATCACTATCACCGTGCAAAACACTACTATTATAACTGTTAAATTCTAAATTTATATGTTTTTTGTCTGCAGTATTTTTCATAAGATTATATACATCTTCTATAGATGCAACTACGTCTATTATATCTTTCTGCCTTAACTCCCTATGTTGCTCAATATCAGAAAGAGTTAAAATATCACTTATTAATCTAGTTAATCTATCAGTCTCATCATCAATTATTGATAAAAATTTCTCTCTAGTTTCTTGATCCTCTACATATCTTAATGTTTCTGCAAATCCTTTAATTGATGTCAAAGGTGTTTTTAATTCATGAGAAACATTAGCAACAAATTGGCTTCTCATATTTTCAAGCTTCCTTATATCTGTAATATCTTGAACTACCGCTACTGTACCTATATGTTCTTTATCACTTATAATATCTGCTGTTTTTACCTTTAAAACCTTCTTATAAGGCCATAATATATTTATTTCCTTACTTTCTTCATTACTTTTAAACACTTCTTCTAATTCATATTCCCTTATAGAGTCCATTAAATTTAGACCTATTATATCCTTCTTTATTCCGAATATCTTCTGAGCATAAGGATTAATCATAATAATTCTGTGACTTCTATCTACTGCAATTACTCCACTATCCATACTTTTCAGTATAGCCTCTAATTTATTTTGCTTTTCTAAAGAATCTTTTAGTGTATATTGTAATCTATCTGCCATATTGTTAAATGTATTTGCTAATTGCCCTATTTCATCTTGAGAATTTATAGTTACTCTACGTTCTAACTCACCTTTTGCAATTCTTGTTGTTGTAAACTCTAACTCTTTTATAGGTTTAACAATTATATATGCCAATTTTGATGAAAATAAGGCAGATATAAAAAACACTATTGCTAATACTATAAAATAATCTTTTAGATATTTTCCTTCGAATCCAGTGGTAACCTCCATGGGCATAGAGCTTCGTATAATATATCCATCTTCGAATTGAGTAGCATAATATACCATTACTTTTTTCAATGTATCACTATACCTTATACTATATCCTTCACCATATTTTCTAGCAGTAATAACTTCTTTTCTCGAATTGTGATTGTCCATATTTTGAATCTTACCACCAGATTCATGGATTACTTTACCCTCTTTATTAATTAAACTTAATCTAAAATTAGATTTGCTAAAGCTTTTAAAATATAAGTCTACATCCGAAACCACTTCTGTTTCAAGTACACTTATCACTAACTCATTATTCTCCTTTAAACTCCTTTTAGTATTTTCTTCATGTTGGTAATTTATTATAGTCATGTATAAAGCAGTAATTAACGCTAAACTAAGAATTATTGTACTTAATATAGATAACATAAGCTTGTTTTTCATCTTCATACTATTCACCTAAATTAAATCTATATCCAACACCTCTGATGGTTTCAATAAATTTAGGGTTTTTATCGTCTTCTTCTATTTTTTTTCTTAGATGCCTTATATGAACATCCACTGTCCTAGTTTCTCCAACATACTCATAACCCCATATTTTGTCTAAAAGAAAATCTCTAGTCATAACCCTTCCCTTATTCTTTATTAAAACCTCTATAAGTTCAAATTCCTTTAATGTTAAATCTACTCTCTCTTCATTTTTTAAAATTTCGTGTTTTTCGAAATCTATTGTTATATTCCCAAATTTATATATTTTATCAAGTTGTTGAGGTTTAGTTCTTCTTAATACAGCCTTAGTTCTTGCTACTAATTCCCTTACTGAAAATGGCTTTGTAATATAGTCATCTGCTCCTAGCTCTAATCCTAAAATCTTATCCAGTTCTTCTCCTTTAGCTGTTATCATTATTATCGGTGTGTTTGAAATAGAATGATCTCTTCGTATTTCCTTACAAACATCATATCCATCCATTCCTGGAAGCATTACATCCAGCAAAATTAATTGGGGTGTTTCTTTTCTAGCTAGCTCTAATGCCTCTATTCCATCTGCAGCGGCAATGACCTTATACCCGTTGTTTATAAAATTAAATTTGATAAGTTCTCTAATATGATCTTCATCATCAACTATTAAAATTTTTTCTTCTGCCATAAATCAAACCTCCAAATTATTTATTCATATATATAAATGAAAACATTCTTCCACTATTCTCTCTTTGCTTTCTATAGGAGTGTAGATTAAATTTATTATTACAATAGGTACATATATCTATTGATGTTATTTGATTTTCCTCTATACCTAAACTTTTTAATTGCTTTATAATACAATTTTTCAAGCTTATATTTTTACCAGTTGATATACTAACATTCTTGTAAATTTCCTGATTTTTAAATTCTTCTATTAAATCATCTCCAACTTCATAGCAACACTCCATATTATGAGGTCCAATATAAATACTTAAATCCTTAATATTAGTACCATACTCTTCAATCATTTTCTTTACTCCATTAATTAAAATGTATTTATAGGTACCTTTCCATCCACTGTGTATAGCCCCTATTACTCCTCTGCCTTTATCATATATTAATATAGGAACACAATCAGCAGTAAATACTCCAACAGCCACCCCTTTTTCATTAGTAATAATTCCATCACCATCACAAATCTTCCCATGGAAGATATGAACTATATCACTATGAGTCTGATTAAGATATCCTATATTATCTAAATTAAACCATTCTCTTAAATTATTTAAATTAGAAATTCCTTCATTTGTATTTTTATTGAAATTTAGTCCATTTTGGGCGGTAGAGAAGTAAAAATAGACATCACCTTCTTTAAACTTTATAAATCTATATTTATTCTCAATTATTGAAAAATTTATTTTGCTCATACAACACCTCTATACATATTATTTTAACATTAATGATAGATTATTTAAAATATTAATAAATAAATTAACTTTTTTAACTTATATTTAACAAAAGAAAATACCCTATATTTTAAATATTAGGGCATTGTTTATCTGTCATTAAATTTTTTATCTCTTCAATAAAAGTATTAACATCCTTAAATTGTCTATAAACTGATGCAAATCTAACATAAGAAACTTCATCAATTTCTTTTAGTTTATCCATAATCATTTCTCCAATAGCTTCCGATTTAATTTCAGCTACCATATCATTACTCATCTTTTTTTCAACTTCATCAGCTATAGATTCAATTTGAACTCTTGAAACAGGTCTTTTCTGACAAGCTGTAATTAAACCATTAATTATCTTGGATTTATCAAAGTATTCTCTACTAGAATTTCGTTTGATTACTAAAATAGGTATGTCCTCTATTTTTTCATATGTAGTATATCTTTTATAACATTTTAAACATTCTCTTCTGCGTCTTATGGCCTTATTATCTTCGGTTGACCTAGAATCAACTACTTTACTCTCTTCAAAAGTACAATATGGACACTTCAAAATATCACATCCTTTTTTTCTTTTGATGTTATTATACTATTTATAATTCTATATTACTACTACTTATTATCTACTGTAAATTCATCAATATTTACAAGAATAACATCGCTACCAATCTTAACAACCTTGTCCCATTCTATCTCAATAATGTTATTTTTAGAAAACCATGAATTTTTCTCTTTAGGAATAATTAAGGACAATATTTTATATTCTAAAGAATCTATTAAAAAATCTTTTATGTAACCTAATCTTGAACCTGTATTAATATCAATAACCTCCATAGCCCTTATATTGTTTACAGAATATAACGACATAATCTCATCTCCTTATAAATTTTAAATTTAATTAATATATATTACTTCTTACTCAATCATATGTAAAATTTATATTTATTTTAAAAATTTATACAAATAATAAGTAGAGTAGGTTGAAGGAAAATTTATTTTCCTTCTTCCCCTCATCAAACCGTGCATGCGATTTTCCCGCACACGGCTTTCCGATATTCTTCTTTCTAAGGCATTATGCCCTCTAAGAAGAAAGTTTCTTTAATCCCATTTCATTAAGAATATTCATTACCTCTTTCAGACCTTTATGTCGAGGTCTTCTTTGTTTCTTATGGTTATACCAAACAGTAAATTTCTGTATAATATATCAATCTATTTTATTTAACTGTTTTCCTGCATATTTCAAGTTATAGTAATTCTTTAGACCTATTATTTTCTTATTCATTGTCTTCACTAAGTCATATATATCCATCTTTAAAGTCGACCTATTACTGAGAACTTCTTTTATTTTCTTTCTCATACTTTTCATAGCCTTTTGAGTTGGAACTTGTATTGTAGTGTTAAATCTTTGTCCTTTTCCACTTTCCACAAGGCTACGCCTATGATGAAACCCCAGAAAATCAAATCCCTCTTTACCATCCCACATATTGACAAATTTAGTTTTATGGGAATGTAATTCTAGTTCTAACTTCTCGAAGATTTTCTTAACTGCATTATATGCATGGTATATTTCCTTCTTTGTTCTTGAGATAATAATAAAATCATCAGCAAATTTCACAAGTGTGCCAAGGTGTTTGTAGTATTTATCCCAAACAATATCAAAATAGTTTAAGTATATATTTTAGAGTAACGGACTTATTGAAGAGCCTTGCTGCGAGCCAATTTCACTTTCTATATACTCATTATCTTCTACTGCCCCTATCTTAAGCCACTTCTTTATAAGTTTTAATATTCTTCTGTCTGATACCCTTTGTTCAATCAGCAGCATTAATTTATCATGATTTATATTATCAAAATAACCTTTAATGTCTGCATCGAGTACCCACCAGCCTTTATTATTGCATTTCTTTCTTATAACATCTAAGGCTTAATGTTGATTTCGCTTAGGTCTGAAACCATACGAATATTCCTTGAAGTCTGCCTCAAATATAGGCTCAATAGTTATTTTAGTAGCTGTTTGAACTATTCTATCTTTGATTATTGGTATTCCAAGTGGTCTTTTCTTACCATCTTTCTTAGGAATGTATACTCTTTCCACCGGTCTAGGTTTATAGCGATTTTCCATTAACTCCTGTTGTATTTCCCTAAGAAATTTCATCTCTCCATATTTAACCACGTCTTCAATGTAAACTTTATCTATCCCACTAGTTCCCTTGTTGGCTTTAACTTATTTCCATGCTTTTAATAAAATGTCTGCTCTATATATTTTGTCATATAGTGCATGAAACTTTCGTTTCTTATTAGTTTTGGCGCTTAGATATAGTTTTCTCTGAAGTTCTCGAACTTTGTCTATGGTGTTGTTAGCTTTCGCATTCACTCACTCTTACCTCCTTTGAAAACTTGAATAAAGTAGAGTTCCTTCCCTATATGCAGTTTTGTTGTCTGCATAGTTATTGGTAGTATGAACTCCTCCGACTCCTTCTCTGCTGAAATAACAACTTCACCTTCGGCTTATATGCTTTCACTTTACTGCGATAGCAGTGCAGAGTAAGGTCTCTCCAGTTCCGAACCATACTGTAAATACATGTCGCTTCCCTTATACCGGAGGATTCTTAGATGGTGCTTTCCAAGTTCTTCCCATCTTCCATGGTCTTCGCCCACAATCTCAAGGCTCGACTTCCTCTTTGTCTGCTTTCGCAGTCCTTTTTAACGATACGGCAGAATTCACTTTATGTTACGACCTGTATTCTTGCTCGCACCCTTTCGGGTTACTTTACCTCCACGCTTCAAACCTAGTATTTCTACTATGCTTGGTGGTTGGCTACAAGGCTTCTTGGCAATTACCTTGACTGGACTTTCACCAGTGAGCATGGTCCAGCTTTGCTGGACGCACAGATTGAAAAAGAGCCCTAAGGCTCTTAAATATGCTTTCTCATATGTTTTAATGCTGTTTTTTCAAGTCTCGATACCTGTGCTTGCGAAATACCTATCTCATCTGCAACTTCCATTTGAGTACGCCCTTGAAAAAATCTCATATTTAGTATTAATTTTTCTCTATCATTTAATCTTTTCATAGCTTCTTTTATAGATATATTTTCAATCCAACTATCATCAATATTTTTACTATCACTTATTTGATCCATTACATACAGAGCATCTCCTCCGTCGTGATAAATAGGTTCAAATAAAGATACCGGATCTTGAATAGCATCAAGTGCAAATACAACATCTTCTCTAGGAATATTTAATTCCTTAGCTATCTGTGATACTGTTGGTTCTTTATTATCTTTGTTTATTAATCTATCTCTTACCTGTAATGCTTTATATGCAATATCTCTTAAAGATCTGCTTACTCTAATAGAGTTATTATCTCTTAAGTATCTTCTTATTTCTCCTATTATCATTGGAACAGCATAAGTAGAAAATCTTACATTTTGACTTAAGTCAAAGTTGTCAATAGACTTAATAAGCCCTATGCAACCCACTTGAAATAAATCATCTACATTTTCGCCTCTATTATTAAATCTTTGAATTACACTCAAAACCAATCTTAGATTTCCTCTGATAAATTTTTCTCTTGATTCGTTGTCACCGTCCTTCATCTTTAATAATAATTCTCTCATTTCCTTTTCTTTTAAAATAGGAAGTTTTGATGTATTCACTCCACATATTTCTACTTTATTAATCATCAATTATATCAGCTCCCTCAAAGTAGTCGCATTTTAAGTATTTCCTAGAGAGCATTTTTTATACCACGGACAATCTATACCATTTTATTTATTTCTTTTTTTAATCGTCTAATAATTCTTTTTTCTAAACGCGAAATATAGGACTGAGAAATTCCCAATATATCAGCAACTTGTTTTTGTGTTTTCTCTCCTTTACCGGTTAGTCCAAATCTAAGCTTAATAATTTCTTTCTCTCTCTCACTTAATTTCTTCATAGCAATGAAAAGAAGTTGTTTATCCACCTCATCTTCTATCAGATTATATACTATATCATTGTCTGTACCCAAAATATCTGATAACAATAATTTGTTTCCATCCCAATCTGTGTTTAAGGGTTCATAAAAAGAAATTTCAGCCTTTACTTTATTATTTCTTCTTAAGTACATTAGTATTTCATTTTCAATACATCTTGATGCATATGTGGCTAACTTTATTTTTTTCTCTGGATCAAACGTATTCACTGCTTTAATAAGTCCAATTGTTCCTACAGATATCAAATCCTCAACTGGAACTCCTGAATTCTCAAATTTTCTGGCTATATATACTACCAGTCTCAAATTCCTCTCGATTAGAATTGTTCTCACACTGTCATCGCCATCAATAATCTTTGAAACTAAATTTTCCTCTTCTTCTTTTGAAAGCGGAGGTGGTAACGCATCATTCCCACCGATAAAATAAACTGTTTTAAAGAAAATCTTAAACTTTGATAGTATCCTATTTAAAAAAATTTTAAATCTAAGCAAAAATACTCCCCCCTATAAAATTCCTCTTGATAATAATGCATTATAATCATTCATAATTGATAAATGATTATCACAAAACGCAACAATCACTTGCCTTTCAAAAACTTTTTCTTTATTGTATATTTTTACATACCGAGGCTTAAATCCTTCTAACCTTCCACCGTCACCACTGACTACTCTGTATGGTATTATAAATTTATTTTTTTCATTTATTTCTTCATCTAAAAATAATCTTTTTTCAACAATTATAACGGGTAAATTTGTTGCAGGTTCTCTTAATTCATTTCCCGTATCAAAAAAGGCTCTTAATTTTTTTATATTATCTTCTGTAACAATTTCAATATCGAATATTAGATTCTCTAATTCATTTCTCTCGCTTATATGAGTAATTATTCTATGTACGATTACGTATATTATCATTATTGCTGAAAGAAGAATTTTATATGAAAACTTATTAAATATTGTGATTGAGCTAATATTATTATTTAATTCTATAAAAATACATAAACCAGCTAACATCATAGAAAAAAGTATAAATAAAATTGACCCTTTGATTATAAATATTATTTTATTTTTTCTAAATACAATATAAATCATAATAATGGCAGTGATAAACTTAAGAGGCACCATGAAGAAATAATGAAAATTAGATAATACTGCACCAATAGCATACATTGCTCCTATCAAAGCTGCTAAAATTAAATATCTTAGCTTTGTATTTATTCTTAAAGTTTGTGTTGTAATATACAACAGAAATATATTTACTATGAAATTTTCTATTAATAAAACATCTAGGTATATTATCAACTCCCTTCCCCCTTCAAAAATATTATATAACTAATAGTTTTAAAATTTTGTCATTTTCTATATTGTATTTCCACTTTTATCCTTCAACTTTTGATAGCATACTCCAAAAAATGGACCATAATAAAAAAGATGCCATATTTGGCATCTTTTTTATTATTTATTATATCTTCTTAAAAAAGCTGGAACTTCTAAATCTGATTGATTAAAGTCTCTTGTTGCAGCTACTTCTTCTGTAAATTGTTTTTCTTGATTTTTAGAATTAAAATAATTTTCTTCTTTATCTTTAACTATAGGGGTATTAGATTGTACTACTTTAGAAAAGCTTTGCGCTTTTTCCTCAAAACCAGTAGCAATTACAGTAATTCTAATTTCATCTTTTAAATTCTCATCTATAACAGCTCCAAATATAATATTAGCATCTGGATCTGCTGCTTCTTGAACAATTTCAGCCGCTTCATTTATTTCTAATAATCCTAAATCAGGTCCACCGGTTACATTTAATAACACACCTGTTGCTCCTACAATTGAGGTTTCTAAAAGCGGACTAGATATAGCTTGTTTCGCAGCTTCTTGTGCTCTATTATCTCCGCTTCCTGTGCCTACTCCCATGTGGGCTAAACCTTTATCTAGCATAATAGTTCTTACATCTGCAAAGTCAAGATTTACTAATCCTGGAATAGTAATTAAGTCAGATATACCTTGAACACCTTGTTTCAAAACATCGTCTGCATATTTAAAAGCTTCTACTAATGAAGTCTTTTTATCAACCATACTTAATAATCTTTCATTTGGAATAGTAACTAGTGTATCTACTGTATTTTTTAACTCCTTAATTCCCATCTCTGCATGAAGCATTCTTTTTCTACCTTCAAAAGGAAATGGTTTAGTTACAACACCTACTGTCAATATACCCATTGACTTAGCAATCTCAGCCACAACTGGCGCTGCTCCAGTTCCAGTTCCACCACCCATTCCAGCTGTTATAAATACCATATCAGCGCCTTTAATAGCTTGGGAAATTTCATCCTTACTTTCTTCTGCAGCCTTTCTTCCTACCTCTGGATTAGCACCTGCACCTAATCCTTTTGTTAACTTATCACCAATTTGTATCTTTTGCATAGCTTGTGAAACAGCTAGTGCTTGTTTATCCGTATTAATACCTATAAATTCTACATTTTTAAGACCTGATAAAATCATTCTATTTACAGCGTTGTTACCGCCGCCACCACATCCAATTACCTTAATTTGTGCAAACTGCTGAACATCTACATCGAAATCTAGCACAATAAATACCTCCTCGTTAAAAAAAGTCTGTAAAAAATTCTTTTATTTTTAAAACAAACCCTCGTTCATTACTTTGTTTCGTTTTACTACTTTTAATTTTTACATTATCATTAACACGTCTATCTTCATCTACTTTTTTGTCTATTTTTAGTGTACTAATTACATCCTTAACAATACCTACTACTGTAGAGTACATAGGACTTACTGCTCCAGTATACTTTGGCGAACCCGTTCTTACAGACTTGTCCAGAATTTTAGAAGCAAATGCATTAACACCCTTGAAAAGAGCTAATCCACCTCCAACGATAACTATCCCGGAAATTTCATCAAAATATTTACTTTCTTTTATTTTTTCTTTTGCATAATATAATATTTCTTCTGATCTAGCCTCTATAATCTTTTTTAGATATAAAAAATCTATCTCTATAGAATTATCATATCCTGCATTTACTTTAATTTTAGAATTGCTATCAATATTATCGCTCAATTCACCATATTTTATTTTTAATTTTTCAGCCTCTATAAAAGGTATTTTTAAACATAATGATATGTCATTTGTGATATTATCTCCACCTAAAGGAATCATACTAGTATAAGAAAGATTCCCTCTTTTATAAATAGATATATCCGTTGTCTGAGCACCTACATCAATAAATGCAATTCCCATATCCATTTCTTCTTTCTTAGATACTGATAATGATATCGCCTGCTGTTGTAAAACTTCTCCAACTAAATTTAAACCTGCCCTATCAATACTTTTTCTAAGATTATTTACTATAGTGCTTTGTGCAATTACTATTTGAGCATCAACTTCTAATCGCATTCCGCTCATACCTATAGGTTCAACTATGTGATCATAGCCATCGATTATGTACTGTTGAGGAACTACCCCTATGATTTCTTTATCAGAAGGAACTGGTATTAATTTAGCTGCTTCTAATACTCTTGCGACATCATTTTCTCTTATTTCTCTATCATTAGAAGATACAGCTACTATTCCTTTATTCCATACAAGTTCATTAACTGCTGCAGGCAGAGTTATATATACATTGGATATTTTAGTATCTACCATTCTCTCTAAGTTATTAATACATTCTCTTATCGATTGAGCTGTACTATCTATATCCACAACAATTGATTTTTTTAACCCCTTACATTTCACTGCAGTAATTCCAACAATACGAATTTCTCCACCAATGTCTACTTCTCCAACAGCACCATATACGTTCGATGAGCCTATATCAAGTCCTACTATATACTCGTGCACCTGGATTTCCCTCCCTTACAGAAGTCGCTTTAAATATTATATTCAACAAAAAAAGCTTATTCCCTTTAAATTTTAATATTATTTTTATATATTTTTAAAAAATACCACAAAAATAATCAATCTTTTTGATTAAATTCAATTTATTTCCATTATTATTCTCATTTTCTAATTTTCATTTTAGCATAAATTTCTTATATATACTAGATTTTTATATAATGGCTTTTCATTTTTCAATATTTAATTACGACTAAACTATAGTTCAATCATTCTTTTAACCATATCTCTATCAATAGAATATGTTAATGCATTTTCATAGGTTATTAATCCAGCTTTGTATAGTTCAACTATGCTCATATCCATAGTTTTCATTCCATATTTGCTTCCAGTCTGAATTGATGATTGAATCTGATGAGTCTTTCCTTCTCTAATCAAATTTTGTATAGCTGCGTTTATAGTCATTATTTCATAAGCACCAACTCTTCCTTTCTCATCACTTCTTGGTATTAGCTGTTGTGAAATAATACCTTGCAATACAGTAGCTAACTGAATTTTTATTTGTTGTTGTTGATGTGGGGTAAAAACATCAATTATTCTATCGATAGTCTTGGCCGCTCCTATTGTATGCAGTGTTGATAAAACTAAATGTCCTGTTTCTGCTGCAGTAATAGCTATAGATATTGTTTCTAAATCTCTCATCTCTCCTACAAAAATAACATCTGGATCTTCCCTTAGGGCAGCTCTTAATGCAGCTTTGTATGATAATGTATCTCTTCCAATTTCTCTTTGATTTATTATTGATTTATTATGTTTATGTAAAAATTCAACTGGATCCTCTAAAGTAATTATATGTGCTGACCTAGATGTATTAATTTCGTTTATCATTGCTGCAAGGGTAGTGCTTTTACCACTTCCAGTTGGTCCAGTAACTAAAACAAGTCCCCTTTTCTTTTGAGTTAATTCTCTAACAACAGTTGGTAATTTTAATTCTGATAATGTTGGAACTTTTAATGCTACAGATCTAATTGCTACAGCATGGCTTCCTCTCTGTTTATATGCATTTACTCTAAATCTCCCTATTCCAGGCAATGAGATTGAAGTATCCATCTCCCCAAGCTTATCATACTCATCATACAATTCACCCAGTAATTCTTTTATATATTTTTCAGTATCCTGAATTTTTAGCTTGTCATCTCCTACTTTTACCAATTCACCATTAATTCTTAATATAGGCGCAGTTCCTACTGTTAAATGCAGATCTGAGGCGTTTTCTAAAACTGTTTTTTCTAATAGTTCATTCAATGTCATTAAGTTCTTTCCTCCGCAATTTAATATACACTTGTTTTATTTTAAATTATACTATACTTATTCATCGTATTTTTTTTTCAAACTTTAATATGTAAAGTACTGTATCTTGATAATTATTTAATTTATTAGAATATTTTTCCTAGAATCTACTTACTCGCTAAAAATAGCAAGAGGTTATTAGTAACCTCTTGTTATTAAGATTGTTTATTATTGGTTGATACGAACTCCTTATACATTTTTTTAAGTGCTCTCTTCTCTATTCTAGATACATACGATCTCGATATTTCAAGTAAAGCAGCAATTTCTCTCTGAGTCCTAGGTTTACCATCTGATAAGCCATATCTCATTTTAATTATTATCTTTTCTCTATCTGTTAGACATTGATTAATTTTATCATACAGTTTTTTTACTTGTATTCTGTTTTCAACTACTTCAATTATGGAATCTTCTTCGCTACTTAAGACATCAATTAATGAAATTTCATTACCTTCTTTATCTATTCCTATAGGGTCTTGAAGATAGACTTCACTCTTAATCTTTTTTGTATTTCTAATTAACATTAATATCTCATTTTCAATGCATCTAGCAGCATAAGTAGCTAATCTAGTCCCTTTAGAGGTATCAAATGAATCTATTGCTTTTATAAGCCCTACTGTACCTATAGAAATTAAATCATCGATATCCTTATGTGGATAAGAATATTTTTTAACAATATGTGCAACTAGTCTTAAGTTTCTTTCTATAAGAACTCCTTTGGCCAATACATCTCCTTCTTTTAGCTTTTTTAAATAGTTTTTTTCATCTTTTTCGTCCAAAGGCTGAGGAAATGAAGTTCCATTACTTATATAAGCAGTTAGGAACATCATGTTACCAATTACATCTAGTATACAATTTATTAAGAACACAGGAACATCCCCCTAAAAGTGCTTATTACTATAATATTAAGTAACACTCAAAAACTTTCCTATGGACAAGATGTTTTTTTAAATATATTATTTTCAACTTTAAATATAAAGTATCTGGATTTTTGATATAATAACTTCATTATCTGTATAATTGACAAGACCATGGAAAAAGTTCTTTGCTCTTATATACTGAAGATTTTTATCGCCAATAAATATACCATATCTATCTGATTTCTCTACTTTTAATGATATTTTTACATATTTATCATTCTTAGTTAATCCATCTTCAATCCAAATATCTTTAATAATATCATTTTGTATAATTTGTTCTAAAATACTTTCTTCTCCTACTATTTTTTGTAGTATTTTAGGTATATCAGTATCATATTCATCTACCCATATTGTATTCACTCCAAATGAATATGCATCAATGGATTCATAATCCTTAAGAAGTCTTCGAGTTTTAAGTAATAATTCACTTTTCTCTTTATCTTCTACACTTTGTAAACTCGTATTGTTCTCAGCATTTACTAAATTTACATTTTTTCTAAATATATAATGTCCTTCTTTTTTATTTGCTAAATCCAGTAATCTTCTTGTATTTGGATCTCTTAAAGATACTCCAATAAATAGACAGGAATTTTCTCTAAACTTGGTAATTTGTATTATATTATGTGAACTGTATATATCTAAATATTGATCATGATATGTTTTTTCTCCAAATGTTATTTTATTATTTTCATTTAAAATGCTACTTTCCGGTAAAAATCCATGTACATGATATATTGGAAATTCATCTTTATTAAAATCTTGTGATTCTCCATGTAGGGATTTAACTTTAAAATTAGGATTTTTAATATATAAGCGCCTTTCTAAGATATCATCATAATTATAAGTGATGACCGAGTTAACTTTTAGCGACTGAATGAGCAGTACTATATTATCAATAGTACTAGTGTCTCCAATCTTTGTTTCTTTATATAATGTATCCCTTACATTATTTTCAAGTGCATAGGGCTCCTTATCTTTTTCATATAAACTTTGTATATACCTACCTTTTTTAAGCTCATTATCTTTATTCATATAGTTGAATACCTCAACTATTTCAGATTCAAATTCTTTATTAAAACCCTCTGAGGTTTTAAAGTGATTAATTAAAAGTTTACTTAAAAGTTCGTTCCAGTCAGGAATATTGAAACTTTTAGATATTCCTGCTCCTAATACTAAAACTAATTTACCTTGTTTATATTTTTCTATCAAATCATTAATCTGTGTTTTATTATTATAAAATAGTTCAAATGACATATTATAGCCTCCTTGTTATGTATTTTCAAAATATAAACTTATGATAATTTGGAATATTCTATGCTTAATTTCTTACTCCTTTTACAAAAGATCAAAAGAACCCTTACACTAGATTTTACTCTAATGACAGGGTTAAATCATAAGTTAATAAAACTTGCAAGTGCAGCTAAAATTTATTTAAATAATCATAATTTTCTTCTATAATTTTTTTAAATAATGGTACAGCTGTACCAGATGCATTTATATCTTTACCTATATTTTCAACAAACACAACCATTGAATAATATTTATCTTTTACTTTAAAAAAACCTACAAACCATCCGTCATAATAGTCATTATATTTTGACTCCTTATTTGCTTCATCTATTATAGTTTCAATTCTCATAGATGTACCAGTCTTTCCTCCAACCTCAATATTATCTATATACGCTCTCTTACCAGTTCCATCTTCATTTGCTACAACTTCTATCATTTGCTTTTTTAAAAGGCTTGCTGTAGATTGACTTATAACTTGATTTTTTTCAGTAGATACTTCTTCAGCAAGGTTATTATTATTATCTACATATGCATCTATAATATATGGCTTTATATATATGCCTTTATTTACCACAGTATTTGGTATACTTATAGCTTCAATAGGAGTTATTCTTGTTTTTTGTCCTATATAAGCTTGTCGACTATCCCCTCCATCATCTTTAGCTTCTTTTAGGTTTAATTCCAGATTGCCTTTTTCTTCCATATCAAGATTTAAAACTTTTTCATATAATCCATGATTTCTTGAAAGTTTATCAATATTTTTAATACCTACATCTTCACCAATTTGAACAAAAACATTGTTTGAGGATTTTATAAAGGCATCTTTTATATTCTTACTTTTTTTGTCTTCATGTTCCTCAAACAATCCTCCAAAATTTTTATGTTCATATAATTTACTTAAAGATAATGTATTTGTTTCTATACCTGCTTCTTCAACTAAAACTTTAAATATAGATCCTGCAAAAAAACCATTTTGAGTGCTAGCTCCAATGTTTACATTGGGTTTACTGTCATCTTTTTGAACCATAGCCTTTAATTTACCTGTATCTGCCTCCATTAAAATTACCCCTATTTGATCAAACTTATTATATGGTGCAGTTGTTAATGTTTTTTTTATATTTGTTTGCAGATATTTATCTATAGTAAGTCTAATATTAATATTATTTTCAGGCAGTGCTGTAAATTCACTAGTTATATTTCCATTAACATCTTTATTAAAAACATTATAAGACTCTTTATTATTCTTAGTTTTATTTACTATTTGCATTTCTATAGAGTCTTCTGACTTAGGCTTTAATACACCCTCCTCTATTCTATTAGGATTTGTAATTAAATTCTCTACATTCCACCAAGAATTTGCTTTATCAATGGATGAATACTTATATGAGTAAAATCCATTTACTCCTGTTACTTTTTTCACACTATTATATGTGCTTTCATCAATTATCCACTTTATTTTTGAGCTTTCATTTTTCAGAATCTCTTTATCAATATCATACTCAGGATTATAACTTTTTAATATTATCTTTAGAGCTTCTAAATCTTCATCCTTAGAATATTTATTATTTAAGGAATATGTAAATGGATCGATAACTGCATAATATACTTGAGAATAATTAAGTAAATCCTTACCATTACAATCTAGTAATAAATAATTTAATTCTGATGATTTTTCTTTATACTGATATTGATTCTGAACCATAAGTGCCAGATCTTCCGATTTAAAATATTTATAATTCACTATTCTTATAGATAAAATCACAAATAAAGTTAATAATATACTAAAAATTATGTAACATCTTTTCTTATCTAATTCATTTAACATAAAAACACTCCTTCCAGCTAAATTTTAGCCCGGATAGAAGTGTTTTATTCGTTAATTCATAGATTATTTATTTTCTGGATTTTATAAGTATATCTTTTGCTCTCAACTTAATATCTGTAATCACTGTAAATATCATTTCAGCATTTCTTGCTGCCTCAATACTTTCTCGATTTTTATTTCTCATATCTTTTAAGCTTACTTCAAAGCTATCTCCTTCTGGTCTTAAAACTTCAACAATATCCTCATTGAAAACTCTATTTTTTTGCTCAATAGTAGCAATATTATTTTGTTCATCGTATTCTTTTACAACACCTATAATATCATACTCTCTAATATAAGATGATGATTCATAAATTTGTTTGTCTGTTTCTCCAAAATAAAACCCAGTACTGTATTGTCTATGACTTGGCTTCATTAAGTACTCCATCCACTTTGAATTTAATTTATATTCTTTTGGATTTAAAAAGTAAGCATCTACTGCTTCTCTATACGCCTTCACTACCGAAGCTACATAAAAAGTACTTTTCATTCTTCCTTCAATTTTAAAGGAATCTATCCCTGCCTCTATTAGCTCTGGAATGTGCTCTATCATACATAAATCCTTAGAGTTAAAGATATATGTTCCTCTCTCATCTTCATGAACTGGAAAATACTCTCCAGGCCGCTTTTCTTCTACTATATTATATTTATATCTACATGGTTGAGAACAAACTCCTCTATTTGAATCTCTACCAGTCATATAGTTAGATAATAAGCATCTTCCTGAATATGCCATACACATAGATCCGTGAACAAACGCTTCAATTTTACAACTTTGTGAAAGCTTTGATCTAAGTTCTTTAATTTCATCTAGAGAAAGTTCTCTTGCAAGAACAATTCTTTCTACTCCATTTTTATGCCAAAACTCAGCGGATTTATAATTAACATTATTAGCTTGTGTGCTTAAATGAATCTCTAAGTTTGGCGCTACTTCTCTTGCAGTCATTATAATTCCAGGATCAGATACTATAATAGCATCCACACCTATTTCATATAACTCTTTTAAATAATCTTCAAGGCCTATCAAATCCTCATTATGTGCAAAAACATTAATAGTAACATATACTTTTCTGCCTCTATCATGAGCATATTTTATACCTTTTTTTAAGTCTTCTACACCAAAGTTATCTGACAATGCTCTTAAATTCAATTTACTTCCACCTAAGTAAACAGCATCTGCTCCAAAATCTATTGCAGTTACTAATTTTTCTAAATTGCCAGCTGGCGCTAATATTTCTGGCTTAATCATCTGAATCCCTCCTTGTAGTTACTGCTATACCATCTCCCATAGGTATTACAGAGGTTAACAAGCTTTTATCACTGGAGATTGTTTCAAGATAACTTCTCATTCTTTTAACTATTGTGATCTTCCTTCTTTTCACTAAATCATCAGATGCAACCATTCCTCTAAAGAGAACATTATCAGCAATTATTATTCCGTCTTTTTTTAGCAACTTTAAGCAGTATGGCATAAATTCATTATAATGCCCTTTTCCAGCATCCATAAAAATGAAATCATATTCATATTTCAGAGTTGAAAGTACTTCTAAACAATCCCCTTCAATTACCTCTATTTTATCTTCTAATCCTAAATCTGAAATATTTTTTCTTGCTATATCTATCATTTTTTTATCTCTCTCTATAGTCGTTATAAGAGAGGTATTATTAGTTGCTATGTTCATCAGAATTGATGAGTATCCAATTGCGGTTCCCAACTCTAATATTTTTTTAGGCTTATGAATTTGAATCATTAGTTTCAAGAAATTAGCTACTTCACTTTGAACAATTGGTACATTATTCTCATGAGCATACTTTTCTAATTCCTTTAATATCTCAGAATCTTCTTTGACTAAACCTCTAATATAGTCTACTACATAATCTTGTGATATCCCACTCATAAAAATCCCTCCCAAATAACTTCCAACTTACTATCTACAAAAGAAAACTATTTTATTCTATTTTTATATTTTTGTTTAGCTTTTAAAAAGTCATTGTAGTTCTTTGTAAAATAATGTCTTTTATCATCTTCTAACACATAGAATACATAATCTGTGTCATCTGGTTTTAAAGCCGCCTTAATGGATTCTTTTCCTGGACTACAAATAGGTCCTGGAGTAAGTCCTGTAACTTTATAAGTGTTGTAAGGAGAATCTATTTTTAAATCATTTAGACTTAAACTTTTTTTATGTTCGCCTATAGCATATATAACTGCCGCATCTATTTGAAGCATCATTCTCTTAGAAATTCTGTTTTTAATAACAGAGGCTATTTTACTTCTATCATCATCTACTCTTGCTTCTTTTTCAATTAAAGAAGCAATTGTTATAACCTCTGATATGTCCTTAATATCATTCCCGTCTCTTCCTATTTCATCTATAACATATTCAAATCTTTTAATCAGCTTTTCAATTATCTCAATTCCATTAGAATTCTTTTTTAATTTATAGGTATCTGGAAATAAATATCCTTCCAATGCATATCTTACCTTGGAATTAGCTTTTATGTAGTTTGGGAGATTGTACTCCTTACAACTCTTTAAAAATTCTTCTCTTTCAATAATCTCTTTTTGTTGTAGTAAATCTGCAATACTTTCAATATCGTACCCTTCTGGTATGGTCACTTGAACAAAATCTTTATGTTCCGTTCCAGTGTTTAGCATATTTATAAATTGCTGAATTGACATATCCTTTTTTATGCTGTACTCACCTTGTTTGATATTGGTATTAAATCTAGAGAGTTTAATATATATTTTTAATAAAAACTCATTTTTTATCAAACCTTCATCATTCATTTTACTAACAACATTAAGTAATGAATCTCCATTGTTTACCAATATTTGAGATTCATTACTTTTGTTAGTAAAAGGATAATTCATGTCATATTTTAGTTTATTTCCAAGAAAAATTAACAAAATAACTAACGTAATTATAATGACTAATTTTTTCCTTTTCATTACTACACTCCATATTAATTATTTATTTCTTGAAGCTCTTTTTCTTTCTGTACTATCTAGTAATTTTTTTCTCATTCTTATAGTTTTCGGAGTAACTTCAACCAGCTCATCTGCAGCTATAAATTCTAAACATTGCTCTAAACTCATTTGTACTGCTGGTATAAGTTTTAATGCATCATCAGAACCTGAAGATCTTGTATTACTTAAGTGCTTTTTCTTACATACATTAACATCAATATCTTCAGCTCTTGAGCATTCACCAACAATCATTCCAGAATAAACTGGTGTAGCAGGTGTTATAAATAATCTTCCTCTTTCTTGAGCATTAAATAGTCCATATGTTATAGCTTCTCCTGTTTCAAAAGCTATAAGTGATCCTCTAGTTCTATCTGGTATATCTCCTCTATATTCTTCATATCCTTCAAATACATGATTCATTATACCATTACCTTTTGTATCAGTCATAAATTCATTTCTAAAACCAATTAACCCTCTTGCTGGTATATTAAATTCTAGTCTAGAGTATCCATTAACAGCAGAAGTCATATTAACCATTTCTGCTTTTCTCGGTCCTAACTTTTCCATTATAACTCCCATAAACTCCTCTGGAACATCTATAGTAAGATACTCTATTGGTTCATGTTTTCTACCATTTACTTCACGGAAAATAACAGATGGCTTTGAAACTTGAAATTCATAACCTTCTCTTCTCATTGTCTCAATTAAAATTGATAAATGAAGTTCTCCTCTTCCACTTACTTCAAATGAGTCTCCTAAGTCGCTCTCTTTTATTCTCAAGCTTACATTAGTTTCTAACTCTTTAAATAGTCTGTCTCTCAAATGTCTTGAAGTTACATATTCTCCTTCTTGACCAGCAAATGGTGAATCATTAACCATAAAGTACATACTAAGAGTCGGTTCATCAATGTCTACAAAAGCTAAAGCTTCTGGATTACTTGCATCTGCTATCGTCTCCCCTATATTAATATCTGGAATTCCTGATACAGCAACTATATCTCCTAATTTAGCCTCTTGAACCTCTTCTCTTTTTAGTCCATTATATACATATAAATTTGATATCTTAATAGTTCTCTTTGAACCATCTTTTTGCACTATTGCTACTTGTTGATTTCTTGCTATACTTCCTCTTGCTATTCTTCCAATAGCTATTCTTCCTACATATTCATTATAATCAATTGTAGTAACTAATAATTGAAGTGGTTGATCTATATAACCTGTTGGTGCTTTTACATTCTTTATTATAGCATCAAACAATGGAGTCATATTTTCACTTTCATCTTCTACTTCTTTCTTTGCAAAACCATCTCTAGCAGATGCATAAACTATAGGGAAATCAAGTTGCTCATCATCAGCTCCAAGTTCAACAAACAGATCAAAAACTTCATCTATTACTTCTTCTGGTCTTGCATTAGGTTTATCAATTTTATTTATTACAACTATTGGTCTTAATGATAACTCTAAAGCTTTTTTAAGAACAAATTTAGTCTGCGGCATCGGTCCTTCATAAGCATCAACTACTAATAATACACAGTCTACCATTGTAAGAACACGTTCAACTTCTCCACCAAAGTCAGCATGTCCCGGTGTATCTACTATATTTATTTTAACTCCACTATACATTATAGCAGTATTTTTAGATAATATAGTTATTCCTCTCTCTTTTTCTAAATCATTAGAGTCCATAACTCTCTCTTGAACTTTTTCATTTTCCCTAAACACGTGACTTTGTCTAAGCATCGCGTCAACTAAAGTTGTCTTTCCATGGTCAACGTGAGCAATAATTGCTAAATTTCTAATATCATTTCTAGTGAATAATTCCATTATATTTCCTCCCAAATAAAAATTGGATACACTTAGTACCCAATTTTATGATTAACATATCTATTCTAATGCTATATGCTTAAAAAGTCAATCTTTGTAGTTTTTTTATTATTTTTTGTCATCTAAATCCTTAATATCAAGCATATTTCTTCAAGATTTTTCAATATATTTAAATAAATACTAATTATAGCTTAAATAAATTCTATCTACACTTCCATAATTATAGGTAATATCATAGGTTTTCTCTTTGTTCTTTCATATAAAAACATTCTTAATACATCTTTAATCTTAGACTTAATAGCTGCCCATTCAGTAATAGCTCTTTCTTCACACTCTCTTAAAGCATCTCTTACTATAATTCTAGCCTCTTCCATCAAATCTTCTGACTCTCTTACATATACAAAACCTCTAGATATTATATCTGGTCCAGCTATAACTTTTCCACTTTCTTTTGCAATTGTTACAACTACAGTTAAAATACCATCCTGCGATAAGTGTCTTCTATCTCTTAAAACTATATTTCCAACGTCACCTACACCTAATCCATCAACAAAAACTTGCCCTGATATTACAGTACCATTTTTTCTTATCTGATCTCTAGTAATTTCTATTACATCTCCATTTTCTGCGATCAAAATATTTTCTTCCGGCATGCCCATTTTAAATGCTAGTTCAGCATGTTGTTTTAACATTCTATATTCACCATGTACGGGTACAAAAAACTTAGGTTTTACAAGAGTGTGCATTAATTTTAATTCCTCTTGACATGCATGCCCCGAAACGTGAACATCTGCTAAAGCTTCATAAATTACATTCGCCCCTTGTTTAAACAGTAAATTAATCACCTTTGAAACTAGCTTTTCATTACCCGGTATTGGAGTGGCTGATATTATAATCATATCACCTTCAACTATACTTACTTTTTTATGGTCTGCAGAAGCCATTCTCGAAAGAGCTGACATGGGCTCTCCTTGACTGCCTGTAGTTATAATAGTTATTTTATCATTAGGATATCTTTTAATATCATCTATACCTATTAGTATTCCTTCATCAAAGGTTAGATAACCAAGTTCAGAAGCTACTGCAACTATGTTCTCCATGCTTCTTCCTGATACTGCAACCTTCCTATTTTGTTTTGAAGAAGCAGTAATTATTTGCTGAATTCTATGAATATTTGATGCAAAAGTAGCCACAATTATTCTACCCGTAGCCTTTGCAAAAATATTTTCAAAAGCTTCTCCTACTGTTCTTTCAGACATTGTATAACCCGTTCTCTCTACATTTGTACTATCTGCCAACATAATAGCTACACCTTTTTTCCCTAATTCTGCAAATCTAGCTAAGTCGGCAACTTGGCCATCAATAGGTGTGTAGTCAATTTTAAAATCTCCTGTATGTAAAATTACTCCTACAGGTGTATGAATAGCAAGTGCAGCAGCATCTGCTATACTATGACTTGTTCTAATAAATTCTACTGATAAATGTTCAAGTTTTATAATATCTTTTGGTTGAACACGATTCAAAGTTGATGTAGCTAAAAGACCACTTTCCTTTAATCTATTTTCTACTATTCCCAGTGTTAACTTAGTTCCATACACCGGTATATCTAGCTGTTTTAATACATACGGTAATGATCCTATATGATCTTCATGCCCATGTGTTAGAAATATTCCTTTTACTTTTTCTCTATTTTTTGTTAAATATCCAATATCCGGTATTACTACATCTATTCCAAGCATCTCGTCATCTGGAAATTTCAGACCACAGTCTATTAAGATTATCTCATTTTTATACTCAATAACCGTCATGTTTTTTCCTACTTCCCCTAGACCGCCTAAAGGAATTATCTTCACTTTATCTTTCTCCTTTTTCAATACCCTACCCTCCTTTAATTTCTTTTGATTGATTCTTTATCTGTTTTACTTTTCTAAGCATTCATTACAAACGCCCAGAAATTTTACACTATGATTCTCTATTCTAAATTTATATTTACTTTCAACATTTTTTTCAATACTATCTAATAGGTCCTCTTCAACCTCTAGAACCTTACCACATTGTCTACAAATTAAATGATGATGATGATGAGCTTCTTCATTATCTAGAAGCTCATATCTGTTACATCCATCATCTAAATTGATTTTACAAAGAATACCTATATCTTCAAGTAATTGAACTGTTCTGTAAATTGTAGCTAACCCTATCTCTGGACACTCTTTTTTTACGAGATCATACATTTCTTCTGCAGTAAGATGATTCCCCTTATTATTTAGAACAATATTTACTACAGCTCTTCTTTGTGGAGTTAGTTTATAGCCTTTTATTTTTAACTGTTCTTTTAAATTTTCAATTTGTATTGGAGACACATTATACATCTTAATACCTCATTTCGTTATTGAAAACACTTATTCATTTAATTTCTAAAACACTAACCACAATCAAGTTTAATAGTAATTATCATTTCATGTCAACTGATAATCATTTGTTATACTAATTTAAAGATTCATTTTCCATCATCAATGTTTCATAGGCTTCTGCTACCATTGCAAATTCTTGTTCATCTTCTATTGTTACAAATATTTCTTCTCCATCATCATCATTTTCAATTCTTAGAGCAACTGCATCTGCATCCTCATCATCAACTGGAGCAACTATTACATATTCATCATCTTCAATATCAAATTTCATTACTAATTCAAATTCTATTTCATTACCTTCATCATCTTTTAATACAATTGTGCTAAATTCATTTTCCATTTTTTTTAATCTCCTTCTTATTTTTATTTTATATACTATCTAGATATCCTTGCAAAATATAAGTAGCTGCTATCTTATCAACTATTTTTTTCCTTTTTGCTCTTGATAAATTTGCTTCTAACATTGCCCTATTTGCTGCAGCTGTGGTAAGCCTTTCATCCCACATTTTTATCGGTATAGTTATATTTTCTTCTATTAAACTACAGAAATCTAGAACCTTTTGCCCTTGCTCTCCTAGCGTTCCATTCATGTTTTTAGGTAGACCACAAACAATACTTTCTATACTATATTCTTTACAAATCTTAATTAGCTCATCTATATCATATTCATTATTTTTTCTATTTATTGTAGTTATACCTTGAGCCGTAAATCCTAAAGGATCACTTACTGCTATCCCTATAGTTCTATCTCCAACATCTAAACCAAGTATTCTCATAAAGTTCTCCTTACGTTATATTCGTATATTCTTAAAATAAAAATGCCCATAAGGGCATTTTTATTTAATAGATAAATAAGCTTTTAGTACCTCTTCCAGAAGTTCATCTCTTTCTAATTTCCTAATCAATGCCCTAGCCCCATTATAATTAGTTATGTAGGTAGGATCACCAGAAATCAGATATCCAACTAGCTGATTTATAGGATTATATCCTTTTTCTTTAAGAGAATCATTAACTTGAGCTAAAATTGTCCTTGTCATATCTTTTTTGTTTTTTAAAATATCGAATTGCATAGTATTTTCGTTAATTCCCATAACTGCTACACCCCTTTTTAGAATTGCAGTTCTCCTTTGTAACTTTGCTTAACTTTATTATAAACCATTTTTATTAAAAAGTATACTATCTTACTAAATCTTCCATTACTTTTTCTACATTACCTATGGCTTCATTTAACTTTTCTGGCAACTTACCACCAGCTTGAGCCATATCTGGTCTTCCACCACCGCCACCACCAGCGATTTTAGCTATTTCTCTTATAATAGTACCACAATGGATTCCTTTAGAAATTACATCTTTTGTTGCCATAGCTATGAATTGTACTTTATTCTCACTTGTACTTCCTAATACTACTACTCCACTTACTATCTTATCCTTTATTTTATCGCATAAGTCTCTTAATGCCTCTCCATCAACATCATTCAAAGCACCAACAGCTAATTTAATTCCATTTACTTCTTTAATACTGCTTAGAATATCACTTTCTGAATTTCCAGCTATTTTTGACTTTAATTGTGTTATCTCTTTTTCTTTTTCTTTAATTTCTAAAGTTTGTTGATTTAATTTATTTATTATATCTTTTTCTGAACACTTAAGAATTTCCGAAACATCTTTAATAAGTTCATACTTACTATTTATAAATCTTAAAGCCCTTGTTCCAGTAATAGCTTCTATTCTTCTTATTCCTGCTGCTATACCGCTTTCTGACACTATTTTGAAAATACCTATTTTCCCAATATTGTCTATATGTGTTCCACCACATAATTCCACACTAAAATCTTTAACTTTAACGACTCTGACTTTTTCTCCATATTTTTCATCAAATAATGCTGTTGCCCCAGAATTTCTTGCTTCTTCAAGTGTCATCTCATCAGTCTTAACTTCATAAGTTTCCATTATCTTTGCATTTACTAAATCTTCTACTTTATTTAATTCTTCTTGTGTCACCGCAGCAAAATGTGCAAAATCGAATCTAAGTTTTTCATCATCAACAAAAGAACCCGCTTGATGTACATGTTCTCCTAAAACTTCACGTAGAGCAGCATGAAGCATATGTGTAGCACTATGATTTTTTGCAATACGGTCTCTTCTCTCAGTATCTACTTTAAGTGTAACTTCTTCTTCTACATTTACACTTCCTTTTAAAACTTTTACAAAATGAATTGTTTTTCCACCAATATTTTTTTTACAGTCCTCTACTACTGCCTCAAAATTTTCATTAAAAATAATCCCTTTATCTCCTGCTTGCCCTCCCATTTCAGCATAAAACGGTGTAACTTCAGAAACAATTACTCCTGTTGATCCTTCTTCTATGGTATTTACAAATTCATCATCTTTTATAATAGCTACTATTTTTGAGTTTAAATCTAATTTATCATATCCATCAAATCTTGTGTCTATATCTGCTGATATAGAGTCTAAAACCGTTACATCTGCACCCATATAAGTATGTTCTGCTCTTGCAGCTCTAGCTCTATCTCTTTGAATCTTCATCTCTTGATTAAAACCGTCAATATCAATACTTAAACCTTTTTCTTCTAATATTTCTTGTGTTAACTCAAGTGGAAATCCATAAGTATCATATAATTTAAATACTTTATCTCCATTTAGGATTGTTTTATTAGATTTTGCAATTTCATCAATATAGTTCATTAATATTTCAATACCTGAATCTATAGTTTCTCCAAATCTTTCCTCTTCTAATTGAATAACTTTCTTAATATATTCTTTTTTATCTTTTATTTCTGGATAGGCTTCTCCATAATTATCTTCAACTGTATCTACTATATTATACAAAAACTCTCCACTAATTCCTAACAAGCGTCCATGTCTAGCCGCTCTTCTTAACAATCTTCTTAATACGTAGCCTCTTCCCTCATTCGACGGAAGAATACCGTCACCAATCATAAAGGTAACACTTCTTGCATGGTCAGTTATTATTCTTAAAGATATATCTTTAATTTTATCTTCTCCGTACTGAACACCCGCTATCTCTGAAGCTTTGTCACAAATACTCTTAATTGTGTCTACATCAAATATTGTATCCACGCCTTGCATAATAGTTGCCATTCTTTCTAATCCCATTCCTGTATCTATGTTTGGGAAAGCTAATCTATTATAATTACCTTCTTCATCTTTATCAAATTGTGTAAAAACTAAATTCCAAAACTCTACTGCTCTATCTGCATCAGATTTTACTTCAAAATCATCTGCAGAAATTATTTCTCCTTCATCCTTATAAAAATGGATTTCCGAACATGGTCCACAAGGTCCTAAACCATGCTCCCAAAAATTATCCTCTTTTCCTAATCTAAAAATATGTTTAGGATTAACATCTGTTTTAGAAGTCCAAATATCGTAAGCTTCATCATCGTCTAAATAAATAGTTACATATAATTTATCCTTAGGTAATTCCAAAACCTCTGTCACAAACTCCCAAGCCCAAGGAATAACTTCATTCTTGAAATAATCACCAAAAGAAAAGTTTCCTAACATCTCGAAAAAAGTAGCATGTCTTGATGTCTTTCCTACATTTTCAATATCCCCTGTTCTCACACATTTTTGACAAGTAGTTATTCTTTTACTTGGTGGAGTTTGTAATCCTGTAAAGTAAGGCTTTAATGGTGCCATTCCAGCATTTATAAGCAAAAGACTTTTATCATTTTTAGGTACTAGTGAAGAACTTTGAAGTCTTAGATGACTCTTATTTTCAAAAAACTTTAAGTATGCCTCTCTAACTTCATTTAATCCCATCTTTAACATTTGTAGTTACCTCCATGTATTATATTTGTATAAATTAATCAGTTAGATTATTAAAATTATAATTTATAAACAAAAAAACCTCCATTCCCAATAAGGGACGAAAGTTTCCGTGGTACCACCCTAATTATATATACAAAGTAAATCAAAGTATATATCTCTTAAAAGTTATTATAGCTCATAGATAGCTTCAATAAACATGCCAAGAAGTTCACACCATCCACTTCCTCTCTGAATGACAATATATTATTTACTTATTCTAATCATCGCTTACAAATTATATAATTTTGTGCAATATGTTTAATAATAAAGATATATTGATTATAAGAAAAAAAGATATTTATGTCAATATTGGATATATTGTAAAACTTTTTTTCTAGAACAAATAGTAATTTAAATCCTCATATATAACTTTTAGTATTACACTTACAGGCACTGCTAAGACCATACCCCAAAAGCCTCCTAATTCTCCACCCACAAGTAAAATTAGTATTACTGCTAAGGGATGCATACTTACACTATCTCCTGTTATTTTAGGCGATAATATATTACCTTCTATCAATTGAACAGAGTACAATAGAACTGCTGTATACATGGCAGTTTTAGTGGATGTCAAAAGTGCTATTATTATAGGAGGAATCATTCCAAATATAGGTCCAAAGTAAGGAATTATGTTTAATATTCCATTTAATATAGAAAGCATAATGGGGAATTTCACTTTTAATACAACTAATGCTATAAAAGTTAGTATACTAACCATAATACATAGCATAAATTGACTTATAATATATCTTCCTAAAATTTTATCAATATCTTTATTGATTCTTTTTATTATATTTCTTCCTTTCAAAGGACATAGCATAAGAAATTTGTTTTCTATATAATCAGGATCACTTAAAAAATAATAACTTACAATTGGAACTACAACAAATGCTAGTGCATTTTCTCCTATATCGGCCGTTGTTTCTAACATCCTATTAACCATATTTGAGAAAGAAGTATTTAATTTACTGTATATTTTACTTAAAATAGAATGTACAGTTTTATTATTTTCTATTAGTTTTAACTTATGGTATAGCATACTGATATATCCTTCTATTTCATCTAAAGAACCTCCTAAACTTAGGCTTTCTTTAAATACTGAAGGTATTAACACTGTAATTATCAGAATTAAGCTTATAATCACACTTAGCATTAATATTAATGAAGAAATTTTAGTACTTATTCCACTTCTAATTAATACCTTTTGTATAGGCTTTAAACTATAAGATAGTATAAACGAAAATATTAACAAAAATGCTATATCATTAATTATATTTACATTAATTATTACTAACAAAATAATTACAACTACAACAAAATATATTAGAGGTTTAATTAACTTACTTCTACTCAACTTAAGCATTATTATTCACTTCCAATAATTCATGTGAATTGGTTGTAAAGCATATTTTTTTAGCATCTCCAAAATATAAAATATTTTTATCTCCAAGTATTAAATCCTTTATAAGAAGTATCTTCTTTCCATGCAATAGATTGTGAATAAATCCTGCAGATATCACTAATCCTTTAATTCTAAAGCTATTTATGTCAAAAATTATATCTTCTACCATACCTAAGATGTCTCCTTTATGATCTAGTACATCCATTCCTTTAAAATTAGAAAGATTTAATAATACTTCTTCTCCAGTTTTTTTAACTATCATATTATTGTTGAAAGTTAATATATCTTCCTTTAAAACACTAATTACTTTTTTAAACATTCGAGAAGGAGTAATACTAAATCCTACAACAAAACCTTTATTGAAATTTACTAGGACATCTCTTACAAAACCAATTTTTCTCCCATTTATATCTATAGTATCCATGAGAATAAAATCTTTACTTCTATACATAACATTCTCCACTCTAGCATATTTTATCTTTATTTTACCCAAATATAAAAGAAATATCCTGATAAAATCATTTATGAATATGTATGGAAAATAATTATAAAAACTAAAGAACTCCATGAAAACATGGAGTTCTTTTAAGTAATCTATGATTTTATATTAGGAAATATACTTTTCTTATACTATAAAAGTTCATTTATAAAAATTTCTATAAAGCTAAATTAATGTCCATGAACTTCATGATGAACATGATCAGAATGATTCTTCGTTGCCCAAGGCTCCATACCATTCTTTATTCTATAGTCATTTATTGCTTTATGGATTGCTTCCTCAGCAAGTACAGAACAGTGCATTTTAACAGGTGGCAACCCCTCAAGAGCTTCAGCAACAGCTTTATTACTTAATTTCCAAGCTTCTTCTACTGTTTTTCCCTTAACAAGTTCAGTTGCCATACTTGAAGATGCGATTGCAGATCCACATCCGAAAGTCTTAAATTTTATATCTTTAACTATATTATCTTCAATTTTTAAATATATCTTCATTATATCTCCACATTGAGCATTCCCAACTTCACCTACTCCGTTAGCATCCTCAAGTTCTCCAACATTTCTTGGGTTTCTAAAATGATCCATTACTTTTTCAGTATACATTTTTAAATTTCTCCCTTCTCTTTTAAGAATTGTTCCCAATACGGTGACATTTCTCTTCTTCTCTTAATTATTTTTGGTAACTCACTTATGAGATAATCTACATCTTCTTCTGTCGTTGTTGAACCAAGACTTAATCTTAAAGAACCATGGGCAACTCCATGAGATAATCCTATAGATAATAGTACGTGTGATGCCTCAAGATCCCCAGATGCACAAGCACTTCCTGTAGACGCATATATTCCTACATCATCTAAATCTAATAATAAAGTCTCTCCTTCAACTCCTACGAAACTTATGTTAACATTTCCCGGTAACCTTCCTTGCCCTTTTGGTCCATTTAATTTAGCATGAGGTATTCTCTCTAAAAGTTCATCTATTAGTCTGTCTCTTAATTTAGCTAATCTTTTTCCTTCATGTTCCATTTCATCAACAGCAAGCTCAATAGCCTTTCCTAAGCCTACTATTCCAGATACATTTTCTGTACTAGGTCTCTTTCCTCTTTCCTGTCCTCCGCCATGAATTAGATTTTCAACTTTAACTCCATTTCTTATATAAAGAGCTCCAACTCCTTTTGGACCATAAAACTTATGTGCCGCTAAAGAAAGTAAATCTATATTCATTTCTTTTACATCAACAGGAACATGAGCAACTGCCTGAACTGCATCAGTATGAAATATTATCTTTTTCTCTCTACATATAGCTCCTATCTCTTTAATAGGTTGTATTACTCCAATTTCATTGTTAGCAAACATTACAGTTACCAATATAGTCTTTTCAGTAATTGCTGCTTTAAGATCTTCTATCTTTATAGCGCCTTGCTCATCAACCGGAAGATAAGTAACTTCAAATCCATCTTTTTCTAAAAACTTACATGTATTTAATACTGCATGATGTTCTATTTGTGTAGTAATTATATGATTTCCTTTGTTCTTTCTTGCTAATGCAATTCCTTTAATAGCCCAGTTATCTGCCTCTGAACCACTACCTGTAAAATATATTTCATGTGCTTCAGCATTTATAGCTTTAGCTACCTTAGTTCTAGCATTATTAATAGCCCTTTTGTTTATATCTGAAAGAGTATAAAAAGATGATGGATTTCCATAATTTTGTGTAAAATACGGAAGCATCTCATCTAAAACTTCAGGTTTTGTATATGTAGTAGCCGCATAATCCATATAAACTTTTTTATCCATTATTGCTCACTCCTCTTTTTTAACATACGCATATTTTTATAATCATCAGCCATAGCTTGAAGTGTAATAGACTTAGTTACTTCATCTATACTGTTCTTCATCTTTTCCCAAAGCAATCTAGTAGGACAAACATCCATATTGTCGCATTCACCTTTTTCAATACAGTTAGATATTTCTATAGGTCCTTCTAATACATCAATAATTTTATCTACTGTGATTTCGCTAGGATTCATGTTTAAAACATATCCCCCTTGAGCACCTCTTACACTTCTTATTAAACCAGCTTTTCTTAGAGGGGCAAAAAGCTGTTCTAGATAAAACTCAGATATATTTTGTCTTTCAGCTATACTTTTTATTGACACAGGCGTTTCGCCAAAATGTATTGCCAAATCAACCATAGCTTTAACTCCATATCTTCCTTTTGTGGATAATTTCATTTAACCACTCCCCTGTGAGTGTAATTCTATATTGATATATTATCAAACCCGACTATAATTGTCAACATTGCTTTTTTTCTAAATAGTACCTTTTTTTCTTCATTTCTTCTGGAAAATAATTCTGTTCTACAAAGTTCCCCGGAAAATCATGCGGATACTTATATCCCAAATTTCCAAGTTCTAATGCTCCATTATAATGAGTATCTCTTAAATGTTTAGGAACTCTAAATTGGCTATTTTTTGCATCTTCTATAGCAGCGTCAACTGCTACTAATACTGAATTCGATTTTTTAGCCTTAGAAAGGTATATTATAGCCTGTGCTATAGGTATTCTAGCCTCTGGCATTCCCACTGTTTCAAGAGCGTTCCATGCTGCATGGACTATCAACATAGCATTAATATCCGCCATTCCTATATCTTCCGATGCATGAACTATAAGTCTCCTAACAATAAATCTCGGATCTTCTCCCCCTACTACCATTCTTCCAAACCAGTATAGTGCTGCATCTGTATCAGAACCCCGTATGCTTTTTATAAAAGCAGATACTATATCATAATGATTATCTCCAGTAGAATCATAATTTATTACTGGCTTATGTATACATTCTTTAATAATCTCTTTATTTAAGATAATTACTCCATCTTTATTTTTCTGAGTAGATAATACCGCTAACTCTAAAGTATTTAAACTGTTTCTTGCGTCTCCTCCAGATAATTCACTTATTAGCTCTAAACTTTCCCTATCTATATCTATATTTATATTTCCATATCCTCTATCCTTATCTTTTAAAGCATTAAGTAATATATTCACTAATTCTTCTTTCTTTAGCTCTTCCAATTGAAATACTTTTGCTCTACTAATAAGAGCTCTATTTAATTCAAAATAAGGGTTTTCAGTAGTAGCCCCAATCAAAACTACAATTCCTTTTTCAACAGCCTCCAATAAGGAATCCTGTTGTGCACCTTTCTTAAGTACATGAATTTCATCAATAAAAAATATAGTCCTTTTCCCATAGAACTTTACGATCTCTTCTGCCTTATTTATATAATCTCTTAAATCTTTTACTCCTATGGAAGTAGCATTTAATTTTAAAAATTCACTTTTAGTTTCTTTAGATATTATAGAAGCTAAAGTAGTTTTCCCCACCCCAGGAGGTCCATACAAAATAATTGAAGTTAAGTTATCTCCTTCTATAAGGTTTCTAAGGAGCCTTTTTTTTCCTACTATGTTACTTTGCCCTATGAATTCGTTTAAATTTCGTGGTCTCATTCTTTCAGACAGAGGTCTCCTGCTACCCTGTTTATTCACTGCAAGATCAAATAAATCCACCTCAATCCCACCTTTTGCTATTAATAGAAATTTCATTTACAAATATACTACATAATAATAATTAAAACAACTTATTATTCTATAATTTCATTACATAAAATGCACTAAGCTTAGGGAATAAATAATGTATAGAGTTTCTATGATATTAGAAATTGCTAAAATACATTTTTAGTGTTTGGAGTGTCGTGCTATGTCATTTGATTTAAAAGATATTTTCTCTCTTATTCTTCTTATAATTTCTATAGTGTGTATAATAATTATAATACTTGATAGAAGAGACCCTAAAGGTACTTTCGCTTGGATACTCACTTTTATAATATCTATGCCTATAGGAATAGTCCTTTTTTTTCTCATCGGAAGAAATTGGAGGAATAAAAGTTTTAGAAATGAGTCTGACTTTCTTGATAAGGTTCTAAAAAAACGATACGGTTTAGAAATTCAAAATTCTAAATTTAATCTTATACAGCACCTTCTTATTAAAAATGATTTTTCTATTCTTTTTCCAAATAACACTATAGAATTTTTTATTGATGGTGAAAAAAAATTTGACACATTAAAGAAGGAATTAAGAAAAGCAAAGCATCATATTCATCTAGAATACTATATAGTGAGAGATGATATAATCGGAAATGAAATTAAAGACATTTTAATAGAAAAAGCTGAATCTGGAGTTAAAGTAAGATTTATTATAGATAGATTGGGATCTCTAGGCTTAAGCGGTAAATATGTAAGAGCCTTACGCAATGCCGGAGTCAATGTTTTATTTTATTCTCACATTTTCACTCCCTTTTATAGAAATCACCGAAAGATATCTATAATCGATGGAGAGGTCGGCTTTATAGGAGGAATGAATGTTGGAGATGAATATTTAGGAAAAGGAAAATTAGGTTTTTGGAGAGACCTCCATATAAAAATTCAGGGTGATTCAGTTTTAGGCCTTCAAAGTTCCTTTTTTCATGATTTTTACATGTTAAACAAGTCAAAAAAAGATTTTATTTCTTCTAAACATGAACTGCTTCTATATTTCCCTACAATTAATAATAATAACTTATGTCCAATACAAGTTGTAGAATCAGGTCCTAGTTCTGAAAATCCTTCTATTATGGAAGGTATTATAAAAATGATATATAGTGCTAAGGATCATATTTATATTATGACTCCCTACTTTATTCCTAGTGAAAGTCTTATAGTTGCACTAAAAATAGCTGCTCTAAGCGGTATAGATATAAGGATATTATTCCCTGGGAAATATGACCATTTTTCTGTATATAATGCTTCACGTTCATATCTTAAAGATATGGTTGACTATGGTATAAAGGTGTATTTCTATAGATGTGATTCTTTTCTACATTCTAAGGCTGTATCTATAGATGGTAACATATGTACTTTAGGCAATACTAATATTGATATTCGCTCTTTTGAACTTAACTTTGAAGCTAATGTAGTTATTTATGATTCCAATACTACAAAAGAATTTGAAAGCGCTTTTCTAGAGGATCTAAATGTATCAACACAAGTTGATAAGGAATATTTCGAAAGCTCTTCTATTTTCACTAAATTTTTAGAGAGTTTAATGAGGATATTCTCAAATGCTATGTAATATTATTAAGGAAGTTGCAAATGCGCAACTTCCTTTTCATTTAATAAGATAATTAATAATAGCTGACTTTTTTTATAGGTGCCCATTATTTTAATGTCAGCATAGCTGACTTTTTTTATAGGTGTATATCTTTTGGGTTAAAGTCTATACACAGGATGTATTCTTTATTGTTAACAGCTTTAAACACTGCTGAAATTGTTATACATAAGTTTCCTGTAGCTAGCGAAACATATGGCTCAGTTATGAATTTATTTAGCGCCATATTTTTAAGGAAATAATAGTATTTTTTCAATGAGTGATTGGTTC
This sequence comes from Clostridium sp., assembly GCA_036677665.1. Classification (GTDB taxonomy): domain Bacteria; phylum Bacillota; class Clostridia; order Clostridiales; family Clostridiaceae; genus Clostridium_H. The sequence goes on along the minus strand of JAVBVX010000039.1, from coordinate 76,694 downwards.
CTTGCTCAGCTGGATGAAAAATAAGTGCCTTTTGAGAAAGCATATCTCTACAGCAGTTTATAGTATCTGTCACCTGAACCCCTTTTTCATTTAAAACGTAGATACATTCAAAAGTTTCATTATTTGAAATAATATCATTTAATTGTTCATTAAATCCCGATTCTTCTACTTTAGCTAAGCTTCCGAGTGCTTCATTAATTGTCTTATCATATTTTTTTTGTATACTTGTTTCCACATTAACTTTATCTATCATATAAGATTTATACTCATCGGCTAAGTGTGTTATACTCTCCTTAGCATGGTTAATAAATTTCTTACTAATTTCTAAAGAATTTCCAAGATACTCTCCTTCAATCATGTCTACTCCAAGTTCTATTACAGTTAATGCTTCTTCTTTAGTCTTTATCCCGTCTGCAATTACAAGGGCACCAATATTTTTAGATAAAGTTACTAAAGCTTTGAATATTTCTTGTTTATAATAGTCATAGTCAATATTTTCAGTTATTGCCCCGCTTATTTTTATAATATCAGGTTCAACATAAGATATCTTATCTAAATTGGCTAAGCCATATCCTATATCACTTAAAGCAACTAAAAACCCTTCACTTCTATAAAAGTTTATAAATCTCTTTAAACTTTCTATATCTTCAACTTTATCCTCTACTATTTCTAAAACAACATTTTCAGGATTTAACTTGTAAGAACTTACTAGTTCCTTAATAATTCCAGAACCTATAAACTTAGTTATTATAGAAGCACTAATATTTATAAATAATAGATGTTCTCTATTATCACTATACACCTTCGCAAATTTTTCTACAGCTTTCTCTCTATAGAGTCTATCTAAATTAATAGCCATATCTTCATTCTCTGCACGTTCAAAAAGCATATCCATATCAATAACTTCTCCACTTTTATCAGATCCAAACCCTGAAACCTCAAAGCCTATTATTGATTGTTTTATAATTGAACATATAGGTTCAAATCTAATCTTCATTTCTTTATTATCAATAATATTTTTAATGTTAATTTTCTTACTCATATCTCAACACATCCTTTACTTATTCTCCATAATAATAAACATCCTTTATTCTATGTATCTATTATACCAAATTTATTCACTTTATATAGAGGGCTTTGTTAAATGAGTCTTAAAATATAAAATAATTCTTCATTTGGTTTACTTTTTATTGACAGGTAAATATATATAGAATATACTTTGACTATCAAATATTTCGTTAATCAAATTAGTTATTTGTAAAACAAGGAGGAGATATTATGAACTTTACACCTCTTAAGATAGGGAACTTAATTGCTAAATTACCAATAATTCAAGGAGGCATGGGAGTCGGTGTATCCGGTTCAAAATTAGCTTCAGCTGTAGCTAACGAAGGTGCTATCGGTGTAATTTCTGCCGTACAAATAGGATATAGAGAAGATGACTTTGAAAAAAACACTTTGGAAGCTAATCTAAGAGCTCTAAGAAAAGAGATAAGAAAAGCTAAAGAGTTAAGTCCAAATGGAATTTTAGGTGTAAATATATTAGTTGCATCAAATCATTTTGATGATTTAGTTTTAACATCTGTAGAAGAAAAAATCGATTTAATTATATGTGGTGCTGGTATACCCTCAAACCTTCCAAAATTAGTAAAAGGTTCAAATACAAAAATTGCACCAATAGTATCTTCTGCAAAAGCTGCTCAAGTTATATCTAAGATGTGGAAAAAAAAATATGATTACTTGCCAGATTTAATAATAGTAGAAGGAGTTCATGCTGGAGGTCATTTAGGGTTCTCTTTAGAACAAATCAGTTCTAGCAATGAGGATAGCTTATCAGAAATTATAAAAGAAGTTATTGAAGTAACAAACTCATTAGAAGCTACTTATGGGAAACATATTCCAGTAGTTGCTGCAGGCGGTATTTATGACGGAAGTGATATTGCAAAATACATAAAACTAGGTGCTGAAGGTGTTCAGATGGCTACTAGATTTGTAGCTACCGAAGAGTGTGATGCACATATAAACTTTAAAAATGCATACATATCCTCCTCTAAAGAAGATATGATGATTATAAACAGTCCTGTAGGTATGCCTGGTAGAGCAATAAAAAATGAATTTACAAATTCTTTAGATAATAATACTTCTATTTCTAAGTGTTATAACTGTTTAAAGGGATGTAATCCAGCCGTTACACCTTATTGCATATCAAAAGCTTTAATAAATGCTGTTAAAGGCGATACTGCTAATGGACTAATTTTTGCTGGTTCAAATGCTTATAAATTAGATAAAATAAAATCAGTTAAAGAATTAATTCAAGATATATCAAAAGAATTTCAAGAGACTAATTAGTACTTTAAAAAGGCTATCATACTTTCATGATAGCCTTTTTTTATTTCATTATTTTTAGTTACCTATTTTATCAGCTAAATCGCTTAAATACTCCCATCTATTCATTAATTTTTCTAACTCATCTTCCAACTTACTTTTTTCTTCCAAAAACTTTTCAAGTCTTATATAGTCACTACCAGCCAACTCAATACTTTTATTTGTTTCTTCAAGTTTATTTTCTACATCCTCTATAACACTCTCTATTTGTTCATATTCTCTCTTTTCATTATAGCTAAATTTCAAAGTTTTATTTGTTTTTTCAGCCATTCCTACATTATTCTCTTCTTTAATCTTTTTAACTGAACTATCATTTGTTTTTTTATCATCCTGTACTTGCTTATCTTCATAATCTGAATAATTACCCACAAATGGCTCTATTACCCCGTCACCCTTAAAAATCAAAAGCTTATTACATACTTTATCTAAAAAATACCTATCATGGGATACAGTTATTACAGTACCATTAAAAGAATTTAAATAATCTTCTAGCACAGCTAAAGTTTCTACATCTAAATCATTTGTAGGTTCATCTAAAATTAAAACATTTGGAGAAGTCATTAACACTCTTAACAAGTATAACCTTCTTTTTTCTCCTCCTGATAATCTTGATATATATGAATACTGTAAATTAGAGGGAAATAAAAATCTCTCTAACATTTTAGACGCGCTTATAATATTTCCGTCAGATAATTTTATAAATTCTGCTCCTTCTCTTATATACTCAATAACCCTTAGATCTCCACTCATATCTTCATATTCCTGAGAAAAGTATCCAATCTGAACGGTTTCTCCTATTGATATATTACCTTTATCTTGAACAGATTTCTCCAAAATAATGTTTAGCAGTGTAGATTTCCCAATTCCATTAGCTCCTATTATTCCTACCTTATCTTCTTTTGTAAATATATAAGAAAAATTATTTATAAGCTTCTTATCCCCATAACTCTTACTTACACCCTCTATCTGAATTATCTTTTTTCCTAGTCTGCCTCCATCTATTGAAATATCTATCTTTTCATCTTTTATTTCTATTTTTTGAGATTTTATTTCTTCAAACCTATCAATTCTTGCCTTTTGCTTAGTAGTTCTTGCCTTTGCTCCTCGTCTTATCCACTCAAGCTCTTTTTTATAAAGATTTTGTCTCTTTTGCTCTTGAGAATATACCATCTGCTCTCTCTCAAACTTAGCACCTAAAAAAATACTATAATTCCCTTCATAACTGTATAAATTTCCATTATTTATTTCTAATATTCTTCTTGATACTCTATCTAAAAAGTATCTATCATGAGTTATCATAACTAAAGCGCCTTTATACTCATTTAAATAATTTTCAAGCCATTTTACAGTTTCATTATCAATATGGTTAGTAGGCTCATCTAGTATTAATAACTCACAGGGACTTATTAATACTCCTGCTAAGGCAATTCTCTTCTTCTCGCCTCCGGAAAGCCCCTTAACTTTGTAATTAAAATTATGAATCCCTAACTTAGTTAGTACAGCTTTTGCCTTGCTCTCTATTTCCCAAGCATCTACAGCATCCATTTTACTTGTAAGCTCCATAAGCTTTTTCTGAAGCCTTTCATCGCTTGGACTTTTTTCTAAATTTTTAAGAGCCTCTTCATATTGTCTTAATACCTTCATTACTGGTGAATTCCCCTTAAATATCTGTTCAAGTACAGTAGCATCGTCTTCAAAATCTACATTTTGAGGTAAGTATTCTATTCGCATGCCATTGCCTTTAATGACTTTACCCTCATCACAATTTTCATAACCCGCTAAAATTTGGAGTAATGTAGATTTACCTGTGCCATTCACTCCTATTAAACCTATTTTTTCTCCCGAGTTAATGCTAAAGGATATATTGTTAAACAAGACCTTCTCTCCATGACTCTTACTTAAATTCTCTATAGTCAATATACTCATAATTATTTCCTCTCCATTTGCTATATGTATAACTCATTATTTGAAACTAAGTTCAATCTTATTATTTTTTAAAATCAATCTTGCTCCAAACACGTTTCCCTTTTGAGATTTAAAGCCTTCAATTAGATTAGTTGTTCCGTTTCTTAGCAACTTTTTTATTTCTATAACAGGAATTTTAACTCCACAAATCTCTCCAACAAAGAATTCACAGCCACTTTTCCAGTTATCACAACCATAACCTTTTGAATTCTTTATCACTCTTCCATTTTTACATATTGGGCATATACCCAAAACTTCATCCATTTTATTCATATTTACACTTTCTTTATTCTGAATAGAGGATATTAAATATTGAGAGTCTATAATACCATTATTATTAATCACATTATATACATTTCTTTTTATATATTCCTCTAATTTTGCCATAAATTCATTTGAGGAGATCTCTTCTCTTACTACTAATCCTAGACCTTTTTCCCAACTAGCAGTTAAAACTGGATTCAATAAACTAGGTATAGAATTCTTGATAGTTCTATAAATTACTTCTCCCTTAATAGTTGGAGTTATTACTTGAGTTCCATTATTTATATTAATATAACCTATTCTATCAAGCTTCTTTAATATCTCAGCTCTTGTAGCACTTGTTCCAATTCCAGAACCCTTAATCTGTTCCCTTAACTGATCATCCTCTATTAGTTTTCCTGCATTCTCCATTGCAATAATAATAGAACCAGATGTATATCTCTTAGGTGGGGATGTTTTTCCCTCTTTTAGCTCTAAATCTTCAACTTCTATCTTTTGCCCCTTCTTTAGAGTATTTAAGAATTCTACGGCCTTTTCTTCACTTTCATTTACGTCCCCTTCTCCTTTTAATATATCTAAATATCCTCTCTCAACACAAACTTTATTATTTGTAAAAAAACTTTCATTTTGAATTTTAGTTACGATAGATATTTTATTAAACTTAGCCGGTGGATAAAAAATAGCTAAAAATCTTCTAACTACCAAATTAAATATTTCTTTTTCTATTTTTTTCAAACCATTATAATTGTCAAACCCTTCTCCAGTAGGAATTATGGCATAGTGATCTGTTATTTTACTATCATCTACATACTTTGTTTTCTCTAAATTTTTATATGAGTTATCCTCTATTATTTTAGAAGCTATTCCACTAATTTCAGACTCTCCTCTAAAATTTATTAATTTTCTTATGTTTTTCTCTATTTCCTTGGCTACAGCTTTAGACAATACTCTAGCATCTGTTCTAGGATACGTTAATAGCTTTCTTTCATATAAACTTTGTATTATTTTTAAAGTTTCATCGGGGCTAATCTTAAATTGTTTTGAGCATTGATTTTGAAGTTCTGCTAAATTAAATAATAGAGGAGCATATTTTAGTTCCTTTTGTTTAGATACTTTATCAATAATAGCAAGATTTTTTATACTATAATCCTCTAACTCTTTTTTTAGTTCTTCTGCGTGCTTCTCTTTTTTAAATCCATTATCATTATATAATGCTATAGATTCAAAATACTTAGAGCCTTCTACTGCCTTCCATTCCCCTTCATAAAACATATTATCATTAGCTTTTAGTTTAGCTAATATTTTATAAAAAGATATCTTGTCAAAATTTCGCATTTCTAATTCCCTATCTACTACCATTCCTAATACACATGACATAACTCTTCCAACAGCTATAACAATTTTATCTTCTCCTATTATATTAGATAAAGTTTTTCCGTATATAAGTGTTAAAAGTCTTGAAAAGTTTATTCCTAATAAATAGTCTTCTTTTGCTCTTAAATAAGCTGCAGCAGATAGTGAATCATATTCTGATAATTCCTTTGCTTCTTTAATACCTTTTTTTATTTCTTCTTCTGTTTGAGAATCAATCCAAACTCTTTTTTTAATTTTATTTTCTACTCCCGACATCATATCTACTAATCTATATATATACTCTCCTTCTCTTCCTGAGTCTGTACATACATAAATAGTATCAACATCTTCTCTTAATAAAAGACTTTTTACTATATTGAATTGTTTAGCAACGCTTGGTATTATTTCATATCTATAGTCCTCTGGAAGAAAAGGAATTGTGCTTAAAGACCAATACTTTAATTTTTCATCATAAGCCTCAGGATAGCTCATGGTGATCATATGTCCTACACACCAAGTAAAAATAGTATCATTACCTTCTATATATCCATCTCTTTTAATTCCTTTTATATCTAGTATCTTCACAAACTCCATAGCCACTGATGGCTTCTCGGTAACGAACAGTGATTTATTCATTTAAGGTCCTCTCTCTACATAACTTAGTTCATAAAATAAAACATTTGGTTAAATAATAATTATAGAATATAAAGAACCTCTTATCAAGTTTTATAAAACTATGTTTGCTTATTTACAGGAAATAAACTACAATGTAAAGTACTAAACCTAATTATAGGTTAACAAGGAGATAAGTTAATGAGAAATATTAAATTAAGCATTCAGTATGACGGTACCAAATATAAAGGCTGGCAAAAGCTCGGTGATGATAATAATACTATTCAGTATAAAATTGAAAAAGTATTAAGTGAACTAACTGGTGAGGAAATAGATTTAACAGCCTCTGGAAGAACTGATTCCGGTGTTCATGCATATAATCAAATAGCTAATTTTAAAACAAAATCAAATGTATCAAATGAAGAAATTCTAGATTACTGTTATAGATACTTACCCTTAGATATAGTAGTACAAAAATGTGAAAATGCTACTTGGGACTTCCATGCTAGATATAATGCAGAAAAGAAAATCTATACCTACAAGATTTATAATCATAAGTTTCATGATATATTTAACCGCAAATACACTTATCACGTTAAAGAAAAATTAGACATAAATAAAATGAGAGCTGCTGCTGCTTGTTTTATCGGAGAACACGATTTTAAAAGTTTTACAGCTTTAAAATCCAAGAAAAAATCTACAATTAGAGAAATATACTCCATTGATATTCTTCAAAATGGAAAGGAAATAGATATAGTCTTTACTGGAAATGGATTTTTGTACAAAATGATAAGAATACTAGTTGGTACTTTAGTAGAAGCTGGATTAAATAGAATTACAAAAGAAGATATACAAAAAATAATGTTAGAAAAAGATCGTTCTATCGCTCCCCCAACAGCCCCTTCTCATGGGTTGTCTCTAACTAATGTAATTTATTAAAAATAGTAAGCAGCATAATTATCTTATTTATGCTGCTTACTTAATATATTATCTTATAATACCTTTCAATTTCTTTATCTAGTTCATCCACACTTATAAATCTTGCTTTTCTAATAGTTTCTTTTCCTTCTATATATAATATTAAAGCTGGCACAGTAAATATAGATAGATATCCAGCTGTCTCTGGTAATTTATTTATGCTTACTTCTTTAGACAATATTTTAGGGTATTTATATAAAATTTCTTCTATTTTTGGGAGTAGTATACTGCATACATCACAGCTACTTGAAGATATATATAGAAATGCTAATTTATTATTAGATATGAATTCACTTATTTCCTCTATACTATTTATAACATCCAAAATATTCACCACCATTAACTCTATATTTTTATCAGTACAATTATTATTTCCTAATTAAAAGGCAATGTACACATTTGTTATAAAAATATATACATTGCACTTTTAAAGACCACTATACAGCTATAATACATATCTGAATATCATAAAATAATGACAAAAACTTCCTGCTAGAACAAATAGATGAAATATCTCATGAAAACCAAATATTTTTGATTTTATTCTTGGCCATTTAGCTGCATAAATTACAGCTCCTACTGTATAAAAAACCCCTCCAATAAATAACCATAAAAGCCCTCTAATGTTTATAACTTTAGAAAGTGGCGATACTAAAAATATAGCTATCCATCCCATTAATACATAGAAAATAGTAGATATCCATCTTGGTGCGTCAAACCAAACCATTTTAAATAAAACTCCTACAATTGCAAAGCTCCACATTCCAATAAAAACTATCCATCTTAAATTTCCTTGAAGTGAGATTAAAGCTACCGGTGTATATGTTCCTGCTATTAACACATAAATCATAGAATGATCTAGTTTCCTAAGAATTCTTATAACACTATCAGAGGACTTAATTGAATGATATATAGTACTTGCTGTATATAATAATATAAGGCTCAGCCCAAATAGTAATATGGCAGTAAAAGAAAGTATTGTTGAATCAGGAGTGCTTCGCTCATATACTATAAGTATTATCATTCCAACTAATGAAATTATTGCCCCAAATAAATGGGTTAATCCACTTATAGGTTCTCTTAGTTTGCTCATCATAATTATCAACCTCTTTTTATATTTTATTATATTTTTATGTTACATAGTTTTCATTACTATGTAACATCATATACTTATTTTACCACAAGGTTATCGAAATTATAAGCTATATTTTTAATAATTTTTCTTAAAACATTACTAGTATACAATTGTAATTTTTCATAATTATTACACCTTTTTAAATTAATGACTTAACTTAATTCTACTATATAAATATAGTATACACTACTCCCTATTGAACTATAATTAACTATATGATACTATTTTCTTATTCTAATAACAAAATCGGAGTGTTTAATAATGACTTTAAATGAAAAAGAGATTTCTTCTCTTATAAATGAACTTTACCTTGATAAGGACATTAATCTAATAGATATACCGAATTTAAGCTTATATATGGATCAAGTTATAACTCTATTTGAAGATAACTTAAGTCATCTTAAAAGAAATGGTAATGAAAAATTAATGACAAAAACCATGATTAATAATTATACAAAATCAAAGGTTCTTTTACCTCCTACGAAAAAAAAGTATTCTAAGGATCACATAATCTTACTTATTTTAATCTATAACCTAAAGCAGACTCTTTCTATTAACGATATAAAGTCTCTTTTTAGTGAAATGCCAGAAAATCCCCATAGTTTAAAAGATATTGAATTAGAAAAAATATATCAATCTTTTTCTAATATAAAAAAACTTCAAGCTAATGAGCTTCATGATGAATTATCAAAAAAAATTAAACTTACTCAAAATAATAAAGAAAATTTTAGTTCACAGAATTTAGATTTGTCTCAAATGCTTATTACCGTTTTGTCCTTAGTAAATGAGGCAAACATGAAACGTAGATTAGCTGAAAAAATTATTGATAAATTTTTCGATAAAGATAATTAGTTAAAATTTTTATATCCTATTATTTACACAAAATAATGTAAAAAGGTGATTTGCTCAAATATTGAGTAAATCACCTTTTTATTAAATTACCATCCTATAAACATTTGGGTCCAATACAATTGACCTGATGAACTTCTTGCTACCCCGACTCCTATTTGAGAGTAGTTTGGACTTAATATATTTTGTCTATGTCCTGGTGAATTCATCCATGAGTTCATAACCTCACTTGGTGTTCTTTGACCATAGGCAATATTTTCTCCACTAGTTCTGTAGCGTATACCAAAATTCTTTATCATATCAAAAGGTGAACCATATGTTGGTGAAGTATGAGAGAAATATTTTTTATCTATCATATCCTGTGATTTATATCTCGCTACTCTTGATAATTGCCAATTCTCTGATAAAGGTTTTAATCCTTTTTTTGCTCTTTCACTATTTACTAATGTAACTACTTGTTTTTCTAATGCTTTAACTTCCGATAAATCTGGTATTTTAATTATTTGTCTTGGATATATCATATCTGGATTTGTAATTTGAGGATTTACTGATAAAATTTCTGAAGCTCCAACTTGATACTTTTCGCATATCTTCCATAAACTATCACCACTTATTACACTGTAATCAAAAGTTTTAAAGGTAGCAGTTTGTGCAAATGCGGTAGTTTTGGATACAAGACCAAAAACTAATATTGCAAAAACCATTGAATATTTTATTATTCTTTTCATTAATATTACCTCGCTTTAAATATTATTTTCATTTTATATGTTTTGCATATTACATTTTTTTATTTTTAAAATTTCTAGTATTTTTAGTAACTATACCCACCATAATAATTGTTACTAATATAATATTTATAAAAGAGGAAAAGATAGCCTATTTAGCTACCTTTTCATCTACATCATTTATGGCTTCCTCTAATTGCTTTATTAATACATCTTTATTCATACTTTCAATATCATTTATAGAATTTAACAACTTCATAATTTTATATTTTATATTACTATCTTTTAGATTTACCTTTTCATTAATATAATAAGTTTCACCATTGTCTACTATTTTACTTTTATATCCTTTAGAATCTAATAATTCCTTAAATTTATTTTGAGCTTGTATATCTCCATGTACTAAAAATATTTCCTTTGGCTTCTCTCTAAAATTATCTAACCAATAACTCATTCCATTCTTATCTGCATGTCCTGAGAGTCCATCAAAACTATAAATTTTTGCATTCACAGCAATAGGGTCACCGAATATATTTACTTTTTTATTCCCTTCTAATATGGCTCTACCTAAAGTTCCCTCAGCTTGATATCCAACAAAAACTATAGAGGATTCACTTTTCCATAAGTTATGTTTTAAATGATGCTTTATTCTTCCAGCTTCACACATTCCACTAGCAGAAATAATTATTGCATTTCCCTTGAATTTATTTATATTCATGGAATCTTGAGGTGAATTTGTATAAATTAATCCTTTGAAATTTAGAGGATTAGCTCCTTCTCTTATACGACTTTTCATCTCATCATCATAATATTCACTAGAATTTTCAAATACTTTACTTGCTTCAGATGCAAGTGGACTATCTACAAAGACTGTAACATCTTTTAATTCATCATTTTCTACATATCTACTAAGAGCATATAGTAATTCTTGAGTTCGACCCACTGAAAATGATGGTATTATTACATTTCCTCCTCTATCGAAAGTCTCCTTTATAATATTAACTAATTTCTTAAATGTCCAATCCATATCTCCATGAACTCTATCTCCATAGGTAGTTTCCATGATTATATAATCTGCATAGTCAATATAGCTTGGATCTCTAATAATTGGCTTATTTACATTTCCTAAATCTCCCGAATAAACTATTTTTATTTCTTCTTCATACTCTTCTTTTACATATAATTCAACTATAGCTGAACCTAGAAGATGACCTGCATCTCTAAATTTAACTTTAAATCCATCAAATAGCTCAAATAAAATGTCATACTCATATTCTTCAAATAAATATAAGGATAGTTCTGCTAACTTAGCCGTGTAAAGAGGTTCTATAGTTTTTAAACCTTGCCTCACTCTTTTTCTATTTTTCCATTCTATTTCACTTTCTTGTATATACCCACTGTCTGGTAGCATTATACTACATAAATCTCTAGTTGCTTTTGTACATATAACCCGTCCTTTAAATCCTTTTTTATATAGTAATGGTATTCTTCCGCTATGATCTATATGAGCGTGAGATAGTATTACGTAATCTATATCTTTAGGATTAAATTGAAACTCTTCGTTTCCTCTTTCTTTTTCATCTTTACCTTGAAAAAGTCCACAATCCAAGAGAACATTTTTATTATTTACCTTTAATATATGACAAGAACCTGTTACGCATTTTGCCCCACCATAAAATTCTATCTTCATTTTCTACCCTCTTTCTCTTAATATATTAATATAAGGACTTTATACTAATATATCGTAATATTCAGAAAAGTATATAGCATAAGGTACTTATTTTATTATGAAACTCATCTTCCTATATTCAGATGAGTAAGCGACTATCACCAAATTAAAAATTGGAATGTCTGCTTAAGTACCTTAGTAAAACTACTTAGTATATTTTTTTATTAGAGAAATTATATTATCTACTCCATTAGAGGCTGAACTAGATTTCATTTTGTTAATAAACTTATCTTTATTTATATATATATCATTAATTTTCTCTAGTAAAATTTCATCATTTAATTCTTCTTCTTGAATAACTACACTATATCCACTAGCTTCAAAAGATCTTGCATTTAATATTTGATCTCCTCTACTAGCTTTAGCTGATAATGGGATTAAAACATTAGGTTTATTTAAAGCTAATAGTTCAAATATAACATTAGCCCCAGCCCTAGAAACAAAAATATCTGCAGCAGCCATTAAATGAGTTAACTCTTCTTTAACGTATTCAAATTGTTTGTAGCCTTTTAGATTATTTAATTCATTATCTAAATTGTCTTTGCCGCAAATATGAATAACATTATACTTTTTCAATATTGTCTTTATATTGTTTCTAATTGCATCATTAATAATTTTAGAACCTAAACTACCACCAATTATCATAAGTATAGGCTTTTCATCTAAAAAACCACAAATTTTACAACCCTTAATTTTGCTTCCTTTAAATAACTCTTCCCTTATAGGTGTTCCAGCTATAAGCCCTTTATCACCTTTAATAGCTTTTAATGACTCTGGAAAAGTAACACATATCTTTGTACAAAAGGGAGTCGCTAATTTATTTGCAAGGCCTGGAGTTATATCTGATTCATGAGCTATAACTGGTACCTTATTTAAATAGGCTGCTATTACAACAGGAACTGACACAAATCCACCTTTTGAAAAAACTATATTAGGTTTTTTTCTCTTTATTATATTTTTCGCCTCAAAAATTCCTTTTACTACTTTAAATGGATCAGAAAAGTTTTTTATATCAAAATATCTTCTAAGTTTTCCACTTGTAATTATATTATATTTTATATTTTCTCCCTCTATAATACTTCTTTCTATACCATCCCTTGTTCCTATATACTCTACATCATACCCCATCTGTTCTAACTTAGGTATAAGTGCTAAATTAGGAGTCACATGACCAGCTGATCCTCCTCCAGTCATAATAATTTTAAATTTTTTCAAATGACCATCTCCCAACTAGAATTAAGACAATGCTAATTGCCACCAATCTATTAGTTATACTTCATAATAATTTTCTACGATTGAATATAGGTTGTCAATTATATTTATATAATTTTTAAATAAAAAAATACATTAATTATTATTTTTTCTATATCAAGTACAAACTTCAACTTATACCTATAACATACTAAAATATTATCATCAAATATGGTTAAAATATTATTGTAACACAATAGCAAACAAAAGAAACCAAATAAAACATTAAATGAGGAGGTTGATTCTAATGTCAAGAAATAATAAAACTTTAGTACCAGAAGCAAGAGAAGGTCTAAACAGATTTAAAATGGAAGCAGCTAATGAAGTAGGAGTAAACTTAAAACAAGGCTACAATGGAGATTTAACATCAAGACAGGCAGGATCAATAGGCGGACAAATGGTTAAAAAAATGGTTGAATCCTACGAAAAAAATCTTTAATATCTTATGTATTATATAAAAACTATTTAATAAGTTTTAAGGATAGGTAATTTATTACCTATCCTTTCATAATTATAAATATTTAACCCACATCAGAAAACTCAATAATTATTTTATTATTATTTAATTCATGTTGACATGAATCGTATTCTATATCGTTTTTATAAATCTTATTTTTGGGAAGTCTAACTATAAACTCAGTTCCTTTTCCCTCTTCGCTTTCAACCTTTATAGTCCCCCCCATTAATTCGACTAATTTCTTCACAAGCGAAAGTCCAAGTCCAGTACCATATGAATGTTTCGAAAGAGAGTTATCTACTTGTGTAAATCTCTCAAAAATCATATCTACTTTATTTCTAGGAATTCCAATCCCCTCATCCTTAACTCTAACCTCAAAATAATTCTCTTCGATTACATTAGTAACTAAAATGCTTTTATTACTTGGAGTAAACTTTATAGAATTAGATAATAAATTTAAAACTATTCGTTCATATTTATCTCTATCTAAAAGTACTATGGCCTCTTCTTCCGTAGTATCAAAAATTAATTCTATAGATTTACTTTTTGCATATAGATTTACAGAGTTTATTAAATTTTCGGTAATATACACAACATCATATGGCTTATAATCTAACTGAAGAAAGCCTGATTCTGCTTTTGAAACATCTAATACATTATTTATAAGTTTAAGTAACCTTCTGCTATTTTGATTTATTTTAGATAATATTTTATCAATATTATCTGTTATTTCATTAGTATAAACATCTCTAGCTAATTGAAGAGAAGAATGAATTATTGTCAATGGAGTTCGAAGTTCATGAGACATAATATTAAAGTAATCGTCCTTCATTCTTGTAAGTTTTTCAAGTTCTTCATTTTTTACTTTTAACTCAATTTCATGTTCTATAACTTTAGTTATATCTTTTATAGTTATTATAGAATTTATAAGTTTATCATTTTTATCTTTTACTGGTGTACAGCTTATTTCTATATACTTAATTAAATTATCCATATTTATTTTTATTATTCTATCCTTAACAGGCTTTTTATTAGATAAATAATCTTTATACAGTTTATCTAAATCTATATTGAAGTTAGTTAAATCTATACCATAAACATTTAAACCTTTAAAGATATCTTTATAGTCACATACTTTCTTTGAGCCTAATCCTATTATTTTTGATGCTGCTTTATTAAAAAAACCTATGTCACCATATTCATCTAAAACTATTAATCCTTCTGAAAGATTATTGATCACATCTTTTAAGTGTAATAAATATTCCTTTTCTTTTTGTCTTAACTGTTGAATAATATCACATTTTGTTTTCATTTCTGACCATATGCTTAAAAACTTTTCTCTTTCTTCCTTAATTCTTGATTCTCTTTCTATATAATCTGTAACTTCATAAATAAATAAGCTAGTAAGTTCTTCCTTATATTGAAACATAACATCAAAAAACATATTCTCAACTAAACTTATCTTTTTTATCTTATTACTACATTTATTTATTAAGGCTTGGATTATAATACATCTTTTAAATTGGCTAATATCCTCTAAGCTACTCCCCACTACATCTTCATTTAAACTAAACGTATTTTTAAATTTATTATTTATGTAGCGGATTTTAAGACTATTGCTTTCTAATATTACTACATTTATAGGAATTTCATCATATAGTTCATACATTTTTATATACCTCGCCTTATTTCTTAGTTTCATCATTCCTTAATAATATTCTATATAAAAATATAATTCCCTTCTTTTACCATAAAGTTATTTTAATAAAATAATGAGCTATACTTTAGCATAGCTCATTATAACTTTTATATTGTAGACAATCTAAAGTCCTTTATTTTTAATTGTCTATATCTATTACCATTAAATTCATTTATTGAAGGAAAAAACACCAAGTCTAATGTTAATCCATTAGGATTATCAATTATTCTCTTGTATTTATCATTATATCTTTCTTGTAACATTTCAATGAATTCTTTTACTTGATTAAAGCCTATTGCAAAAATTTTTTGGTTATCATTAGTTAAACATCCTAGCCTTAATGTATTTGCATTTTTTCCAAGTATTTTTATTTCAAATATTTTAATACCCTTTTCTGCAAACAAAGGAGATCCATTCCCTTTTCCAAAGGGCTCCAAATAATCTAATTCATTTATTAATTCCTCATTTATGCTACTTAAAGGTATTCTATTATCTATTCTTACTTTAGGTGTAATATCATACTCTGTAAGCATACAATTTTCATTTAATCTTTTTCTCAATTTTTCAATATTCTCTTCTTTTATAGATAATCCTGCTGCCATAGGATGCCCACCAAACTTTTCTAATAAGTCCTTACATTTTATAAGCTCTTCAAACAAGTTATACTCATCAATAGATCTACCTGAACCTTTTGGCATCTCTTTACCCTTTGTTAGTATTATTGTAGGCAAGTTAAACCTTTCTCTAATTTTACCTGCTACTATTCCCGCTATACTTTCATGTATGTCATCTTTATATATAACTAGAACTTTATCATGAGTATAAGTGGAAGTCTCCACCATACGTATTATATCTTCAACGTTCTTCATGGTCATTTCTTGTCTAGTTTTATTTAATTCATTAAGTATCTTTGCTAGTTCTCCTGCTCTAACTACATCATTTGTAGTTAGAAGCTCTACAGACAAGGCTGCGGTATCTAGCCTTCCAGTGGCATTTATGCATGGTCCTATCATAAAACCAATATTATAAGACTTAATTTTCTTATCTTTTATATCTAACTCCTCTATAAGTGCTCTTAGTCCTAAATTTGTAGTATTGCTAATCATCTTTAATGAGTTTTTTGCAATAATCCTGTTTTCATCTATTAAATCAACTACATCGCAAATAGTCCCTATTCCTGCTATTTCAATAAAAGAGTAAGCTTCCTTTTCATCTATCCCTAATTTCATATAAAGTGCTTGCATGAATTTGAAAGCAATTCCAGCACCACAAAGCATTTTGAATGGATATTCACAATCGTATCTTTTAGGATTTATTATTGCATCTGCCTTAGGCAATATGTAACTTCTCTCTCCATCTTCATCTACAAATGGTAGTTCATGATGATCTGTTATAACTACTTGAAATCCTAGTTCTTTAGCATAGTTAACTTCCTCAACAGCGCTAATCCCATTATCACAAGTTAATATAACCTCTGCACCTTCAGCTCTTAACTTATTTATTCTATCACTACTCATACCATACCCTTCCGCTTCTCTATCCGGTATATAATAGCTCACATTAGCATCTAATTTTAATAATCCTTTATAAAGGATGGTTGTACTAGTTACTCCATCTGCATCATAATCTCCATATATTATAATCTTCTTACCTTCATCTATAGCATCTAAAATAATATCTGTCCCTTGATCCATGTCTTTCATTAAAAATGGATCATGTAGATCTTCTAAAGAAGCATTCATGAACTTTTTAATATCTTCTGGATCTTGTATGTCTCTATTTGATAGAATTTTTGCTATGAGTTTGCTAACCCTAGCTTCTTTTGATAAAGTATCAATATTAGCTTTTGTAACTTTAAGTCTCCATTCTTTTTTCATCTACATCACCTTCTTCAAAGTTATTATAGCATAATAACTTATATCTTTGTGGTATAATTCTATTTGGAGGTGATTACAATAAACACTTTATTATTTGGAATATCAGGCTTACCAATTGGTGAGGATAATCAAAAATTCACATATAAAACAGGTATACAATACTTAAAAAAATTAGGTTTAGATTCTATGGAACTTCCCTTTGTTAGGTCTGTAAATATAACTGATAAAAATAAAGATGAAGTTCTGGCATCTAAGGTACAAAATGATTTCTACTTGTCTGCCCATGGCTCATATTTTATAAATCTAAACGCTGAAGAAGATGAAAAGGTAGAAAAATCCCTTGAGAGAATTATTCTAGGAGCTCAAGGATTAAAAAAAGTCGAAGGTAAAAGTTTAGTTTTCCACCCGGGCTTTTATCTAAAAGATTCAAAAGAAAAAACTTTTAATTCCATAAAGGAAAATCTTTTAAGACTACCTTACTTTGGTATAGATTATAGGCTTGAGACTACTGGCAAAGGTACTCAATTTGGTTCTTTAGAAGAAAATGTTCAATTATGCAAGGAAATTCCTTCATGTAAACTTTGCATAGATTTCTCCCATTTACATGCAAGAGATAATGGGAGTTTAAAAAATTATGATGATTTCGCTAGAATTTTAGATTATATTGGTTCAGAACTAGGTGATACTGCATTAGAAGATATGCATATTCATATTTCCGGTATAAACTATAGCAAAAAAGGTGAAAAAAATCACCTTCCATTTGAAGAAAGTGATTTCAACTATAAAGCTTGTATGGAAGCCTTCCATAAGTTTCATATAAAAGGCTCTGTAGTATGCGAAAGTCCTTTGTTAGAAAAAGATGCTCTTCTAATTAAAAACTATTATGAAGCACTTTAAACCACAATTACTAATAAGATTATTAAAAAACCTTTAAAGGACAAGTTTCTATAGACTTGTCCTTTTACTTAGTAAAATATGTACTTTAAAATCTTACTCCTTAATTTCTACATTTTCATTTTCTTGATTATCTTGAAGAATAACTTTTATATCTTGAAGCTCTCTTAAAATTTTTTCAAGTAATTCTAATTCCTTTTTATCCATTTAGATTACCCCCAACTTATGTTTATTTACCTTAGATATCTATTTTAATTATATTATTAAATATTGAAATTTAACATAGTGTGATGAAGGCAATACTGTTAAATTATACATATAGCTTGTACCTTTTTACTGTAGATATAAACACAATATATGTATATATCTCATAAAATATATAGAATATTTAAAATTATGAAATTTAAAATAGTTTAGGAGCTGATATTATGTGTGGAATTGCAGGTGTGATTAACTTTCACGAAAACTTATCAAACCAAAAACACTTAATTAGTAATATGACTGAAACTTTACAAATGAGAGGTCCCGATTCTTTTGGATATTATACTGACCCTAATGTACTTTTAGGTCATAGGCGTCTTATAGTAGTAGACCCTACTGGCGGAAGTCAACCTATGTTAAAGAGTCACAATAATAAAAAATATGTTATTGTTTACAATGGAGAGCTATACAACACAGAGGATTTGAGGAAAGAACTTATTTCACTCGGTTTTGAATTTAAATCTTATTCTGATACCGAAGTTTTATTAACAGCCTATATAGCTTGGGGAATCGATTGTGCAAAGAAACTAAATGGTATTTTTTCTTTTGGAATATGGGATGAGAATATTAAAAGACTGTTCTTGTGTAGAGATCCTTTAGGTGTTAAACCTTTATATTATACCATTAAAAATAATAATCTAATCTTTGCTTCTGAGCTAAAAGCTTTACTGACTCATCCATTAGTTACGCCTAGAATTGATTCAAATGGAATCTGCGAAATATTTGGACTTGGGCCTGCTCATGCTTTAGAGAGTGGTGTGTTTAAAGATATATCTGCACTACCACCAGCACACTTTCTTTTATTTTCTAAGGAAGGACTAAAAACAGAAGAATATTGGACTTTAAAATGCGAGTCTCATACAGAAGATATTGATACAACAGCAGAACACATACGAAATCTTTTATTTGACTCTATAGAAAGACAGCTTGTTTCTGATGTTCCTATATGCACTTTTTTATCTGGTGGTTTAGATTCTAGTATAATATCTGCTATTGCATCATCCCATTTTAAAGAAAAAGGCCAGATTTTAAATACCTATTCCATAGACTATAAAGATAATAATACTTTTTTTAAGTCTAGTGATTTTCAGCCTGATTTGGATGATCCTTGGATTGATATAGTTTCAGAATATATTGGAAGTAATCATAAAAAAATAATATTAGACTCTCATGGATTAGTAGAAAACCTAGTTGATTCAGTAAAAGCTAACGACCTTCCTGGAATGGCAGATATCGATTCATCATTGTACCTATTTTGTAAGGAAGTTAGAAAAAATGCTACTGTAGCTCTATCAGGTGAATGTGATAGTTCAATGAGGTTTTTATCTCTAAGATATATACTAAAGTTTAAAACTCGGATAATTATATATCCGAGTGAGTTAATCTATCAATATTTATCTTTAACTTAAACTCCAAATTTCTATCACTATAAACAATTATTTTATCTAGAATCATTTCAAGATGTTTTCTTTTAGGTACCTCTGAATTAATAATAGCATCAAAGATTTCTATGTTAGATTTAATATTTACTTCGTTATCAACACAAATTTTTTTCTGCAACTCGTTAATCTTTTGAGTTAACTCAATAATTCTCTTCTTCTTCTCTAATTCCATCTCACAATATGAATTCTCTATAACTTCTCTATATGAATTATTGCTTTCTTTCATTATATCTTTAATCTTTTGTGTTAGTAGTAACTTCAATTCTTCATTTGCAATATTCAAATCATTTCTATATTTAATTAAAGATTTTTCTATATTATTCTTTTCTTTCTTAATGTTAATAGTGTTAATATAATCTTCATATTCAACTTTAATGTCTTTTAAGAACTCTTTAAAAAAGAATAATATTTTCTCTTGTTTTATAGAATGATTTGTACATCGTTTTTTACCATATTTTTGATACATTGAGCAATTATAACCTTTTTCAACCTTTGGTAGTTTTTTTAAATTTAATCCAACTACTGTATAACCACAATCCCCACAGCCTAAAAAGCTTCCAAATACATAGTTATACTTTGTCTTATTAGTTCTATAAGCACTCCTATTTCTCTTAGCATTTATTTCCTGAGCTAACTTAAAAGTCTCTTTATCAATCATAGGTTCATGATTATTTGGAAAAACATATTGATCTGCTGAAGGAACCTTTTCCTGTTTACCTTTTATTAATCTTGACTGCTTTTTCTTAGTTCTAAGAGTGCCAATATATACATCATTTTGTATAATTCTTTGTATCATATGAGTTTGCCATTTCTTCGTTACAGCATTTTTAAATACTCGTCCATTTTCTTCATGCCTTTTGCTTATATATTCACTAGGTGTAGGATAACTATTTTCATCTAATATATCACATATTTTTTTATACCCTGCTCCATTTATATACTCTTTAAAGATCAACTCTATAATTGGCTTAATATCCTCATCAACTATTAAGTTAAACTTATTATTTACTTTAATTTTTTTATATCCATAAAAATTCCCCATAATAAGTTCACCTTTTTTTTGTTTTGCATACATATTTGCTCTTATCTTTCTTGATATGTCTTTAATATACATTTCATTATACCAAGTTTTAATACCAAGAATATCATGATCATCTTTTGATAAATCAAGACCACCATTACCTTCTGTAATTAAGATAAGCCTTTTATTTAGCTCTTTAAATCTATCTATTAATACTAATACCTTACCGTTATTTCTTCCTATTCTAGATAAATCTTTTGTAAGCACAGTATGAATAGTGCCTTTTTCTAATTCACTAATCATTTCACTAAATGCAGGTCTATCAAGAGAATAACCACTACAATTATCATCAATATACATTTTTGATATTGTCCAATTTCTTTCTTTTGCATATTCGTTGATAATATCTTGCTGTGATAGTATTGATGAATAATTTTCTTTATCTTCATCTCTGCTTAATCTTACATAACCGACTACATTCATCCTATCCCCTCTTAGGCATATTACTCACTTTTATTTTCTTGAACTATTTTTGTTAATAAATTTTCAATGCTATTAATTCCACTTACAAAAATAGAAACATCCTTATATTTTTTTCTATAATTTATAATTTCATTATTTATATCCTCATTATCCTTTTCATCACTTGTCACATAAATAATAAGACTTTCCATATTATTATATTTAACTTTTTTTATTTTCATAGAAACTTTCCTATTTAAATTGCTACTATTATCTTATTCTTTTCTTATAAATAAGTTTACAAAACTACAGCCTATTTTTTGAAGAATTCTTATATTTTTCAAATCAAAAAGTCCAATTGCGCTTTGCAATCAGACTTGTTTTTTAATATAAGTACTATATTTCAATATTAACTACAGCTTTATCATTAACAAATACAATGACCCATTTTTTTAGATTAGATAAGTCCCTTAACTCTTGAGATTCGTTATATTTATTTAACTGTTCTATAGCTTCTTCAGTTTTTTTCTTTACTATATCTTCACCTTCATTGTTATATTGAAATTTTGATATATACTTCAATTCAAAGATTCCAAAGTAAGTAGGTTCCATATTTACCTGTTTCAACAGTGCAATGTCAATATATCCGCCATTTACCTCATATTCTGATTTTACTAAATATATCTTACTTAAAAAGCAATATGTTAAAAATATTAACTTTACATATTTCTCATCAAACTTAATATAATCTCTATTTGAAAGTTTATTTAATGTTTTTTCTACTATAGATACAAGTTTCGAATTATTTCCCTTTAGTGCTAATTCCCTTATAGAATCATTAACTTCTGATACATTTAAATCATAGTCTAATTCTTCGCTGATTTTCTTTGCAAAATACTCAAAATATAAAGCTTTTATTACATAATTAGGAACCTTAAAGGTTACGCCTCCTAAAACACTTTCATCGATGGTCAGCATTCCTAAATAGAATAGTAACGATTTAAAATTGTCTTCATCAAAATCCTTCTCAAGAGAAAATTGTGTTGTTATAACACCTGTTATTTTTTCTTCATTTAAAATAGCTTCTAGTACCTTCATATTTCCATCTCTATTTTTTAAATCAAACATTTTTCCAAGTTTACTATAATCACTAGCAATATTTTTATCTATTAATTCACGAGGTCCTTTTTGTTTTATTACATATGTCTTTAAATAATAAAGTATCATATCACTGTTAAATAGTCTCGTCTCACAATCTTCAGAAAACAAGTATCCATTATAGTTTTTCCTCAATATATGTATCAAATCTTCAATTTTATCTTCAGTTACTTTAATATTAGAGGTGTCTTCAATAAGCTTTCTAATCTCTTCATCTGTAAATCCCATCATCTCATTAAAGTCCTCATGCATGGTTATGTCATCCCCTATATTAAAACCACTAGTAAAACTGTCTAAGGTTATTGGACTTACACCTGTAGCAAAAATCCTCTTAACTATAGATTCAGTACCTTTTTTAAGAACTTCATACCACTTTCTTACAAACCCTGTTTTACTTATTATCTCTGAAAATAAACTTACCTGAAAACTTAAAAGTTCATTTGCAAAGTGATCATATTCATCAATAATTACGTACACGGGATTTTTTATTTCATTAGCGATCTTAGACAAAAAATCTTCAAATATACTTGCTGCTGTACCTTCTTGAAGATACTTTACATTAAGATTATATTCACTTATAAAATTATTAAAGGATACTTTAATTGTTCTTATAAAAGTCTCTTCTAATGTTTCCTTTGTGTCTGTGTTAAGTCCAGTAAAATTAAATTTTAATATATGATAACCACTTTTCTCTTTTGTTGAATTTTTTCCTATGTATGTTTCACCAAAAAGCTTTTTAAAGTTGTCCTTTTCATTTATATTATAATAATTAGCTAAAACTGAAGTGAACAAACTCTTCCCAAATCGTCTTGGTCTTAGAAAAAAAATATATGGTGAATGGTAGTTCTCTAATTTTTCAATATAAAGAGTTTTGTCTATATATATGTAATCATCTTCAATTAAGGTCTTATAATTACTTATTCCATAGGGTATTCTTTTAGGCATAGATAATCAACTCCTTTTTACCTACCTATATTATAACCCAAACTATTTTCTTATTAAACCTTTCTGCTTTTAAATAATTAAAAAGAGCAAACAAATCTTTGATTTCTAAGAACCTCCAACTCATCGACGCACTCTGGTGAGTGTGCCGATGAGATTTTCGGAGGGTATCCTTGGTTTAGAAAACCCGAACTTATAAATTCAACTACTTTTCCGTGGTCACAATCTATAAAATCTAGAAAAACTTTACTATCTAAAGAATTTACAAACATAGATTTAGAAGGCTATGTTCAAATGAAATATGAAGATACAGTAAGAAAAACACCTAAACTCTACGGAGAAAGTGCAGCTGAAAGTAGATTAAGAGAGATATCTTATTTAAATATGAAATGGTTTATGCTTACCCTACTAACTCGTAAAGATAGAATGAGCATGTCAAACAGCTTAGAGGTTAGAGTTCCTTTTGCCGATGTTCGTTTGGTAGAGTATGCTTATAATATTCCAGTTGAAATGAAGTTTTATAATGGAAGAGAAAAAGGATTATTAAGAAAAGCATTAAACGGTGCTCTTCCTGATGATGTACTTTGGAGGAAAAAGAGTCCTTATCCAAAAACCTTTAATCCAGAATATACAAATCTAATTGTAAACTGGTTAAAAAATATTATAGAGGATAAAACCTCTCCAATATTACAACTAATAGACTACAATGTAGTAAAAAAAATAGTTGATACTAAGGGAGACTCCTTTAATGGTTATTGGTTTGGTCAACTAATGAGAGGTCCTCAACTTATGGCATATTTAATACAGATTAACATTTGGATGAATATGTATAATGTTCAAATAGTTTAATAAATAGATATCCAGGGACTCTTCTCTGGATATCTATTTATTTTTATACATACAGTTACTTCTAACTATCTTTAAAAACTATCTATAAATATTCTTCTATGATATTATAATAATTGTGTATTATTATCTAATTAATATTTTATAGTAATTCTATGAAATATCATAAAAGATTAGTGTTTTTTAACTATAATTATAGGAGAGATACAAATGAGTAAAAAAACTTTTAAAGGGAGTATAATGCTAAATCCTGTTCCCGCAGTGCTTATCACCTCTAAAAATAAACTTGGAAAAGTAAATGTATTTACTGTAGGATGGATAGGAACTGCCTGTACAAGACCACCAATGATAAGTGTAGCTATTCGTCCTGAGAGATTATCTTATGAGTATATAAAAGAAAATGGAGAGTTTGTAGTTAATCTGCCTTATAAAAACATGGTTCGAAAGGTAGACTTATGTGGTGTTAAATCTGGAAGAACTTTAGATAAAATTAAAGAGTTAGATTTAACTTTAGTTGAAAGTACTAATGTCTCTGTACCTTATTTAGATGATTGCCCTATTGCCCTTGAATGCAAAGTTAAAAATATTATCCCTCTAGGTTCACATGATTTATTCTTAGCTGAAGTTCTATCTGTTCATGTTGAAGAGAATTTAATAGATACCAGTGGGAAAATACACTTTGAAAAAGCTGATCTTATTTGTTATTCTCATGGAGAATATTTCGGACTTTCTAAAGATGCTCTAGGTAATTTTGGTTTTTCTGTCAGAAAGAAAAAAAGAAAGAAAACAGTCAAAGCTTGACTGTTTTAACTTTCTCTATTCCGAACTTAAAACTTGTATACTAGGATTTATCAGTATCTTTTTTATAGTAGCTAGTATTTCATCTTCAGTTATATTTAAAACATCTACAAACTCATCAAATATATCCTCTGTTGATTTAAACATAACTTCATATGTAGTAAGTATTTTACAGAGTTCAATAGATTTCTCTATACTAAGTTCTCTTTTTAAATTTAAGCTTTTAACTATCTTTTCTATATTTTCTTTAGTAAAAATGCTATTCTTATTTTTTACTTCTTCAATACTCTTATTAATAAGTTCCAGAGACTTATTAATATTTTCAAAAGCTGTACCCAGCTTAATCATAAACAACTCTATTCCCTTTTCTTCTTTTATAAAGCTACCTATATCATATACCAATCCATGCTGAGTTCTTATAACACTATACAGTATACTACTTGTGCCTACTCCAAATTTATAATTAAATATTTTAAGTAGCATTTTCTCTCTTTGATTTAGATTATGTATAGGAAAGCAGTACAGTATCTTAGACCCACTTAAATCTTTTCGAACTTTAGTATATATACCACACATATTATCTTCATAAACTTCATCATCTATAGTAGCATCATTATTTCTCTTCCAATAGCAAAATTGCTTATTAATAATATCTATAATTCTGCTAAAAGGTAGAGAAGACACAATACTTATTACACAATTTTCAGGAGTATAGTACTTTTTATAAAAGTTTTTAATATCTTCTAGATTTGTATTGCTTATATTCTCCTCTGTTCCTATAATTAAATCTTTAATTCTTCTCTTTTTAAAGGAGTTTTTTAAAATTTCATCCTCGCACTCTTGATAGGGATCGTCTTTCCATTCCTTTAACTCTTCTAATATTATATTAATTTCTTCTCTAAATCCATATTCTGGAAATGTGGGATTCAATAAAATATCAGAATATATTTCAAATCCTTTTTCAAAATCCGAACTTAAAGTTGTTCCATAATAAATAGCATAAGGATAATTAGTCATAGCATTATGAAACCCAAAAATCTCATCACAAACGCTATTAATTTCTTCCTCATTTCTATTTTTTGTACCCTTAAAAAGCATATGTTCTACTATATGTGCAAGTCCTAGTTCATTTTCCTTCTCTACTATAGCTCCCGCACCAAAACCAATACAAAAGGAAGATATTTCTCCCTGCCTTTCAATATAGTTAATTTTTATTCCATTATTTAAAATATGTTTTTTCATATAAATCACCTCTACAATTATGCTTAAATATACATTTTCTTATCCCATCATAGATTATAAGCTACTTATATAGCTATATCAATATGGTTAATACCTTACTAATTATACAATATATTTTTATATTACTTTATACTGATTTACAAAATTTAATTTTATAAATATAGTAGGATATGATATAATTATTTCATTAGAATGAATAAAAATCCTTAAGGTATTTATCTCTCAACTGGGTACCTTATTTATTTGATGGGGGTATTCTTATGACAAAGGTTTCTGAAACGCCTTACAGCTGTGGAATGGAATTAACAATGGATGTAATAGGTGGTAAGTGGAAAACCATTATTTTATGGCATCTTAGAAATAAGACTTTAAGATTTGGTGATTTAAAAAGAAGGCTTAAAGGAATAACTCAAAAAATGCTTACTCAACAATTAAGAGAATTAGAAGAAGATGGATTAATAAATAGAGAAGTTTTTCCTCAAGTTCCTCCTAAAGTTGAATATAGCTTAACTGAATACGGAAAAGGTATAATCCCTGTGCTTTACTCCATTTACTCTTGGGGAATTAATTATGCTAGACATTCTAACTTGAAATTGGATATCCCTGATGATATTTTAGAAAAAATACTAACTAAAGAGATATAATTACGCCTTAAATTATTTAATAAAATAAGAAAGCTGAGTGTGTGTTTCAACATACTCAGCTTTCTTATTTTACTTAATATTAGAGATAAAGTCATTTATATCAAGCATTAATATTTTCTTTCCTACTCCAGCCCTGTTTTGAGCTTTAATATCGTTAATATTTATTTCTTTCTCAACCTTATTATTTGAAAAAACACTTAAACTATATACTCCCTCGCCATCAATAGATATCTCATCTCCAACACTATTTTCAGCTACAAAGTTGCTATAAATAACCTCATCATTATCTCTTAAACTTATTCCTGTAACCCCTGAAGCTATCATTCCCATAGTATTTACACTTCTAGCTCCAAATCTAATTCCCATAGCATGTTTTGTTATTAATACAATATCTTTTTCTAAACTATCATCACTAAGTTTTACGTTAATTAGATAATCATTGTCATACTTAAATTTATATACTCTAAAATAACCATAAGCACTATTAAACTCATTTAGAATAGTTCTTTTTACATATCCACTCTTGCTAAAGAAATATACACTCATATCTTTTTTAGGGTTTACTACTGAAAATACACCAATTATACTATCTTCCTTTTCATCAAAGCCATCTATCAATTTACTTAGTATTGTTCCATTGTTGCCTAAATTCTGAGCCATATATGATGGTAATATAAATACACTCCCCTTATTACTAAATATAAGTAATTTACTTAAAGAGTTAGTATAACAGCTAAACTCACTCTTTTGTGATATTCTATTTGAAATTTTTATTATACCATCTCTATCTAAATTAAAAACAAAATTTTTAATTTCATGTTCCTCTGTATAATCAATAGATGTTACTTCATCATCTCTAGATATATTAACCGCCTGAACTCCTAATATATTTCTGTCGGTTATTTCAATTAATGGCTCATCTAACGTAAATTCTAATTCATTTTTAGTTTTTACCCTAATACAGGATTTTTGACTTAGCCTATCTACAATTTCTACACGAATAAGCTTCTCATCTTTTAGTTTCAATGCAACTAATTTACTATACACAGTATAATACTGTGATAGATAAGTTTTTTTAATCATTCCTTTATTAGTAAAAAATACAAAGTACTTATCATCTTCTAATTGAGATATTATATTTGCACTAATAATCTTTTCTTTCTCTAAGCTAACAGTTTTAATGATAGTGTCTAATCTGTCACCTTTTTCTTTCCACTTCATTTCAGGTATCATTGAACATTTTAACTGATACATATTACCTAAGTCTGTAAAAAATATTATAGAGTCTCTTGTATTTGCCTCTAATATATATTTATTGTAATCTCCTTCCCTATAATCAATCTCCTCAATCTTAGGATTTGATCTTTTATAGGATTTATCAGCTATCCTCTTTATATATCCTTCATTAGATATTGTAATTACAATATCCTCTTCTAATATGATCTCTTCTAATTCAATTTTTGCTATATCATCATCTTTAATTAGCTCAGTTTTTCTGTCATCTCCATACTTATCTTTTATTTCTATTAAGTCATTTTTTATAACCTTTAATAGTTCCTTCTCATTACCTAAAATCTTTTGCAGCCCTTTAATCTCTTTTTCTAGCTTTGAATACTCTTTTTCAAACACTTTAATCTCTAGTCCAGTTAATTTGTAAAGCATAAGCTCAACAATAGCCTCAGCTTGTGCCTCTGTAAATCCAAACTTAGCTACTAAATTATTCTCTGAATCCTTTTTGGATTTAGATGCTCTAATAGTTGCAATTATTTCATCCATTATATCAATTGCCTTTATAAAACCTTCAACAATATGAAATCTTTTCAAAGCTATTTCCAGCTCTTTCTTAGTTTTTCTTATAATAACATCCTTCTGATGATTTACATAATGATGAAGTATACTCTTAAGGCCAAGGATTTCAGGCTTTCCATCTGCAATAGCGACCATGTTAAAAATAATATTTATTTGAAGATCTGTCTTTTTAAATAGGTACTTTAGTACTTTATCCACTATCTCTTGATCTGCAGACTTTTTAAATTCTATTACAGCTCTAACACCATTTCTATCTGATTCATCTCTTATATCAATTATTGTCTCAAGAACTTTTGCATGTTTTTTATCAGCAGTCATTTCAGAAATAGTTTGAAGTATCTTCGCTTTATTTCTTCTATACGGAAATTCAGTTATTACTATTCCATACCTATCACCCTCTAATTTTTCAATAGAAGTTTTAGCTCTTAAAGTGACCTTACCGTCTCCTTTTTCATAAGCAGAGAGTATTGCATTTTCTCCAATTAATATACCTCCTGTTGGAAGATCTGGTCCCTTAATATAATTCATAAGCTCTTTAGTTGAAATTTCATTGTTATCTATAAATGCAATGGTACCTTCGATTACCTCTCTTAGATTATGTGGGGGTATATTTGTTGCAAGCCCTACAGCAATACCAAAGGCTCCGTTTACTAGCAAATTAGGAAATCTAGCAGGTAGCACTCTTGGTTCTAACTCTGAATCCGAATAATTATATACCATATCTACTACATCTTTTTCGATATCTCTTAAAATTTCCAAAGCAATAGGTGTAAGCCTAGCTTCAGTATAACGCATAGCAGCAGCATTATCTCCGTCCATACTTCCCCAATTACCATGCCCATCTATAAGTGGCTTCCTTGTGGTAAAGTCTTGAGCTAAAATTACCATAGCATCATAAACTGAAGTATCTCCATGCGGGTGGTATTTGCCTAGTATATCTCCAACTATTCTGGCTGATTTATAATAGGGTTTATCTGGAGTAGCTTTAAGTTTATAAGCTCCATATAGAATTCTTCTATGAACAGGCTTTAGTCCATCTCTTACATCTGGAAGTGCTCTTTCCTTTGCAACTTCTACAGCATAAGGCAGATAATTATCAGACATAATCTCCGATAGAGGAATTTTTATTATATTACCATCCGAAGGTATATCTATGTTTTTTTTACTCATGTTCTCCAATCCTTTCCACAAACTGTACAAGTTCCAATAGTTTTTAACAACTTTTTATATAAGTCAATTAGAACTCTGCATACTTATACATGTAATTTCTTCTAGGTTCTACTACATCACCCATTAGAAGAGAGATCATTTTCTCTGCTTTTGCAGCATCATCAATAGTTACTTGTTGAAGGGTTCTAGTTTCAGGGTTTAATGTAGTTTCCCAAAGTTGATCTGGATTCATTTCTCCAAGACCTTTATATCTTTGAATTAAGGCTCCCTTGCCAATTTTCTTTTTTGCTTCTCCTAATTCTTCATCACTATATGCATATATCTTTATTTCCTCGTTTTTTACATTTTTATATACCTTATATAGTGGTGGAAGTCCTATATATAAATGTCCATTATTAATTAGTTGTCTCATATATCTATAAATATAAGTTATCCATAAAGTTCTTATATGATATCCATCTACATCTGCATCACTTAATATAATAATTTTATTATATTTTAATTCTTCTTCATTATAATTTTTTAAGACTCCTGTACCAATTGCAGCATTAAATAATTTTAATTCCTCACTAGCTAAAACATTTTCTAGTTTTTGTTTTTCTGTATTCATAATTTTACCTTTTGAAGGCATAATAGTTTGAAATCTTCTATCTCTTGCTTGTTTTGCACTTCCTCCAGCAGAATCTCCCTCCACAACAATAAATTCACATACTTCAGATTTTTTCAATGTGCAAACTGAAATTTTACCTGCAAGTGGAGCAGTTCCTTTACCTACTTTCTTCTTTTCAGCTTCATTTATCTTTTTAATTTTTTCTCTTCTCATAGCAGTAGCTATAGCATTATTTATGATGATGCTTGCTGTATCCTTATTATCTTCTATCCATTGGCTAATTTTTATATAAGATATCTCATTCATAACAGAATAAGCTTCATTATTTCCAAGTTTAGTCTTTGTTTGACCCTCAAAAATCGGATTACTTATTTTAGTTTTTAAAATTGCTGTCATTCCTTCTCTTAAGTCGTCTCCTTCAAAACCTTTATCCTTCTCTTTTATTATATTCAGTTTTTTAGCCCACTCTTTAAAAGCTCTTGTCATACCCGCCTTAAAGCCTGTCTCATGTGTTCCTGACTCTGTAGTAGGGATGTTATTTACATAACTTGCTATATTCTCTGTTGTAGAATCTGTAAATTGAATACAAACCTCACCATATATTTTAAGCCCCTCAACTTCTTTCTCACCCTGAAACACTATAGGCTCCTTATGAAGAACTGTCTTGCTTTCATTTAAATATGCTATGAAATCTAATAATCCATTCTCTGAATGATATTGTTTTTCTATATGTTCTTCTTTTCTTTCATCTTTTAATATTAAAGTTATTCCCTTATTTTGAAAAGCTAATTCCTGAAGCCTTTCATCAATTGTATCAAACCTAAAATCTAAAGTATTAAAAATTTCCTTATCAAGCTTAAAAGTTATTTTAGTTCCACTTGAAGTTGCTTTACCCACTACCTGAAGTTCAGTTATAGGAGTTCCTGGCATCTTCTTTTTTAACTCCTTGTCCTCTGCATATTCAAATCTCTGTCTATAAATATATCCATTTTGACTTACCTCAACTTCAAGCCATTCTGATAGAGCATTAACTACTGCTGCTCCAACTCCATGAAGTCCTCCTGAGGTCTTATAATTATTATTATTAAATTTTCCACCTGTATGCAGTTCAGTAAATACCATCTCCACTCCAGACTTCTTCTTTATTGGATGTATCCCCGTTGGAATGCCTCGGCCATTGTCTGAAATAGTAACACTCTTATCCTTATTTAATATTACTATAACCTTATCTCCATAACCATTTGCAATTTCATCTATAGAGTTATCTAATATCTCCCATATACAATGATGTAATCCCCTTGACCCCGTTGAGCCGATATACATTCCCGGCCTTACTCTTACTGGTTCCAACTTTTCTAAAGAGGTTAAATCTGTTACATCATAGGAATTACTGTTCTTATTTTCTATAGTCATATTATTCCTCCACATTTATCTTTAATGTTGAATATATATCCTCACTTCAATAGAAACATATGTTCTTATGTGTCAACTACACTCTATTTTACATTCTTACCTATTTTATTACAAGAATAATTTCATAATTAATTCTATATTGTAACCAATATAATGAAGGTGTACATTTTTGCACACCCTCATTATATTGGTTAATCATTAAATAAATATCATTTCTTAATCCTTAATATTTTATTTTTTTATAGCTGAGCTACTTTTTCCTGGTAGCATTGCTGCACTAAGTCTAATTATATATCTTATAGATTCCTCATTGACAATACTTTGGAAACCTAAAGCTCCTAATGTTTCTTTTGATAAAATCATAGCCTTTTCTTCTTTAATATCATTAGGTTCGTTCTTATAATTGGCTTCTACAAAGATTACAGCCCTTGATATTGTTCTTAAAACCTTCTTTATGCTTTCAGTGGTTGTCTCTGAATCTATTAAGTCCCTAAATATAGTGTAGGTTATTCCGAAATAATCTTCCTTGATAGCAATTCCTTTATCCTTTATTAAATATACAAAATATGATAGTCCTACAATTAGAAGCACAACTAAAACATATTGTATTACTATATCCGACATATCTTGTCCCCCCTAAAAAACACTTCTTATTATTTATATATGAAAACCTTTTAAAAAGGGGACATGTTTTTGTATTTTTCTTTTGTATAAAAATACGAAAAAAATTATTATTATTGGCTATATATTATTGTAATCTTCAGTTATATCTTTGAACTCTTCATGATGCATTAAAGGACTAAGTTCTTCGTCTTCTTCAATATATTTTTTAAAGTTAGGATATAATTTAACTGCTTCTTTTAAGTCATTTAAAGCTTCTGAAAACTTTTCTAAATGCACATAGCAACAAGCTCTGTTATAAAATAAAAATCCACTCTCTTTATTTTCTCTTATTCCTTTACTTATTATATTTATAGCAGTTTCATAGTTCTTATCTTCCTTATATATAACAGCCAAATTTAAATAACTATAAGGATAACTCGGATTTTCTTCTATAGATACTCTATAATAATCCTTAGCTTTTTCTTCATCTTTTAACTTATTTAACACAACTCCCATATTAAATAAAGCCAAATAATGATATGGATCTATCCTCAAAGCCTCCTGAAACATTTCAAAAGCTAACTCATAGTTTTCTAATTCCTCATAAATGGATCCTAAATTTGTATATGCCCAAAAATCCTCGCCATTCATCTCTAGAACTTTTTTATAAGAATAGATAGCTTTTTCCTTATCTCCCTCTATATCATAAGCTCCTGCAACAAAAAAGTAAGCTCTATTATATTTAGGATTTATTTTAATGGCCTTTTCATAATACTTAATCGCCTTCTTATAATTCTCTAAATTATCATACAGTACAGCTATTCCATAATAAGCTCTCTCATCTTTAGGATCTAACTTTAGAACTTCTCTATACTTTTCTTCAGCTAATTTGTAGTCACCTATTTCGTCATAAATCAAAGCTAAATCTAAGATTAGATCAATATCTTTCTTTCCTTCCGAGGAGTTATATGCCTTAATATAGAAATTCAGTGCCTTATCTATTGATCTTTCCTTATAAAACATTTTACCAATAACCTTATAATTATCCATTCTATACTTTTTATTAAGCAAGATCTTATTCTCCTAATTCAAGGGCAACCTCAATCATTTTATTAAAAGTTGTTTGACGTTCATCTGATGTAGTTTCTTCACCAGTGACTAGACTATCACTTACCGTTAAAATAGCAAGGGTATCTACTCCATATTTAGCACCAAGAGTATATAGTGCTGCCGCTTCCATTTCAACAGCTAAAACTCCATATTTTGCCCATAATTTCCACGCTTCTGGATCATCATTATAAAATAAGTCACTGCTTAAAACATTTCCTACTTTTACACTTATATCTTTCCCTACTGAAATATCATAAGCTTGCCTTAATAATTTAAAGCTGGCTGTAGCCGCAAAATCCATTCCCTTAAATCTCGCTTTATTTATACCTGAGTTAGTTGATGCTCCTATAGCTAATATAACATCTCTTACTCCAACATCTTCTTGTATTGAGCCACAAGTACCCACTCTCACAAGGGTTTTTACACCATAACTTTCTATTAATTCATTTGCATAAATAGACATAGATGGAAGTCCCATTCCTGTACCTTGAACTGAAATTTTTTTTCCTTTATATATACCTGTAAAACCATACATACCACGAACTTCATTGTAACAAACAGGGTTTTCTAAAAATGTTTCTGCAATAAATTTTGCTCTAAGTGGATCCCCTGGCAATAAAACTGTACTCGCTATTTCTCCTGGCTTAGCTCCTATATGCACACTCATCATTATCTCTCCTTAAAATTTATTTCAATAAAATTATTTTATCATAATTTGGATAAGCACTATAAATTATTTTTAGATAAATTAACTTATTTAATACACTCAAAAGAAATGCTTACATAAAAGAGCATCTAACAAAATGTAAGATGCTCTTTATATTACTATATTTGTATTAAAATTACATAATTAATTGTTTATTTAAAATTTGGGGCAAAATAAAAAAGAGGTAATATTACCTCTTTTTCTTATGGTTTAAATCCATATTTTTTAATAAAATCCAAAATACCGCTGCCCCAATTTTGACACCTATCTCTATGATAGGTGGGTGCTTCCACAGATGCTTCTCTGTCCTTGCCAAGTTTACATAAGTAGTGGGCTTATAGGACAATTCACATCTAAATATCAAGCTCCCGTTGTAGTAATGTAGGTTCAAAATAAGAGCTACACAAATATCTCAGACATTTAATCAGCACATTAACAGATATATTATGTTGTATCTGCAATCACTTCTTATGTATTCATTATATCAAATAGAGTATAAAATGCAACAGGGATTTTAGTGCAAATTACTTAACTCTCCTCCGAATTTGGCTGATTTTATCATATATCTAAAGGTTTTCATTACTTTTAAAAGCTTTACATAAAATCATAAAAGCTATAGACTAACTACACTAAAAATTAAAAACCCTTGGACATCCAAGGGCCTATGCTGTAACAATTCTTCCTTTTTCTTTTACTGTTTCTAACTCAATATCCTCTAATTTGTAATACTTAATATAAATTATTGATATTACGAATGAAATCATGTCTGATATTGGATACGCAATCCATGCTCCAATTGTTCCAAGTCTAAAACCATATATTAAAATATATGCTATAGGAATAAAGATTATTATCTGCCTAAATATCGAAAGTAAGAATGATAACTTTGCCATACCCATAGCTTGATAATAATATATTGAAACATAATATACTCCTACACAAGGAATAATCCCAACTACTATTCTAAAAGCATTTACAGTATAATTAATTATTTCTATATCATTAACAAATACGCCTATAATCGGTTTTGTAAATATCATAATTATTGCCCATAAAACAATAGAGCTTATTGTTACAAATTTAATTGAAAGCTTTACTATCTTTCTAACTCTATCATAGCTTCCTGCTCCATAATTATATGCTGCTATAGTTTGCATAGAAGAACTTATTCCAATAATAGTCATAAATAAGAACATTGAAACTCTGGTTATAAGTCCTACAGCAACAATTGCTGTATCTCCTCCAATTTCTATGAGCATTTTATTTAAAATTACTGATACAACAGCATCAGATATTTCTATTACAAAAGTAGAAAATCCAACCAATATGATACCTGCAACTATGTTCTTATCAAGTTTAATTTCAAACTTTAAATTCATCTTTTTCTTATATTGAATAAACTTCATATATGCATATAAAAAAGCAACCATTTGAGATATAACTGTAGCCACAGCTGCTCCACCGACTCCAAAATCTAATACAACTACTAGAACATAATTTATTATACAATTAAATATAGCTCCAATTCCTGTACTTAACAATATAATCTTTGCATCTCCAAAAGAAGTTAAGATATAAGAAATTACAATTGATAGCCCTTGAAATAATACTCCAAACAATATAATAGATATATATGTCTTTGCAAAAGGAAAAATTGTTTCACTGCTACCAAGCCTAATAATCACGCTATCTCTAAATATAAATATCCCTATTGATAACAGTAAAATTATAGCCATTAATATAATCAATGCATTAGGTATTATTCTTTTTATTGCCTTATAATCATTTTCTCCGTTGCTTCTTGCAACAGCAGTAGTTGCCCCTATTGCAACTAGCATTGATATAGCTATAAATAATCTTTGAACAGGAAATGCAATTGTTAAGGCTCCTATTCCTGTAGGCCCTACAACTTGCCCCACAAATAAAGAATCTACCATATTATACATTTCTGCAACTAGTAACGAAAGTATGGCTGGTATAGAAAATCTTAATAATAGCTTCCATATGTTTTCTGTTAAAAATTGCCCGTTTCCATTTTTAATATTTCCACGCGCTTGCATTATCTTTCACCTCAGAACTTATTGTTTATATTAACATTATAATCCACTTCTACTATCTTCAGCATTCACTGAGTTGCTGAACAAAAAGTACAAAGTTGCCCAAAGTGAAATGTAAGCTTTGTATGAAAAAGCATAAAAACACCTTAAAAAAGGTGTTTTTGTACTTTTTGAAGGGTAATTAACACAGCTCCATACCCTTCTGTCTTAGTTATTAAGTTATATACAGGTCTTTTTTTAGCAAAGTCTAAAGATATCCTCGGTTGTGAAATACTATATAATACATTCATCTCTTCATCCTTTAATCTTCTCGGTCTCCCCATAGCCATCCAATTATTTAATGCCGAACCTATCTTTTCTCCTATTTCATATATAGTCACTTTATAGTCCGACTGAAGATTTTTTAACGTTAGGGAGAACTCTCTTTCCATAACATTCTTTTCTCCTCTTTTTTGAGCTAATGCTTCAACATTAATAAGTTTATTAAGATCTTCACTAAAGCTATAAAGAAGAATTTGATAACTATCTTCACTAGATGTAACTATATATCCATCACCTTTTTTTACTAGAGTATCTCCAAGTCTTGATAAAAAATAATAAGCATAATAAGATGCTTTTCTCACTCCATGAAGATTAGTTATACCTGGTGCTCCAAAGAATAACTCATTACTCATAACAGAATTTTCTTCTACTGTATCATAGGCCTTTAAAAACATCATGTCATTTTTTTCATTTATAAAGTTATGGATTATATATGGTACCATATAAGAACTATCAAAAATAGGGTTTACTGCATTATACTCTTCAAAAGCATCTTCTATTATATCCTCAAGTCCATACTTATCAAACACCTCTTGTGCAGCCCAAATATAATTTTCTGGAAGATCTTTTGCAACTCTAAATTTCCAGCATTGAACTTCATCCATTCCATATAAGTCTGAGAAATATAATATAAAACTTTCTAGAAGTCTTAAAAACAGATTTATATCATCAAATACTTTATCTAAAATTATAATAGGAATAAGCTGAATATCCACAAGAAATTCCATAAGTTTTTCTACTTCATTCCAATTAAGAAAATCTACATTTTTATTAAAATAAACTCTCATATCTTTATCAAATAAATATTGAACTATTCCATATTTAAAGCCAATATTCTTTTGAATATCACTAACAAAACTCTGTTCCTTATCCTTTAAAAGCTCTATAGCATCGCCAAGATTTATAACTTCTCTCCAATAATCCTTTACTAAGCCTATATCCTGGGAAACATCTACATCTATTTTAATTATTTCTTTCTCATAGTTAAATCTATCATAATCTTCAATATATGAAGATATATAATCAACAGCCTCTTTAACATCTAGTTGTAAATATTTTTTTGATTTTTCATATTTATTCTCTGGTATATAATGTTTTTTTCTATACTGAAGAGGGGTAGTATTATAGTACATTTTAAAATACTTATTATAATAGCGAGTATGAGAGAATCCTACATCTTCAGAAATTTCAGATAAAGTTTTATCCGTATCCAATAACAACTTCACAGACTCATGCACTCTAGTTGAATTTAAAAAATCCATAAAATTGGTACCAGCCATATTTTTAATCTCATGAGATAAGTAATAAGAACTTAAAAATTCTCTCTTTGCAATATCCTGAAGACTTATCTTATTCATATAGTTATTGTATATAAACTTTGATATTCTATGATATCTTTCAAACTGCACCTCATTTTCTTTTAAGTCCTCTTCATCATAAATAAGATAGTGAAAATTATTAAGCAGGTGAAAAATTAGCTTAACCATTTGTTTTTCAATCTCTTCGTCATAATCTTCACTTTTTTCAATTGCTTCATATGCAAGTATTGATAAGTACCTTCTAAGCACCTGATACTTCTCTTTTTCCTGAACTCCTTCTTTTGATGAATTTGTATAAAAGTAAATATTTTTAACATCATTATAATACTTTTCAAAGAAATCTAAATCCATTTTAAATATCAATACTTTATTATCTTCATTATTAGAATATATTTTATGCGGTTCATCCGCATTTATTATCTCTATCTCTCTTTCTTCCAGCTCATAGGTTTCAGACTCCATTTGAACATATACAGTTCCTCTTAAAACAAATATAATCTCAAGACAATTATGCCAATGTAGTGGGTAATCAATAATTGATTCTAAACTTATATTAAGAGGAAGATGTTCCATGAAAGTGATATATTCTCTTCTCATAAATCCTCCTTAACATATTTTTTAACATTATTATAACATAAACAGTACAATATCAATTATTTGTATTTTATAGTGTTATAGAAAAGTTGTGAATAAATTATATGATATAATAATCACTATAAAAAGCTAACCTGGAGGATTTAATAATGAATAAAGTGATATTGCATGTAGATATGGATTCATTCTTTGCCTCTGTTGAAGTAATGGACAACCAAAAATTAAAAGGAAAACCTATTATAGTAGGAGGAACCTCTGAGCGTGGTGTCGTAGCTACTTGTTCATATGAAGCTAGGAAATACGGCGTTAAAAGTGCTATGCCTATTTATATAGCTAGATCTCTATGTCCTACGGGAATTTTTTTACCTACAAGAATAAATCGATATAAAGAAGTTTCAAAAGAAATTTTCAAAGTATTTTATAATGTAACTCCTTATGTAGAGCCTTTAAGCATAGATGAAGCATATTTAGATATTACAAATTCTAAAAATGACCCCATCTCAGTGGCTAACTATATAAAGAGAACTGTTTATAATATCACTGGTCTCACCTTATCTGTAGGAATTTCCTACAATAAGTTCTTATCTAAGCTAGCTTCTGATTGGAATAAGCCTAGTGGATTAAAAGTTATAACAGAAGATATGATCCCTGAAATTCTTTTTCCATTGTCTTTAAATAAAGTTTATGGTCTTGGTAAAAAGTCCGTAAAGAAGCTCAATGATATAGGTATATTTAATATTGAAGAACTTCATAATCTTCCAAAAGAAATTTTAATTGAATTTTTCGGAAAATACGGTGTTGAAATATATAATAGAATAAGAGGAATTGATAAAAGGAGTGTAGAGATTTCTAGACAGATAAAATCTATTGGAAGAGAAACCACTCTAAAAACAGATACTAATGATAAAGATGAACTTAAATCCTATATAAAAAGCTTCTCTGTTTCTATATCAAGAGAGCTCCTAAAACGATATATTAGTGGCAAAACTATAACCTTAAAAATAAAAACCTCAAATTTTGATAATCATACCAAAAGTAAGACTCTGCCTCATTATATATCAAAAGAAGAAGATATCTACAAAGAAGCCTGTGATATATTAATGAATCTACCCCTAAATGAAAAAATTCGGCTTATTGGTGTATCTATTTCTTCCTTAGTGGAAAATAAACTTGAGCAAATAACATTATTCTAAAGACTGTAGTGAGTATTTATTTAAACTCACTACTTATTCATTATCTGTGCAAATCTATTTATATTATCTTCTAAAAGCATTGATATATCTTCATTTGAGTTTATTGTACTGCTATTGTTATCTTCTTTAGCTAAAGATTTAGAAACCATTTTAACTACAAGTTTTTCAAAAAAATTCATTTCTTTAAATCTAAACTCTCCACCGAAATTTACCTTAGATTCAGCAACACCTAAAAGTTCTTGTGGGAAAGAACTATTTAATTGTATATCTTCACTTTTTTTATTCATACAACATATAAAAAGTCCAATCTTCTTCTTTTTTAATTCTTCAATATATTTTAAACAAAATTCCATGACTATTTTTTGAATTTTTCCAGCATAAATAGATCCACCAATAATTACCTTATCATATTTTGAAAGGTCTATGTCCTTTATGTCCTTTAAATTATATAAATCTACTTCTCCTGAAATTTTTTCTAACATAATTCTTGCACATTTTTCTGCTGTACCATGCTTAGTAGCATAAACTATTAATGTATTCAATCCTTCTCCCCCTTTTCAATTAAGACTATCTATTTATACATTATATATAAATAAACTGATTTCAATGTTAAATAAGTTTATCCAATTCTTATTTTTTACAGATTTTAAAACAAGCTTAGCTGTTTTTTCTCATATCTTGTTTTATAGGCTTCTATAATATCTTTCATGTTGTACAATATCCCCAACTTGTCACACTCTACTTTAAATAGCCTCCATAAATCTCTCACTCGTTTTGAGGAACAGTCATAAGAAAATCCATATTCTTTTATGTATATTTGCTTAATTCCGCGAAAACCTTCATCAAGCTTTTTAAAGAAAAAATCTCTTTGATTTTGCCTAAGTGTTACACCAAAAGCTGGATAAATAAATTTTGCACCATTTATATATGCTAAATGAATAATCTTTAATATGTTATCTTCATTGTCTAAAATAAATGGAAGTATAGGCATCATTAATATTCCAGCAAATATCCCCTCAGAAGATAGCTCCTTTATTGCCTGAAGACGCCTCGATGTTACCATTACTTTAGGTTCAATTTTTTTACAGAGCTCATCATCTGCCGTTGTAATGGTCATCTTTACAATAACAGGTGAATGCTTTTTTATATCCTTTAATATATCAATATCCCTTGTTACAAGATCACTTTTTGTTGCTATATCAACACCAAAATTATATTTATTAATAAGCTCCAATGCACTTCTTGTAAGCTTATGTTTTTCTTCAAAAGGATTATAAGGGTCTGACATAGAACCAGTACTTACTACCCCTTTCTTTCGTTTTGATTTAAGTTCACTATTTAATATTCCAATAGCATTCTGTTTTGCACGAACAGTATCAAAATCTTGAACGTCATAGCATTCACTTCTTGAATCACAATAAATACATCCATGACAGCATCCTTTATAAATATTCATATTATAATTTGTACCAAACCATCTATCATTGCTTGCCCAAGCAGACAATATCTGTTTTGCAACAATAAACTCCATTATATCTGTTCCCTCCATTAATATAACCTTAAAATAATTAGTTGTATTTTATAAACTTACTTACTATTTAGGAATGTTATGTTTTTATTTATCAAATACTCCACCTTTTTTATTTTTTTTAAATGCCTTCTTACTATTACCAATAACTTTGTTTGCTCTCTTACTAGAAGTTTGTTCTGAACTTTCCTTTTGTTTTCTTTCAATTATCTTTTTCATTAATTCAATATTCTTATCTGACATTATTTAATCTCCTTAGTATATTATTTTAAAAATACTTATTATATATCTAACTATACTATTCTTATATATCTTGAATAAAACACCAGTATGTGTTTATATAAGATTATATATATTTATATTCATTGTCAAGTTTATAATTTCAAAAATTTGCTATTTAAATGTATGTATAATTAAGGTATAATAGAGAAAAAATAGTAGGAGGTTTTTATATGAAAATTCTAGTTTTAAATTGTGGTAGTTCCTCAATTAAATTTCAAGTAGCTGATATGCCTGAGTATAATGTTTTAGCTGAAGGTAATATTGGTAGAATTGGATATGAAGATGCAGAATTCAAATATAGTGGTACAAGCATTGACAAAAAGCTTGTAATCTGTCCTATACTAAATCATGAAGAAGGTATTAATTTAATTCTAAAGACATTATTTGATCCAAATGTAGGTATGAATATCAATTTAGAAGATATTGGTGCAATTGGTCACAGAATTGTGCAAGGTGGAGATAGACATAGCTTCTCAGTGGTTGTGGATGAAAACGTTATTCAAAACATTGAAGACATTAAGGACTTAGCTCCTTTACATAATCCAAATCATCTAGCTGGAATTTATGCGTGTAAAAAGCTATTACCAGAAGTCCCTCAGGTTACAGTCTTTGATAACGGTTTCCATAGTACTTTTCCAAAATCCACTTACCTTTATGGATTACCTTATGAATACTACGAAAAATATAAAATTAGAAGATATGGTTTCCACGGAATTGCTTTTAGAAGCATGGCTGAAGGAGTTACTAAACTATTAGGTCAATCATATAAAGATTTTAAAATTGTAAATATGATGCTTGGAAGTGGAACTACAGCAAATGCAGTACTTTATGGAAACTCAGTAGAAGTTAGTACTGGTTTTACACCACACGAAGGACTTATTCAATCTACTCGTGCTGGAGATCTTGATGCTGCAGCCCTACTTTATCTAATGAAAAAAGAAAATCTTTCTATCGATGAAGTTGATGAGATCATTAACAAAAAGAGTGGATGGAAAGGTTTGTCTGGTATCAGTAATGATATGAGAGAAATTTATACTAGTGCAAATGAGGGCAATGAACGTTCTCAAGTTACTATTGATACTGTATGTCATAGATTTAAAAAATATGTTGGTGCTTATTCAGCTATACTAGAAGGTATAGATGTTCTTGTATTCTCTGGTGGTGTTGGTGAAAACGCTTGGTATGTAAGAGAGAAAGTTTGCCAGGGTCTTGAATTTATCGGCATTGAAATTGATACTGAGAAAAACAAATCCCTTAAAGGCGAGGGCATAATAAGTAAAGAAGGTTCTAGAGTTAAAATTCTTGTTACTAATGCAAATGAAGAAAGAATTATTGCAGAGGATACTTTTGAATTAATAAATTAGAAAACAAATAAAAAGCAGTGAACAAATTATCTTGTTCACTGCTTTTTAAATAACTATTTAATATCAAACTAAATTTTTGTTATATTTACTTAATTTTAGCATCTTTTGCAGCTGCAATAATTGCACTAAGATATCCATTTGTATCTACTAATGTAGCACCACTAACAGCATCAACTAATGGATCTGTGCTGTTAGTTTTAACTATTTCTTCTAATTGTGCTATTGTTTTTCCTATTACAAAGCTTTCAACAGCATTAAAATTCTGATTAACAGATAAAGTTGCCCCACCTTTTTCTTTCATGTTTTTACTATAAGCATCTGCATTAGCTAGCTTAGATCCTAATACTTTTCCCGCAGGAAAATTTCCACCAAAATCATCATCTGAATTTGGTACTGCTTCCGTACCATCTTTAGCCATTACTTGATAATCATCTATAATGGCACCTACTATTTTATCTCCTACCATTACTACTGATGCTACTGTATAGCACTTAGATCCATGAGCTGCATATTCAACTTTTCCAATTTTTACAGATTTTAATGCTGTTTCATCTATCTCAATTGCTCTGTTTCCATTTGCAGATTTTGCAGCTGCAATAATTGCGTCAAGGTATCCATTTGTATCTGCCAATGTCGCTCCACTTACAGCATCAACTAATGGATCTTCGCTGTTTGTTTTAACTACTGCTTCTAATTGTGCTATTGTTTTTCCTATTGCAAAGGTTTCAACAGCCTTAAAGTTCTCATTAACAGATAAGGTTGCACCACCCTTTTCTTTCATGTTTTTACTATAAGTATCTGCATTAGCTAGCTTAGATGCTAAAACTTTTCCCTCTGGTAAATTTGCACCAAAATCAGCATCTGAATTTGGTACTGATTTTGTACCATCTTTAGCCATTACTTGATAATCATCTATAATAACATCAACAATTTTATCACCTGACATTGCTACTACCGCAACTGTAAAACACTTTGTTCCATGAGCAGCATATTCAGCTTTACCAATTTTTATAGTAGTTTTTCCTATTGTTTTAACTGGAGTTTGAGTTACAATTGGAGTTACAACAGGACTTAGTCTGGCAAGTGTTTTCGGTCCAACTACTCCATCAACTACAAGAGCATTTTTACTT
Organism: Clostridium sp.; assembly: GCA_036677665.1. Classification (GTDB taxonomy): domain Bacteria; phylum Bacillota; class Clostridia; order Clostridiales; family Clostridiaceae; genus Clostridium_H. Next base: position 32,496 of record JAVBVX010000039.1, on the reverse strand, counting down.
TGATAATTCTTAACTGCAGCTAAAGTTAATTTTCCAAATATACCATCAACTTTTAACTTATATCCATTTTTATTAAGCATCGTCTGTAATAGTGCTACATCACTGCCAGTTGAATTTAATGTAAGCATACGAGTTATTTTTGATGAGGATTTAACTGGAGTTGAGGTTGTTTTAGTTGATGTTGATTTTATTGGTGTTTTTGTTGGCGTCGTCTTAGGTGGGGTTTGAGTTACAGGCGAAGTGGTGTCCCCTGTGGCAGCTGAAACAACATCTACACTAATTTGTCCTAATTTCGAATTATTACCTATAACCGGAACTGACATTATTATTGTTAATGCGCATGCTACTGTTGATAATGTTTTTTTCATTATAATTCCCCCTTTTAATATATTAAGTAAATATATTTTACGAAATAAAACATTTTTATCTTGATAGTAAAATAATAACATTGTTAATCTATTGTCAAATATAATTCTTATCATTGTAATTCGTAAAACATTTTATATAAATTATACCATTATTTACCTTATTGGTAAATAATTTATTTACATTTTGTTAATATTTTATGTCTTTTATTCTTTGATTCTAAATACATATTTTTTTAAAAAAAATGTTAAAATAATCACATCGTACCCATACCTCTAGTTTCTTTTTTAATATAAAACTAAATAAAAAAACACCTGCAAAAGCAGGTGATCTCTATAGTAATTCTATCCTAAAGAATAATTTCAACTATATAATATATTAGTTTATAATCTTGGTATCTCTAAGATAGCTCCTTTATTACCTGATGTTACAAGGGCAGCATATCTCGCAAGATAACCTGTTGTAATCTTTGGCTGTCTTGGTTTCCAATTAGCTCTTCTTCTTTCTAATTCTTCATCACTTACAACAAAGTTAATTGTGTTAGCCATGATGTCAATTTGAATTTTATCTCCTTCTTCAACTAAAGCGATATTCCCTCCTACAGCTGCTTCTGGAGAAACGTGACCAATTGATGCACCTCTACTAGCACCACTAAAACGTCCATCTGTTATTAATGCCACTGTGCTTCCTAGTCCTCTTCCCATAATGGCAGAGGTTGGATTAAGCATCTCTCTCATTCCTGGACCACCCTTAGGGCCTTCGTATCTTATAACAACAACGTCACCTTCAACTATTTTTCCTGAATTTATGGCTTCTAATGCATCTTCTTCACAATCAAATACTCTTGCTGGACCCTCATGCTTTAACATTTCTGGTGCCACAGCTGAACGTTTAACAACACAAGTATCTGGCGCGAGATTTCCTTTTAGAACTGCTATTCCACCAGTTTCACTATAAGGATTTTCAATCGGTCTTATAACCTCTGGATTTTTGTTGTAACAGCCTTCAATATTCTCAGCAACAGTTTTTCCTGTGCATGTAATTAAATCTGTTTTTAATAAGCCCATCTTATTTATTTCATTCATAACTGCATAAATACCACCTGCTTCATTTAAGTCCTCAATATAAGTATGTCCTGCTGGAGCAAGGTGACAAAGATTAGGTGTCTTGCTACTTATCTCATTTGCTATATCAATATCTAATTCAATTCCTGCCTCATGAGCAATTGCTGGTAAATGAAGCATACTATTTGTACTACATCCAAGAGCCATATCCATAGTTAATGCATTTTTAAAAGCATCTTCTGTCATAATATCTCTTGGTTTAATATTCTTTTCAAGTAACTCCATAATTTTCATACCCGCATGTTTTGCAAGCTTAATTCTCTCTGAATAAACTGCCGGAATCGTTCCGTTTCCTTTAAGCCCCATTCCAAGAACTTCTGTTAAACAATTCATACTATTAGCAGTATACATACCAGAACAAGAACCACATGTAGGACAGGCATTATTTTCAAACTCTTCTAATTTTTCTTCAGTAATCTTCCCAGCGTTAAAAGCTCCTACAGCTTCAAACATGCTTGAAAGACTAGTCTTACATCCATCTACTTTTCCTGCAAGCATAGGTCCACCACTTACAAAAATTGTTGGTATGTTAACTCTTGCTGCTGCCATTAAAAGTCCTGGTACATTTTTATCACAGTTAGGTACCATTACAAGAGCATCAAAAGCATGTGCCATCGCCATAGCTTCTGTTGAATCAGCAATTAAGTCTCTTGTAACTAGTGAATACTTCATTCCTTGATGCCCCATTGCTATACCGTCACAAACTGCTATAGCTGGAAATACTATAGGCGTTCCCCCTGCCATTGCTACACCTAACTTAACTGCATCAACAATCTTATCTAAATTCATATGCCCAGGTACAATATCATTTTGAGAACTTACAATACCTATAAGTGGTCTATCCATCTCTTCCTTAGTAAGCCCTAATGCATTTAGTAAAGAACGTTGTGGTGCACTTTGAACTCCCTTTTTCACTGCGTTACTTCTCATAAAATTGCCCCCTTTTTAAATCTTTCCATTTAGTTGTATATTTTAATTATATGTTGTATGATGTCTAGTGTCAATATTCTCTATAATATCTTTTATTCATTCTCTAATCCAAGCCCTCGCATAGCATGTATAATGTGAAGCTTCATTGCAGTCTTCGCCCCTTCAGCATCTCTCTTTGATAAAAAATCCATAATCATACGGTGATCATTTAAGGTATCTTGTATTACCGCTTCATTATCATCTGATAAAATAACTCCCTTATCAATAGACTTATAAATTATGGGCATGAGTTTATTCATAAATTCATTGTGAGTTGCTTTTGCGATAGACTTGTGAAAAGCTTGTTCAACTTCAGTCCTATCTTCATTTTTTAAAATTTTTTCTTCTTCTAGTTTCCCATAATAGAGTATTCTCTCTAACTCCTTGTCAGTTGCACGTTTAGCAGCATAATAAGCTGTTTCAGGTTCAAAAATTAATCTCATTTCATATAAATCTCTTACGTTTAGCTTTGTTATAGAAATTTCTCCTAAGTCAAGATTATTACTAGTTGTTTTGTGCTTTACTACAAATGTTCCTTTTCCTCTCTTAATCTCAAGAATGTTGTGTGAAACTAAAATACGGATTGCTTCTCTTAATGTAGTTCTACTCACCTTTAATTCAGCAGAAAGCTCATTTTCATTGGGAAGTTTATCTCCAATGTTAAACCTTTTATCTATAGTAATCATTGCTAGAATATCATCAGCAATGCTTTCAGACAAACTTTTCTCTTTTTTTGGCATATAAAATATCCCCCTTTTAACATCTATTTATATCATATAATAAAAGATGTCATCTTTCAAGTCAGATGTCTGATGTCTGCTTACGTCTTTAATGTTTAAAAAACTAAAAAATAGCAGTTCTATAATTAAAATCATAGAGCTGCTATTTTTTAGCTTTTAGATAATGATATTTATAAAATTATACTGTCTAAAGATCTCTTAGGTACATGATGAACTCCATTTTTATCTCTCCAATATTTAATATCATCCTTCAAGTCCATAGTCTCAATAACTACTTCTTCCTTTGGCTTACCTAAAGCTATTACTAATACTATTTCATAATTTTCTTCTATATTAAGCTTTTCTTTTAATTCTTTCTTATTTATATTTCCAATCATGCATCCTCCAAGATTTCTTTCAACAGCTCCGAGTAGAATGCTCTGCGCTGATATCCCTAAGTCTATGGAAGGATTTTTACTAATAGATGTATCATTTAGTATAATGATATAAGCACTTGGTCTTTCCCCTTTTTCAGGACCATTCCAATCTTTTAAATAACCTGCCCATGCTAAAGTTTCAAATATGCTTTCATTTTTCTCTTTTGCATTTGATAAACTATATTTTAAAGGCTGCAAATTTGCTGCTGAAGATGATAATCTAGCTATATCCACTAGTTCTCTTAAAGTATTCATTTCAATTACTTCATCTTCATAAAATCTTCTATAGGATCTATTTTTCATAACCAATTCTTTAATCATTGTTACACCTCTCAAATAAATATATTCTTCTTAAAAAATTATATCTTAAACTTCATTATCAAGCTATTAAGATTCTCAGAATACTCTTTAGATTTAACTGCTTGTAATGATACTTCATTAAACTTTTCATTAACTAGCATTACCTTTTCAGAGATATTATTTGTGCCTTCTGCACCTTCATTTGTAGCTGAAGCTATTTCACTTATTGCTTTCATCATATTTTTTGTGGAAATCTCAAGGTTTTTTGCTGTAGCATTGAAATTTAAAATCAACACTTCAAGACGCTTAGCATCTTTATTGTAATCATCAGAGGCTTTTAACATCAAATCAAAATCATTTTTAACATTACTCTCCATAAAGTTTAATACATCTCTTGAATTACTTGATAGATTATTAACTGAATTTGTAACTGTTTTAATTATAGTTTGAATGCTACTTGCAGTACTTTTGGAATCCTCTGCTAACTTTCTAATCTCATCAGCAACAACAGCAAATCCTTTTCCTGCTTCTCCAGCACGACTAGCCTCAATGGCTGCATTTAGAGCTAGTAGATTAGTTTGACTAGTAATCTGCAAAATTGCATCTGCTAATTCATTAATTTGAGTTACAGACTTTGACTCTTCTATTGCATTATTTAACTTTACTTTTGAATCACTTAATATTAATTCACCATTCTTAACTGTATCAGTAAGATTATTCTTTATCTTATCTGCTCTTTCACTTATTTCTCTAACAAATGTTGCTGCTTCTTGTGATTCACTAGCAATAGACTGAACAGATTCAAATATTTCTGTTGTTGTAGCGTCCATTTGTTCAGAAGATGCAGCAGTTTCTTCCATTCCAGCTGAAATTTCTTCAGTTGTAGAAGATATTTCTTGCATTTGTTCATTTAACAAAGATATATTTCCCTCAACTGTATTAGCGGCAATAGCTACATTTTTAGATTGCTGGTTAACACCATCAATAAAATGTTTAACTTGTGATGACATTTCATTTAAAGTACTAGCAAGTAACCCTATTTCATCTTTAGACTTTAACTCTATTTTCTTCATGTTAAGCTGTCCATTATCATCTTTTTCAAAAGCTTTAACTACCTTAATAATTGGATCAGATATTTTTCTACTTAATATAAGCCCCACAATAAAAATTACAACTATAGAAACGAATACTGAAATTGCAATACCAATGATATTCTTTTCTAGCTTACTTCTATGTTCAATACGTTTTTCGTTAACTATAAGATCGATATTGTCTACATAATTTCCTGTACTCACAACCCAATTCCATTCTTTAAACAACTGTGAATAAGCTCTCTTTGGACTTAACTTATCACTGCCTGCATCTTGAGGTTTTTCCCACATAAAATCTGTGTACCCAGAGTCTTTACCATCTTTTGCTGCACTTAAAAGTTCTTTTACTAATTTAACACCATTGGGATCCTCAATATCAATCCTATTTTTCCCCTCTTGATTAGGTTGTATCGGATGAGCTATAAGTATTCCCGCTGTATCATCTATCCAAAAATACCCATCATTATCGTATCTTAATTTTTTTATTGCATTTTTTGCTGCTTCTTTAGCTTCTGGTTCTGTTAATTTACCTTCAGCAAAACTATTATAATATATATCTAACATACTAATAGCTGTCTCAACTTGATTTTTTATCATTTTATCATAGTCATCAAATAATATCTTTTTCGTCATAGAAATTTCTGTTTTATTAGATTCTATAAGATTTAATGTAGTAAACAAACCTGTAAGTATAATAAATATTGAAGAAGTAATTAGAAATGTCACCAAAATCTTGTGTTTTATTTTTCCCATCTTAATTCCCCCATTATTTTAGATAATAGGATAATTATACTTGTATATCCAATATTGTTCAATATTATTTCTTAATATGTTATATAATCTTAATAAGTTATATATTCAAATACAAATTCATCGGTCTATTCTATATGAAGTTATATTTTTTATATCATATATCTTCATCTTCACAATTTATAAATACCGGAATACCATATTAACGAAGAAACTTTATTAATGGGGGTATTTTCATGGGATACTTTATTGAAGTAGAACCAAATGTAAAGATTTATGTAGAAGATATTAATGCTAAAGGCAAACATACAATGCTTTTTTTACATGGTTGGCCTGGAAGTCATAAATTATTTGAATATCAATTTAATCATCTTCCAAAAATGGGATTTAGATGCATTGGTATAGATACTAGGGGGTTCGGTAAATCAGATAAACCCTGGGAAGGCTACGATTATGATAGATTAGCGGATGATGTGAAATGTGTAGTTGACCAATTAAATTTAAAGAATTTTATATTATGTGGACATTCAACAGGAGGAGCAATTGCTATTAGATATATGGCAAGACATAATGAACATAAAGTATCAAAGCTTGCTCTTTTTGCCGCTGCAGCTCCTAGTCTTACTATGCGTCCATATTTTCCTTATGGTATACAAGAAAATGCTGTATATGAAATCATTCAAGGAACATACGATGATCGCCCTAAAATGTTAAGAGAGTTTGGGAATATGTTTTTCTTTCAGCACATAACTGAGCCCTTCTCAGAATGGTTTTTCCAGTTAGGACTTGAAGCAGCAAGCTGGGCTACTGTTTCAATAGCACGTACTTGGTTAGGAGAAGAACGATTATTTTCTGATCTTGGCAAAATAAGTGTTCCAACCTTAATTCTTCATGGTATACATGATAAGGTTGTCTTTTCCCGTTGGCCCAAATACAAAGACAATATATCAAAAACTCAAAACTTATACCATTTAAATATAGTGGCCACGGATTATTCTATGACCAGCGTGATAAATTTAATAAAGAATTGATACGATTTATCGAGGAGTAATACAAATACTATTTAAATATTTCAACTCCATCCATAGCCAAATTCCAGTTAAAACAGATGATATTATATCTGCTAAGGGAGCGGCATATAATATCCCATTTAGCTCAAAGAACTTTGGCAAAACCATGACAGCAGGTATAAGTATAATTACCTGCCTAGTTAAAGTAAGAAATGTAGCCGCTCTCGCTTTACCTACTGCTTGAAAATAGCTTGCACTTACTATCTGAAATCCAATTACAGGTAAACACACAAACCAAATCTTAATAGCATTTGTACTAAATAAAATTAATTCAGGATCACTACTAAACATCTTAATTAAAACACTTGGAAAAATTCTAGTAATCATCCAACCTATTAGAACAATTATAGTTGCTATATGAATTGCCCATTTCAAACTTTCCTTTACCCTTTCTATCTTATTAGCTCCATAATTATATCCTATAATTGGCTGAGCTCCTTGAGTAATTCCAAAAATAGGCATAAGCATAAATGTCTGTATACTATTAATTATCCCTATCCCTGAAACAGCTATATCCCCGCCGTACATTATCAGACTTTTATTTAATATAATATTTAGTAAGCTATTAGCTACTTGTCTTAAAAAAGAGGGAGTTCCAGTATTTATTATTCTTTTAATTAAATGAAATTCTAGTTTCATACTTTCCAGTTTCAGTTTGATTGAACACCTCTTCCCTGTAAAATATAAAACAACCCATATAGTAGTTAAAAGCTGACCTCCAACAGTTGCTATTGCCGCTCCTGTCATTCCCCATCTAAAAATATAAATGAAAATAGGATCAAATATGATATTAAATCCAGCACCTAAAAACATTGATATCATTGCAATTTTTGGACTTCCATCAGCCCGTATAAAATTATTTAATCCCATGCCTAATCCTTGGAGTATTACCCCCCAAAGTACAATCCCCATATATTCCATAGCATAGGGCATTACCTGAGTACTAGCGCCCAAAAGTTCTAAAATAGGTTGCAAAAATATAAGACTTATTAACATAAATATAATTGATGATCCTATAATCATTGTCACCGCATTGCCTAAATACTTTTCAGCTTCTTCCGGTTTCTTTTCTCCTAGTCTAATAGAAAACATTGTGGCTCCACCTATACCAAATAACATTGCAAGGGCCATCATTACCAATGTTATTGGAAAGCTTATAGTTATACCTGCTAACCCTAACGATCCTAAGTCTTGGCTATTTCCAATATATATTCTATCAATAATATTATATAGGGCATTGACGAGCATACCCACTGTAGCAGGAACTGAAAACGACATAAGTAATTTTGTAATTTTCTCTTCTCCGAGTCTATCTGTTGCTTTCATAACATCACCTCTACTCTCAAATAACTCTACTGTGAAACTTTATTTATTTTTTTCCATAATTTTATCGAATCGATTATCCATACAAACACTAATATTAGTTGTTACGAATTTACCATTATAAAAAAGACTAAAAATCGTAGCTGGTGAAGGAGCTGATTGAGCTTCTTCCGTATTTTTTATCTTAATTATCTTTAAAGATAAATCTCTCTTTGTTATAGACTCAACTAGCGAGTTTTTAACATGATACTCGGAGTAAGGACATCTATTTGAATAATATACAACATAGCCACTCTTTTCTGAACATTCTCCTGTTTTTACCGATTCATTAAACCTAGGTTTTCTTCTATTACTATTTATGTATTTGACCATAAGACTAAATCCAGATGGGATATTTTCACATATTTCAAATCCTTGCTTCATCAACCATTTTGTATCACTCATAAAATGATACTTTTTTGTTCCAACAATAGTTACTAGTCCATCCTTTCCTTGTTCTGTGGCGTCATCAATAGCTTTTTGTAGTAATGCTTTCCCATGACCATTTCCTTTATATTTTCCTGAAACCCAAAAACAGTTTATCATCAAATAATTAGGTGCTGTTATAGGTGACCATGCATTTTCAGCTGGCTCATACTCTATAAATACTTTTGCACGTTCATTTAACTTTCGAAAAACGTATCCATTATCCAATTCTCTTTTTAACCATTGTTTTTTTAGTTCATAGCTCTCCAAACACTTTTTATCAGAAAAAGCACAACAAATATGCTCAGAATCAATATTACTCTTATTCAAAGTTATATATTCCATTTTACTAAACCTACTCTCTATTTATTTTTTTAAATCCTATAGTATTAAAACCTTAATTAAGTACCATTATATCAAATGTAATATGACAACATTATGTCATATTACATTTCCTTGTCTTATATTATTGGAGTCAATTACCATATATCCGATAATTATTCTTGAATATTAAAACTACTACAAAACTTAAAATTATAAAAAAAAACATTTTATTCTGACTAAGTCAGAATAAAATGTTTTTAAGTTTTAATAAATATTCTAATAGATTATCTATTAATCTTGATATCCAGATAATTGTTGTTGTGCAGAGTTAAGTGAATTTATTGCTTGTTGAATTTTGTTTTTGTTATCTGTTTTTTCTGCAGAACTAAGTGCTTGTTGTAATGTACTTACAGTGTTTTGTAATGATGACATACTTTGATCAACACATTGTTTAGCTTTTCCTTGCATGTGTGACACCTCCTTTAATAATAATCCAAAAATAGTATCTGTATATATTGAAATAATATTCTCTTAATTCATAATTATTTTCCAACCATTATTTCTAAATTATTTACTATTAGAATTATCATTAAAGGTAATTTATAATTGACAGGTTTTCTAAAGTTTTATTTTAAATTTTTCAATCAATGCTTCTATATTTTAAATATACCTAAAGTTACACTATAAACTCCAAATATAGTAATTACAGTTCCTATAACTTTGTTTATTCTATAAAATGTTTCTATTTTAAAATTTCTTTTAGATTTATTAATTAAATTTGAAATCAAGAGCCAAAATATCATAGATCCTAGAAATATAGACACTATAAACAATATATTTTGTGCTACATCTTCTGTATTTATTTTCATTCCTACCTTCGTAAATATAGTTAAAAACACTAAAAACGTCATTGGATTTGATAATCCTAGCAAGAAATTAGAAAATGCAGGGTGTAATATTTCTTTCTTTGATTCTTCTTTAACTTCTTTATTTTTTATAGCATTAAAAAAAATCTTTAATCCAATAATTAAAAATAGTACTCCTGTTATTCCGTTGATTAAAGATTTATGTTTGCATATAATATTATCAATAAAGCTTGTTCCAAATACTGCCGTTGAAGAGTAAACTATATCTGATACAGCTGCTCCTAAACCAGAAAAAAAACCTACTTTCCATCCTCTGTTTATAATTCTTTGTATTGACAGTATTCCAAGAGGACCTATAGGAAAGCAAACAATCATTCCAATAATAATTCCTTTTATTATAATTATCATTTTATAACTCCTCACCTCAATATCTTATAGTCATGGATGTATATACTTTTTTTATCTTATTACATCTTTATGCTATAACACTTAGGAAACTTCCAAATAGTTTCTTTATTTTTTTGATGATTATTGTTTTACTTTCCTATTTTTCTTTTTAAGGGACTTGTACTAATTTGCTATAGAAATGCATACCGAAATATTAGGTTAATTTTTACATTAGGAGAGGCAAAAACATCTTTGCTAATCCTAAGAATAGAAAAAATCCAAAAACATCTGTTGCTGTTGTTAAAAATATAGCGGATGCTAAGGCAGGATCTATATTCAAAACTTTTAATATTAAAGGAATTAAAAATCCAAAAAATCCAGCTATAACTAAATTGCCAATCATAGCAGCAAAAATTATTAATCCAAGATAAGGATTACCGTATTTCATATAAAGTATCATACCGGTTAAAATTCCAGTAGCTGCACCATTAATTATACCAAGTGCTATTTCTTTAAATACTAGTTTCCAATTTTTTTTTAAATCGACTTCTCCAAGCGCTATCCCTCTAATTACCAATGATAATGTTTGAGTGCCTGCATTCCCACCCATACCTGCAACAATAGGCATTGCAGCTGCTAAAGCAACTACTTGAGCTATAACATCTTCAAACAATCCTACAGTAAAAGCAGCTAAAAAAGCAGTTCCGAGATTAATAAATAACCAAGGTAATCGTTTCTTAATAGATGTGGTTAAGGTGCTGTCTACTCTCTCTTCCTTACTTACACCACCAAGCCTCAACATATCCTCTGTTTGTTCCTCAACTATAACATCAATGATATCGTCAACTGTTATAATACCTAAAAGTGAATTTTTCTGATTTATAACTGGAATAGCCTTTAAATCATATTTTGAAACAAGTAGAGATACTTTTTCTTGATCCTCTTCAGGATTAACTGAGATTATATTATCATTCATAATATCAATTAACTTTTTTTCCTCTGGAGCAAGTAGTATGTCTCTTAAATCTGCGGTTCCAATTAATTCTTTACTTCTATTTAAAACAAATATTGTTTCGATTACTTCTGTTTTAGGCCCAATTTCTTTAATCTTCTTTAGTGATTCACCTATAGACAGATCCCCTTTTAATGCAATATACTCTGTTGTCATAATACCGCCAGCACTATCTTCAGCATATCCTATTAATTCCTGTAGCTGTTTAGTATCTCCAGCCTTCATCATCTTTAATAAATCTTTTCTCATTTTTATAGGAAGATTGCCTAAAATATCAGCTATATCATCATTAGACATATAAGAAAATAACTGAACTATAGATTCAAAATCAAATAATTTAATAATTCTAATTTGTAATTCCTCACTGGCCTGTTCTACAATTTCGGCCATAAGTTCATTATTTATTGACCCATAAAGTTTTAGTAAACTCTCATCATCAAATTCTTCTAAAATAATAGCAATATCTATAGGATACATATTATCAATAAGGTCATATAGTTTTTCTTTATCGTTTTCCAATAAGCTATTTAGTATTGCTTCTTGTCTTTCTTCAGTCATCTCTATCCACCTCATTTAAATAAAAAAAACTTCATCAAACCTGAATATGATGAAGGTATTATAAATAATACTTTCTCGTTCAAGTTTTAGCTCTACTAGGCAGTGAAATTGCGTTAGATTAAACCTTCTTGTTCGGCAAAACCTGTTAACCAGTGCAGAATGTTTCCATTCTTTTACGGTAGCAACCCATATCCTTATAGTAGCCTCACCTACCGAGGATTATTAATTTCATTAAAAGTATATTATTTTTGTACTACAATGTCAATGTTTCAGAAATAAATATAAAAAATAATATTCCACATGAAAATCCCTTATATTAATCCTTACTTACCTATTATTATAAATACTGCCCAATATATTAAAAGCAGTAGTATAAATAATTCTATATCTCCACCTGTTTTATCTAATTTAATACCATATTTCTTTTTAATAAAAGGATACATTAAGGGCGCTCCAGTCACGGTAAGCACGTCTAGAATCAAGTGACTCAGGTAAGAGATACCCCATACCATAGCTACTCTTGGATATACTAAGTATAAAAAAATAGTGCTCACTACTAAAGCTAGAACTGAATGTGTAATGGTTCTATGCTTTAACCCAATCTTAGAATCTATATCAGGAATAGTAGATCCTATTAATCCAATAGCTGATATTAATCCTGTGTTTTTAATCACCGGTGCTGCTACTAATACCCCAACTAACATATGTGCTTTCTTTAACATAATATTACCTTCCCATCTAAAAGAATATGACAAAAGGTATCTAACTTTTTTAGATACCTTTACATATATTTACTGATATTATTTTATTCAAATTTGAGATAAATATACAGAATAGTGCCATAGGAGAAATTTCTCCAAATAACTTCTTAGAGCCTAACTTAATTAAAATATAAAGAGAATGACTATACTACTTTTATATTTATAAAAAATACACCCTAATGGGTGTAACCTGATGCAAGTATATTGTCTTTTCTAAAATGTCTTATTTCTTTCTTAGATAGCAGTATGCTTCAATATTATTACCTCTTATCTTCAGTACTCTTATTTTACGCACCTTAAAATATTATCAAATGTAGAACTGCTCTAAGGAGTATTCCAAAAATAGCACCAATTATTGCCGGTTTAGCTACTGTGGCAACCTTTGGACCTGCAGACACTAAGATAGCTACTCCTACAGGATCTAATACATTTATTGTCATCCCAGCCATTCTATTTAACTCTACAGCAGTTAGCGCCCCTTCTTTAACAAGGTCTAAAACTACTGCCATCATAGCAGTACCACCTGCTAGATATTTACTAATTATAGGTAGTACTGCTATACTTGGTATATCTATAAGTGCAAAAAATGGAGAAGTTAATTTTTCTACCAAATTAATAGCACCTATATCTCTCAAAATATTAACTAAAAATATAGATAAAACCAATGGTGGAATTGATTTTAAAGCTATATCTAATCCCTCTCCCCCTCCATCAAATAATATTCTAACTATATTTTCCTTTTTAGTGCCTACATTAATATTAATTTTATTACTACAACTTTCATCACCAGTATTATATTTTTTTGTTAATTTATAAGCCACAAAGGCTGCAAGCAACCCTCCTAAAATTGAAGTAAGTATAATAACAAAAACATTTAGCCCTACTACAGCTAAAGGAAAAATAGCATTAGCTTGAGACATTACTAGTACTGCTGCTAATGTTGATGCAGTCATGCTTAAACTTATACCTTTGTCCTGCTCTATTATCTTAAAGGTTGTCAATGGAGCAGCAAAACTCACTAGCAATACCTGTAGTATTGCAAATATACCTAACCCAGGCAGTCCAAAAATAATCAATATAGGTGAAGTCAGTACAGCTATCTTTTGTAAAATCCCTTTTTTCTCGATCAGTCTCATAAAAGCCATCATAATAACCATTACTGGCATTAATATATAAAGAGACGTGTTTATTCCTGATTCACCTGATTTCAATATTAAATTTACAATTGTTTGCATATTATCCCCCATTTCTAGCTTTTGTTTATTACAAAACATGATTGATCTGAACAAACTTTATTTCTTCCTATTCTTTTTGCAGCGTATAGTTCTGTATCAGATTTTTCAACAAGCTTTTCTAATTCCTTTACAGTTTCAGAATATGATGCAACTCCAATAGAAACTGTAATGTTTATTTGAGTACCTGTAGATAATATAAAAGGATGAATCTCCACATTATGTCTAATGCGCTCAGCTATGCGTACTGCCTGAGAGTTTGGACAATCTAGCAATAATACTGAAAATTCTTCTCCACCATTTCGAGAAACTTCATCAAAGCTTCTGCAGCTTTTACATAGTATTTTCCCTAATTCTTTTAATACTACATCTCCCTCTTTGTGTCCGTATGTATCATTAACTTTCTTAAAAAAATCTATGTCTACCATTAGAATAGAAAGGGTTTCATCCTTTTCACGTACATTTTTCATAGCATTATTAAGAATAAGGTCAAACTGTCTTACGTTATTTAAGTCTGTAAGAAAATCCTTAGTGAACTCTTTCTGCAATCTTCTAAATATACTGTTAGCTATAAGGCTATAGCTTACGTACGTGAAAGTTATTGCTGAAACGATACCGTATGCAGTCCAATACATAATCATTATAACTAAAAAACCAGTTATACTCTTTAATAAAATTGTAAGCATTATACTTGAAGTAAACAAAACAAGGATGGTTGAATATGTCCACTTTTTCCAAGAAATTATTTTATTCCTGATATAAAAACTGATACGCCTCCTCCAAAAACGGTTGGCATTATAATAGCTATATTACGAAAATCTATAATTGTATCATTGTGCACCTTAATAGCAAACATCATAAGTATAATCCCTAACATACCTGAGACTATTCCAATAACTATCTTAACTTTTATAGAATATAGTTCTTCAAGGTTGTATTTTTTCACGACTTGACTTCCCAAACTAATGAAAGTTATGAGAATAGTCATATTTACAAATAAATCTTCTAACAAGATATCCCCCCTATTATCTATAAAATTTACCTAAAGTTATTTTAAACATTCATTAATTTAGATTAACTTTATTCATAAAAAAATAAATATTTACTAATTAATTATATGCATTTTTTCGACTTATAACAACTGTATTTAACGAAAATCATATTAAAGCTGTGGTGTTAGTATATTTTTGTTGAAAAAAAATCCTCCCACCTTTAAGATTAAGCTGGAAGGAAATTATTGAAAAACACCCAAAATATTAATATTTTTAAATCCTCATCACTCGGTTAATAACATATACTATAATTACTAAATTTCTGCAGAACATCACCAGCAATACCGCTACTAAGTCTAAATAACTCTTCGCTCTCAATATATATAAGTGAATCATTTTTTCCTAAAAAAGTGTGAATCTTTAAATTCACTTTTCAAGCTATTTGTATCCTTAATTACAATTGCAGATTTAATATGATACATCATAAATTTTTAAAGAGTTGGAGAAAGAAGCAAAGAACCTCGATTTCTCAAGATTCTAATTATATTTCCTTTTTAGCTTTACTTCATATTAAATATGTGTTTTAAAACATAAAAGCTCCACAGCCTACTTTATAAAATAAGCCAACCTTCTAAAAAATCTTCCTATATTTTTAAAAGAAACTATATCGCACAATAATTCAGTGAACTTTCCAAACTTCCTATAAAAAAAATTAAATGCCAGAAAGGGAATCCATTGCTTCTTAGATTTTGGTAGTCTCTTTATTATATTTTTAAAGGTGTACACTTCTTTATATATCCATAGATAGCCATTATATAATTCTTCTAATGTCATATTCTTAGGTTTATATACCACATGGGCAGTATTATAGTTTGACAAATTAAAATCTACAATTCTATTTTCCTCTATTAATGATGAATATAACTTTGTACCAGGATATGGAGTAAGTATATGGGAAGTTACCGTTTCTATCTTATTTTTAACTATCCAGTCTAATGTACTCTTAAATACAGAGACATCATCTTCATCTAATCCAAAAACAAAACTTGCATTTATCATTATTCCTCTTTTATGAATTTCATCTACGAGTTTTTCATATCTATTTACACTATTTTGCACCTTATGGACACAATCTATTGACTTACTATTTATACTTTCAAAACCTATAAATAGACTCTGACAACCAGCTTCCTTCATTTCATCTAACAATTCAGGCATGTCCACAATATTAGAAGTAACTGCTGCATTCCACTTTAGTTTAAGAGGTTTTATTTCCCTTAATAATCTTTTTGTCCATTTTCGATTCCCAATGAAATTATCATCAATAAACATTACATGCCTTGTTTTTAATGTATTTATATCTTTAATTACATCCTCTATAGGTCTATTAATATAAGTTTTAAGTACACTTTTGCAACTATTATAGCAGAAATCACATTCAAAAGGACATCCCCTACTTGTACTGATTATATTAGTATATAAATACTTCTTATTATCAATAATGTAATAGTTAGGTGATACTATTTCTTTACCCTCAATACTTTCCATATCATAATATATCTTTTTAAGTGAATTATTTTCTTTATCACTAAGGATTTTTCCCCAAACTCTCTCAGCCATTCCCACGCATATTGCGTCAAAATTGTCAGAAGCTCCTTCTGGATCTGCTGTAATATGTATCCCCCCTGCAATTACTGTTACTCCTCGTTTTTGGAACTCCTTTGATATTTCTACTGCTCTATTCATAACATCTACAGTAACGGTTATTGCTACCAAATCCACAGGTTCATCAAAATCTATATTTTCAATATTTTCATTCTCAATAATAACCTGATGTTTCTTTTGTGTAAGACTTGCTATTGTTAATAAAGCTAAGGAAGGAGACATTCTCGTTTTTAACTTTGTATCCATAGGTCTTGGTAACATTTTAGGTTGAATTAATTTAATCTTCATATATTATCTCCTTAAATAAACTTTACTCAAATTTTATCTAATCCACTATGTGTCATTTCTGTATTCTAAAATATCACCTGGTTGGCAGTCCAAAGCTTTGCATATTGCCTCTAAAGTTGAAAACCTAATGGCTTTCGCCTTTCCGTTCTTTAGTATAGAGAGATTTGCCATGGTTATTCCAACCTTCTCTGTAAGTTCTGTTACACTCATTTTCCTTTTAGCCAGCATCACATCAATATTAATTATAATCGCCATAGTCTTCACCTCACACTGTTAAGTCATTTTCAGATTTTATATCAATAGCATCTTGTAAGAGCCTTTGAAGAACAGCGGCAAAGACTGCAACTACAACTGAGGCAAAAATAATGATAATTGGAAATCCTATAAGACCTGGGGCATCGTCTGCATCTGCTATTGGAAATAAGAATGGTATAAGTACTGCATATATAATACTGATTGTATTTGCACAATATTTTATATACTTTAGAGCCTTTACGGATAATTCCGAGAAAGCTTTATTCTTATCAATATAGCTTAAAAGTTTCAAAGCCTGATAAAGAGCAAAAAAATACGTTATGGCCGTTGCATACACACCTATTAAAATAAAAAAATGTAGGTAGTTTACAAATCCAGGCACCCAAAATATACACAAAGCAAGAACTGGAATCCCAATAAGAATCACAGCTATCCTTAAGAAAATTGTTGAATATTGTTTCATAAAAAGCACCTCTCTTATTTATCGTTAATTTGATTTTAACATATCATTTATTGTTTTACAATAAATATTTATTACTTATTATTGATTTTATATTGTTATTGCCAAGCTTCCATTACTTCTTCAACATACACTATTAAGCACAATTATCTCCGTTTTTAATACTATAATACTGATAATATTATTTACGGAGGTAATTGTTTTGTTATCAAAACAAGAGTTTATTAAAGTTTCTATAGAAACAAATCTTTTTTTTCAAAGAATTATGAAGGAGCATTTATTTTTTATAGAAACTAATTTACAACCAGTTGAAACTGCCTATATTGCAGAAGCTAATATGTTAAAACTGAATTTTGAACAACTTCTGAATGAAACAATATATTATGCTAATGGGATTATATCTGAAAATGCTATTAAATCAAATGAAATCGTTACTCCATACACTTTAAAAGCGGAACAAGTAACTTCAAAATTAACTGGAGCGAGGATTAACACAGAAATTACTTGGAATGAATATAAATTATTAGGTATTTCAATGAGAGCAGCAGAAACAAATCCAATGTTAAATGAAGCAAATCTTAACAATAGCTATTATAGCGAATGGTTAGAAAATATAATATTTAATTTAAATACAAAATCATATGCTCTGCTTCAGAGAGTAATTGCATTTAAAAAGAAACTATTAGCTCTAGCTTTAGAGTGTAAAATTTTTATTACCCTATACCCTGAAATGCAAGAACATCTTATCCATGAATCTGAATACTACCTAGAAATATTAAAATCTCTTCAAGAGAAAAATCTACCAAAGAAAACTCTATGTGAAGAGCTTAACTTTTGGAATCATATAATGGGAGAACATGCAGAGTTTATTGATGGAATGTTAGATCCTACAGAGAAAAATCTAAAAAAAGTGGCAGAAACTTCTGCAAAAGGCTTTGAAAAGCTAGTGGAAGAATGTATTAAAATAGCTGAAAATGAAATTGTTCAAAGAAGCTTAGAATCTACAGAAGAAATCAAAGCTTTTAAAAAAGCATCCACGGAAGGCTTATTAGAATGTAAAATTAAATCTATTATCCCTCCACTGTTAGCAGATCATGTTTTACGTGAGGCCAACCATTATTTAAGATTATTAAAAATGATAAATAAGTAATAAAGCAAACCATTTACTCGTATTAAAGCTATGTTTCAATAAGATGGAATCCCAAAACATTTTATATTTTAATATGAATATTCATATCACCTATGGTAGATGACAAAATCGTATAAAATAATGATAGGAGGATTCTATAGTGGAACTAGTAGAAGCAATAAAATTAAGAAGAAGCATACGAAAATTTAAGCCTGATCCTATACCTGAAGGGTATATTACAGAATTAATTGAAGCAGGAAGATTAGCACCATCTGGTACCAATTTGCAGCCTACACGTTATGTAGTGATAAAAAGTGAAGGAGCAAGGTCAAAATTGAATGAGTGTACACCACTACCTTTTGTAAGCTCTGCCCCAGTAGTACTTGCTTGCTGTGTTGATACTCATTCAATGGCTTCAATTGGAGATAAGATGAAAGAATTAAGAAAAGCTAAAGCTTTTATAGATACCCCACTTGATGAAGACACAAAAAATTATAGTGCTGATAATAACAAAGAAAGTAATATAGATAGTGCTGCTATAAAATCTTGCTTATATCTAAATGCGGCTATTGCTATTGATCATATAACCCTTAGAGCTACAGACCTAGGTCTTGGAAGCTGTTGGATTATGATGTTTGATAAGGATAAGGTTAAAAATCTTTTGGGCTTTGATGATAGATATGAGATTGTAGCCCTTTTACCCATCAGTTACCCAGATCAGTCACCTTCTCAAAGACCAAGGTTAGATATTAATGAAGTGCTTATAAAAGAAATTTAAGTTTTATAAATAAAAATACTTATAAAGAATAAAACTAAGTAGGATAGCTTGTCACTCCACTTAGTTTTATTCTTGGTTAAACATATTTAGTTGTCTCAAGCCACTTTGTAACCTCTTCAGATTCAAAAGTACCATTTACAGCAACGCCAGGCTGTATTATAGTCAAAGGAATAATTCTTATCAGGAATTATCTCTATTATAGTCCCTCCAGTCTGTATTGCTATTTCTAATGCTAAATTCGCTGTATTTTGAAAAAGCGAATAATAAGCAATCAGTATATTGCTTATATATATTACTTCCTTTCTTAAGTTACCATTAATATCTTTGCATCAATCTTTGATAAAATAGCTCATTTTTTTCTTTCATTAAACTGTTGCTAGGATAAATAAAATATAATGGTCGATGGATAGAGTAATTTTTTATCGTAAGATAACATAATTCTCCTCTTTCAACCTCTTGTCTTGCAACTTCTTCATACATAAATGAAATAGCATCTGAACTTCCTAACACTTTTTTTATAATTCCAAAACTGCTGATCTCATAAATTTTAGAAACTGAAAGTATAGAATCATTATTTTGATATAAATAATTGTGATATATTTCTCTAGTTCCAGACCCTTCCTCTCTTAAAATCAAGGGATATTTATGGATTTCAGATATTGTAACTTCCAAACCTTCTAAAGGGTGACCCTTTCTAGCTACCGGAAGAAACTTAGTATTATAAAACTCATAAAAGTTAAATAATGATTTATCAAATATTCCCTCAATAAATGCAC
The DNA here is from genome assembly GCA_036677665.1 of Clostridium sp. Classification (GTDB taxonomy): domain Bacteria; phylum Bacillota; class Clostridia; order Clostridiales; family Clostridiaceae; genus Clostridium_H. The sequence continues at coordinate 12,399 of JAVBVX010000039.1, read as the reverse complement.
AATATAGTTCATTATTTAATAGCATTTCAATGATTGATTTTGTATTTTTTACTGTTACTGAAAACAATTCATCATAATGAACCAAATAAGAACTTAAATAAGGTGGTAAATAATAATCCGCTACAGAAAGTGTTGCACCAATTTTAATTGGTGTTTCAACTTTTTTAATTTGATTTATAAGTTGTTTTTCATTTGCAATTTGAAAATTAGCATAGTTATAGAGAGCTTCTCCTTGAGTAGTTAATTTCACTGATTTTCCATTGATATCAATCAGACTACAGCCATAATATTCCTCAAGTTTTTTTATATGCTGAGTAACTGCAGGTTGCGTTAAATTCAATTCGGCGGCTGCCTTTGTGTAATTTTTATGTTGTGCTACTTTTAAGAATGTGAATATCTTAGCATCAAGCATATATACCTCCGTTCCGAGACTTAAAGAACTACATTAAACCTAATGTTCTATTCTTGCTTTATACTTTTAACTATAACATATATTTATATATAATAATATATCATAATTTGAATTTATCGTTCTTTTCATATAAAATCATTCTAGAACATTAAAGGAGGATATTTATGAAAAAAATAATTACTTATATGCCTGGTTTTATTGTAACTTTATTAATTGCATTGTGCGCAAGATGTATAGAATCCTTACTACCACTTCCTCTAATTGGCGATTCCGTTATTGCACTATTTATTGGAATGACAATTAATCAAATAATGAGACCAAATAAAGTGATAAAAGCTGGTTTGAAATTCACTTCCAAAACAGTTCTTAAGTTTTCCATTATCTTATTAGGTGCATCATTAAGTATCGGCACGATTCTTAATGTTGGTCGTTTGTCCCTAATCGTAATGTTATTTACACTTCTTACTTGCTTTGGTGGTGGGCATTTTGTTGGAAAATGGCTTGGTTTAAATTGGAAACTTTCTAATATGATTTCTGCTGGAACTGGTATCTGTGGGGGATCCGCTATAGCTGCAATGGCCCCAATTATTGAAGCAGAAGATAAAGATATTGCATATGCCATGTCAGCTACATTTTTATTTGATATGGCTATGATAATATTATTTCCAATAATGGGGCGCATGATGGGATTAAGTGATATAGCTTATGGCCTATGGGCTGGTACTGCTGTAAATGATACTTCAAGTGTAGTTGCTGCTGGATATGCATTTAGCGAAGTCGCTGGAGATTTTGCAACTATGGTAAAACTGACTCGTACGCTTTCCATTATTCCAACCGTGCTAATATTCTCGCTTATTAATGTACGCGAAAAAGCTAAAAATTCAGGTGAAAGTAGTACAAGATACAATAAGATTAAGATTACATCATTATTACCATGGTTTATATTGGCATTTGTTGGTATGTCATTAATCAAAAGTTTCGGTTTCTTCTCTATTACCGTTTCCACAGAACTGAAAAACATTAGCAAATTCTTAATGGTATCTGCGCTTGCTGCCATTGGTCTTAACACTGATTTTAATGAAATGAAAAAATCCGGTATTAATCCTATGATCCATGGTTTTATCATCTCAACATTAGTAGTTGCTGTAGCTATTATTGTGGAATATTTTATGGGGTTACTTAACTAACATACAATTAAAAGTTAACTTTATTTAATAAACGAGCAGTCGTGTCTCTCAACTGCTCATTTATTAAATAAACAAGAAAGTTTTATACACTCTAGTAATACTAATAATCCTCCTGTATATTACAGAAATATCTTTTATATCAATAGCTTGTTTTTCTACAACTCTATCTTTGGACACTTTCGTCCAATTTCTATTGCAGTATATGTTAATGTCAAACTAAGTCACATCATATATAAAAATAATTTACTTTTAAATAATTAATACTGTGTCTGGAAATTCCAACATCAAGTTATCTACAGAATATTTTGACTCCAATACTTGCATTACCTTTTGCCTTTTCTACTTTTAATTCTACTTGAAGTCTTTCAACCTTTTGATTTAATTGCTTCAGCACCAATTCCACCTGCTATAGCAGATACCCTAAGTCATACTGAAGGACATATTTGATTATTCCGTAAAAAAGATAGTGTCCTTATTGTTTGAGATGCTTTTTCTACTACAAAACAACCTTCTCAAAGGCCAAGATTAGCTATTGATCAGGTTGTTATAAAAGAAATTTAAGTTTTATAAATAAAATGCTTATATAGAATAAAACTAAGTAGGATAGCTTGTCACCCCACTTAGTTTTATTATTGGTTAAACATATTTAATTGTCTCAAGCCACTTTATAACCTCTTCAGATTCAAAAGTACCATTTACAGCAATGCCAGGTAGAATGATAGACTTTGAACACTCTCTAGCTATATCATCTTCAATTTGACAAAATCCCCCGCCTCCATGAGTACAGAAAGGAACCATTGTTTCCTCCTTGTCTAATAATCATTAATACTAATATTATTTTATCTCTTTAACTCTTCCTACAATTCCATTCTCAAGCATAACCTTAATACCATGAGGATGATTCTCTGAGTTTGTAAGAAGTTTTTTTACTACACCTTCAGTTAGCTTCCCTGAACGTTGGTCTTGTTTTTGAACAACAAGCACTTTTGTTCCTATTTTTATATCTTTACGTATCGTTCCATTCATAATTTCCCTCTTCTTTCATAACAATTCATCTCTACATTTTAATGTTGATAAATTATTCATTATTTTTATGAGACCGTATAAATACTATATTATTATTACTTGATGCTTCCTTATCGTAATAATACCCAAGTCTGTTAAATTGCTTAATCTCTGATATATATTCTATCTTATTCTCTGCCATAAAGCGAACCATCTCACCTCTTGCCATTTTAGCATAGGTTCCTTTGGTTGTAATTTTACCTTCCTTATACTCACCAAAAGTGCAATTTATAAATCGCACCTTATTTGTAAGATAATTTTTAATGCATATGCTATACTCCTTAGATGCAAGATTTAATACAACATCCTCATCTTCATATAAATTCCGATACAGGCTATCTCCCCAAAAATCATATAAGTTACTATATTTATTAATTTTAAGTAATGCCTGCATTTCAAGTCGATATGGCACAATTCCATCAAGTGCTCTTAGTATTCCGTAAAAACCTGACAAAATATACAAATGCTTATCTACATAGTCCCATTGTTCATGCTCAAATACATTAGGAGCCATGTACTTATATTGAATTCCTTCATAAGCAAGAAGTGCTGTCGTTAAATTATCTTTAAGCCTCATATTTTTAAAATACTCATAGCTTTTCCTAGCAATTTTATCATTACATTTCCACATAGCTTTTGATTGCTCATAACTTAGACTTTGTATATTTCTCATGAGCAACTCAGTTTTGTCCAAAAAATACGGCATGCTCTGTATCTCAAACTCTGTATCTACATTCATCTTTTTTGCAGGTGATATAATAATTTTCAAATTATTACCTCCAAAATTCATACTTAATCCGACACCTTATTTAGTAATTCTTTAATTATAGGAAAAGACTTCTCCTTTATAAGATATTCTGCTTCTTTTGTAATCTATTCATTATATGTATGTGCCATTATTTGCTTTACTATCTCTACACTTATCATAATAATACCTCAAAACAAAATAATTACACTATAAAAACTAATGCAATTATATTATAATGCTTATTCTTATTACTTTCCACAAAACATAAAAATTCTAATTTCTTTTAAGCATATTATACTAAAAGCATTAGCAAACTAATCTATCATAATATGGCTTAATGAATTTATAATATTTTATTTATTAAAATACTATATCAAATAAAAACACATATAGGTGGTGATTATATGACATCCACATTTTGGAGCAATACTATTTGGTATATACTTTTAGGAGTTATAACTATTATCCAAATAATTGTTGTATTGGAAAAAGTAAAAAATCGAGCATATATAGCTGCGCTGTTCTTCTTTATATCAGGAATGACTTTTAGCATAGAAGTTATCATATATTGCTTTTTAAGATCTTACGATTATTATCCTATGGTTTTTCCCAACTCCCCAATAGATGACGGACTCGCTGGCAATCTTTTTTCTCAGTTTTCAATAACTTCAACAGGCTTATTAATTATAGCTTTTAACCTTAAGTATTACTGGTTCTTTATATTTACAGCACTTTATGGGATTATAGAAGAGCTGTTCTTAAAGTTAGGTATTTATTCGCAAAATTGGTATATAACTTGGATAACAATGATTGGGCTTCCCGTATTATTTACATTTTGGAAAAAAGTCTCCAAAAGTAATTTTGTTTTTAATGTAGGTATCTGGCGTTATCTTTCCATGTTCTTTGGATTATTTACTCTACATATGATTACTATATGGTGGCCTTTTTTAATATTAGATATTGTAAAAATCAATAAAAAAATATTTACAGATCCCTTAACTAGTTACACATTCATTAGCCTTTTAAATTTGTTTATTTCATCAATTGTTTGTATGTTTATTTATTTTTCAAAATCTAAGTGGTGGATAAAATCAATAGCAATATGGTTTCTTTATAGTGTTATTTACATTAGCAATAACTTAAATATAATTCATATCAAACCAGGATGGTTACTTCTAGTTGCAACTATAGACACCTTTGGGATGTTGTTATATGTATATATCCTTGATAAATTATTTACTAAAGCTTCTTCAGTTTATTGAAAGACAATTTGCACCTTAATCCTTAAGGTACAAATTGTCTTTCAACTTTAACTACTACATCATTTTCTGTATATATATAACATAGTGATCCATAATCATCAGAATTTACAATATATTTGAACTGCTGAAAGGGTACTTGTCGGTTATAAATATCTGAACCGTAAGGATCTATATCTATTCCTAATACACTTAAGAATGCTTTCTTAGAGATTTCATAAGTTTTTAACTTTTCACTATCATTCACAATATAGTAATCATTCATTACATAATATTCTCCATCTTCATATACTGCATATCCATCTTTCTTAGCAACTTCTACTGCAGCATCTCCTATTAAAAATTGAATAACATCAAATTCTAAATACCTGTTTCCAGCATTATCATACACTCTTTTTACATATCCTATTTGTTTCACTTTCTTTATTGATATAATTTTAGGTACTACTTTGAAAGTAGCTTTTACCTTTCTCTCATACTTATCCACCATACCTTCAAAGGTGAAAGAGCCTACCTTGCTTGTATCCACCTGTGTATGATTCCATTTAACAGAAACATCCGTATTCTCGTTGTTTATCTTTAAGTTAACACTTTCGGGTAGCTTATAATCATCCATTTGATATATAGTATAATCTAAATTAGTTACTCCTAATTTTTTCTTAACTTCTTCAATAGAGTTTATAATTTCAGAATCATTTACTCCATTAATAGTAGCTAACTTCAAAATAGAGAGTGCATCATCTACCCTCTCTTTCTGTAAATAAATATCTCTTATCTCAATATATGTTTGCTTATTATCTTTATCTATATTTATTGCTTCTTGAAATGCAGTTTGTGATTCTTGATACTTACTTTCCTTCAAGTATTGATTGCCAATTTCAATTTTATTACTTATATTCCTAATCTTTGTATGCCTTTTTAACATACAACCTGTTAGTATTAAAACTCCTACAATTGCTATTTCTAATATAATGAACTTTTTCTTTTGTCTGGATGTATTTATTTTTAACTTATCTTTATTAATATCTTTTATTATTTCATCCAGATGTTCTAATTCTGTCTTACAAAAGCTACAAAATTTAGAATTACTCTTTACCTCTTTACCGCAATTTTTACAGTACATATTTTCCTCCTAAAATTACTCATATAAGTATATGCATTAAGTGGAAAATGTCGCTTATATTTTTAATAATGTATAAAAATTAACGCGTTTAAGGCTTACTTTAAGAAATTTTTTATTATACATAAATATTATTTCTACATATCTTCGTCATATATAGAGAATTCTGTTGGAGAGATTGGACTGCGTCGAGATTTGTCCACTAAAATTCAAACTTTGTTTCAGATAAAATTAGTTGATTTAAGCGGATATTCTATCCCTATGCTGCATACGATACTCAACTGGGCTTAAATAACCCAAGGTTCTATGCAGACGCTTTCGATTATAAAAGAGCTCTATATACTCAAATAAATCATGCTCAACTTCCTTCATTGTATTATATTTTCTCTTGTAGATACATTCTTTTTTTAATGAAGCAAAAAATCCTTCCACGCAAGAGTTATCATAAGGACAACCACATCTACTCATGCTTGATTGTATCCTATTGTTTCGAAGCATCTCGTTGAAGGTTATGCTACTATACTGCACGCCCCTATCACTGTGAAATATTATATTTTCCTCAAATACGGCTCTCACCTGCTTTATCAATGCCTTTTCGGCGAATATTCTATTTTTTTTACATTCCTTCATCTTTAACCATTTATAATATGTACTTGTGCTCAATCCCAATGCAAAGCACATCTCCCGGATAGTAAATCGTCTTCTATACTTATGTATAGCTTCGTATTTTATCCTTGGGGTTGCATAAAGATGTGCAGGGATTTTTTTAATATTTCAACCTTATCTTTTTCTTCCTGAAGCTGTTTTTCCTTTAATTTGAGCTCCTTTTCAAGCTCTTTAACCCTATAGGCTAATTCATTATTAGTTTTCGGATCTGCTCTCTTAAGACCCTTTTCCTCTGCATAACTCGGTAAATTATGTCTCCTTCGGTAATCCCTTACCCAACGACACACTGTATTTATGTCAATTCCTAATTCCTCAGCCATACTTGTAGCTGACTTACCATTTTCAATTATGTGTCTTGCTGTTCTTTCTCTCATTTCTTCTGAATACTTACTATTATTACTTGCCATTCTTTTATCCTCCTATGCATATGATATCATATTTTCATAGTGGACAATTTTCTGAGCAATCCAATTTTGCCACTTGTCTTCATAGGTATCCACTTACTAGAAACAGGTTGATTGGAACAAATTTTTTCTCATATAGATTAAAGGTATTACTACAAGGTGTACCAATAAGTATTAACCCTTTCACTCTCTCCGGATACCTGATTGCCGTCTGTAATGAAATATGTCCTCCCATAGACAAGCCGCAAATAAGAGCATTTTCAATATTCAGATGGTTCATCAAGGCAATCAGATCATCACTAAAATCCACCTGTTTATTCTTTTGAATGATACCACCCCACCCAGTTATTGTAAATGAGTAAACATTTTCTGCATCTTCCTTACTGATATTATTGTTATCCGTTAACTCAGTTATCATCTTATAGTATAGAAGCATCATTACCTTTTTTTTGAAAACTTAGGTCTCCACGCTCACTTAGCAAAAACTTACACAATCTTGCATTGTCTTTTAAATACTCAAAGATTTTTTCCGCTGACAATATAAATTTCATATTTGTATTTGTTTTATCAAATTCTTCAAGATAGGTATTTAAATTATCAAGTAATTCGTCCTCTATTTTTTCCTATAAACTCATTTAAATTTAAGAATAATACTATTTTAATTAGGACAATATATCAAAGTGTAGGAGGTGTTATTATGACAATTAATACAACACTTAAAAAGAAAATAGATCAACAACCTGAAGTAGCAAATCAACAACAAATCCAATTTGAAGGCGACTATCATCAAGAAGATTTATTGTTATTAGCTAAAGCATGGGAAATCATTGAACCTCAATCTTAGTACAATTCCATAATGTAATTTATACACTACTATGAGCACTTATTCTCATGTAATAAAAAATACAAGAGAATAGTGTTCAAATTTTTGAAGATATTTTAAAAGAAAAACTTCCGACGTATTGTAATTTGCGTCGGAAGAATGTTGGAAAATGTGAAACTTTTAAATTAGTAATAAATATAACTTAAAACTACTCTACTAGACTAACAATAAATTTTTCTGCTTTTTTAAAATCTTTACTATTAGGATGCCCTTGCGAAAATCTTCCTACAATATCAAAAATTTTAATGTTAGTAAATTCCTTTGCATTAAAGCTTCCCTTACATGCAAAACTACCTTTGTTTATTGCTCCTTTTGTCTTTAATAGTTTAATTAGACTATTGTTATAGAACTTCATTCCAATTCCACTTGTTGAAAATACAAAAACATTTTTATTTCTTAGATTTAATTTATCAACCAATTTAAATATCTTAGGCGACAAGCGTTCCTTATATACTCCTGAACCAAATCCAATTAGATCATAATTTTCTATGTTTATATCATTTACATCTCTTATATTTATTAGATCAGAATTAGTTTTTTCAGCAAATATTTTTGCAATTTTTTCGGTGTTATTTTTATAGTCAGAACAACAAATAATTAAAGCTTTCATAAATCATTTCCTCTCACTTAATCTCTAATTATATTATATAATAACAAATTGCAAAAATTCATCCTAACTCTAAAATTTTAATGAAACCAGGATATCTTCCAACCTATGTACTAATAAATCAGGATAAATTTTAATTTCATCTCCTTCTTTATATTTACCTGTCTTCACTAGAACAGAAAAAAGACCAAACTCTTTAGCCCCTTTAATATCAGTTATCACATCATCTCCAATAGCGAGCTACGGAATCCCGTAGCGAAAATCAGTAAAGATGGCACCGCCGAGGTTTCTAATATGAGAAGGTGTTTTCAACCAGCCTAAAAGCCATCATAAGCCTTTTGCAGAACTCCTATATCCAGTTTTTTCATTTTCAAGACTACCTCGGTCACCCTCTGATATTTTTCCCTGTCACTTGATTTAAGCATCTCATTCAAAATCACAGGTACAATCTGCCACGATAATCCATACTTATCTTTTATCTATCCGCACTGCTCTGCCTCAGGTACAACAGAGAGCTTATCCCAGAAATAATCAATCTCTTGCTGGTTTTTACAGTTTACAATAAGTTAAACTGCCTCATTAAAACTGAAAGCTTCTCCTTCTTTATACCTGCTGATCATTCCTATTTATGAATCCTCAAAGAGTTAGATTGCAATACGTAAATTCTATATTAAATTAACATCCATTAAAGTATTTATCTTTAAAAGTTCTATAAACTCTTCCTTTGGCACTGGTTTAGAAAAATGAAATCCTTGTAAAGTCTCCACACCCACCGACTTTAAAAAATTAATTTGTTCTATATGTTCAACGCCCTCTGCTGTAATAGTTGAGTGAAGGTCTCTGCCTAAATGTACTATGTTATTATATATATTTCTCACATCTTGATCATTTGAAATATCATATGTAAGCAGAGAACGGTCTATTTTCATAATATCTGGTTTTATTTCGAGCAATCTTACAAAAGATGAATACGCTGCACCAAAATCATCTATAGCAATTTTAAATCCATATTTTTTATAATTAGATAAAAAGTCATAAATAGATTTTTCCAACAGGTCGTCTTCTGTAATTTCAATAACAACTTGAGCAGGATTTATACCGTATTTATCTGTAATAAGTTTGAGTTGTTCTATTTTTATTCTAGCTAGTGTATAGGCTGAGAAATTTGAATTAAAAACCCATTCCTCATCCGCTAATTGTTTATCTAATAATAATCTAGCAAATTTCATACTTTCTTCAAACATTTGAAGATCAATCATTGTTAACAAGGTCAATTCTTTTGCTTGTTTAATTAAAATATCATTTGGTGCATAGCCATTTCCTAGCCTCATTCTAACTAAAGTCTCAAATCCCTTCATTTGCCCTGTCCCACTGTCTATAAATGGCTGAAAAAATGGTATGAAGCTTCTTGTCCTACAAGTCTTTTCAACGTGTATCTTTATATAATTGGTCATTCTATAATCTTCAACATGTTGTTTAGTTGCTCTAAGAATATGTCCCTTGCCATTGCTCTTAGCTTCATACATCGTATAATCAGTTATATTCACAGCTTCTTCCACAGAGAAAACATCTAAAAGTCTCATTTCTACGACACCAGCAGAAAATGAAAAATCATTTAATACTAACTCTTTTTCATCATTAAGAAATACTTTTTCTAATTTTGTAAGAAACGTCTCTATGTTGCCTTTATATAATATGATAAATTCATCTCCACCAACTCTATAAATATGTTTTTTAGGACACAATTCTTTGAGTCTTTCTGCAAAGGCAATTATTAATTTGTCACCTTCTTTATGATTGATTGTATCGTTTATTTTTTTTAAGTTGTCCAAATCTATATATAGCAGTAGTTGTATCAATATCGTAACTATCTTTTCTTTTATCAAAAGCTCTTCGATTTGAGAGTTTTGTCAAAAAGTCATAAGATGCCAGAAGGTCACTTTTTATTTTCAGTATACTAAAGATGCAAAGCCAGCTAAGTGGCATCATAATTATTATTATTTCAATTACTCTTATCTGATTTTTATGATTTTCGATTAGTGAATAGTCAACATTATATTCCTCCGATATAGCTGCTACAAGTTCATTCATACCCGCTGAAATGCTAATAGCCTCCAAATATGCTACGAAACTATTGGAACTATTATTGCCTTTTTCTATTTGTATTAATGGTTCTGATTTAACGCTGTCTTCATTAGCCTCACTTATTCCCCCCCTGAGAATATGCTTTTCTTGAAAGTTATCAATGTCCCTCTCATTAAAGTACACTTTGAAGTGAAATATTTGGCCGATCCTTTCAAGTGTTCTAATATAAGCACCATCATAAACTCCATTGTTATTTATAAAAGCATAGGGGAAATAATCCTGTGGTATTGTGATCTCTAAAGCTTCCATATCTGTCATGATTTTTTCAGGCTTCCTTACATTAGATTCTACCCCCGAAATCATAGTATCAAGAATATCATTTGTATGGTCTTGTATCAAATCTATATTACTTCTTTTAGAATAAAAAAAATCACTTAATGAAGTAATAAGAAACAAAATAAGTATTATAATTAAACCTTTATGTAATTTCATGAGGATGACTCCTTTGGTAAATTGTTAGTTTTATCCTGTCAAGTAGAGAATGCTACTCACAAATTATAATTGTAATATTAAATTAAACATTATATCTGTTATTATCTGAAAATATAGCGTCATAAATTTATCTTAGCTATTGTACTATCACCCTTTGATGTCATAATTAAAAACCTCCAAACTGATGTTTTATTTAACATCAATTTGGAGGTTTCACAAACTGTATAACAAGACTCTCTAAAAAATCAACTCTCCTGCTTTGTACCCCTCAGGTAATTCTTCTTCACTTAAAAACTTAAAATTTTCATCACGTAGTATTGGTAAAAATACTTCGTATGGAATCCTAGAAAACTCACAGGCATAATTACTGGCTCCGAACCACTTGCCCTCTTTGCTATTCAAATTTAAATCTCTAGCAAATTTTGTATAGTTTGAGCAATCATGAACTGCTAAATCCCACTTTTCTTCATCGGCAATTTTCATAAATTTCAAAGTTAATTCCCTACTCCAAATTGGAGATATATAGCCATGTCTTGAAATATACATATTTTCCTCATAATAATTACCTATGTTATTCTCATTTAAATGTAATTCTGCGCAATTGATGAAATCCGGTTTTGCCTCTAAGATCGCTTGCTTTTTCTTAAAAAAAGCTTCGAAAAACTCAGGAGTCATTGGAGTTTCAATGCCTACGTTTTTAATATATTTTTTCGCTATTCTAATGTTTTCAATAACTTTATCTGAACAATTAGCGGCACCCAGGTTGAAACGTATCTCATCAAGACCGGCTTCACCTAATGCTCTCAATGTCTCTTCCGTAGCTAGAATACCATTTGTATATAGATGTTGGTGAATCTTCGCATCATTAAATTTCTTTATTACTGAATAGTATTTTTCAATTTCCATGAATGGCTCTAAATAAACGTAGGAAATACCAGTAGGTTCCTTGTAGATTGAAAGAAGTAAATCAATATCCTTTTCATAAAATTTTGTGCCTCCAATTTCCCACATACCTTCGCCAACTGGAGGAATATCATCAAGTGCTCCATAATTATAACAAAACTTACACTCTATATTGCATTTGTTCGTTTTTCTAATTGCACTCAAACCAGTTCCCAACAGACAAGAACGACATCCTTTTGAGAATTTGCTCTCATTTCCCACAAAAACAGTTCTATTATCTAAAGTTTTCAAACCTTTAATTTCTGACATTAACGTGTCATTTCTATGGTCGATTGCTTCCTCAATCTGTGAAAAGGTAGAGTAAATGATTTCTTGTTGCTTTGTCATAACTTCCTCATCCTCTGGTAATATTGAAAAAAACTCGAACCATATCAACGCATCTTTCTTTGAAATTTTCATAATGTATCCTCCTTGTATTCCTCATCCTGCACATAAAGATTATTAATATTTATGCTCCTCTAATTACATTCCTCATTATAGCACACAACTAAATTACTAGTAAGACAGT